>DATEHG010000246.1:0-17512 GCA_035279705.1 Gemmatimonadales bacterium
TCACCCATCGGATCGCATGCGCCATGCTCGCCGCAGCCGGGCCGCCGGCCGCGAACAGGCTATCGACGAGCTGTTTACTACCCGGGGCCTCGAGGCCGACCCGGTCGGGCGCGCCTTTGACGCCGGCTTCTCGCTCCGCCCCTTTGCGGGGGACATTCCAACCGATCCAGCCCTCGACCCGCTGGCAGCCTCGATGCCCGCTGCCGAGCGGGAGCTGCGCCGGGCGCTGGACGCGGCGGCGCGGGGCCGCCCGCTCGAGGCGATGCAACGGCTGAGCGAACTGGTCGGACGCGAACCGGCCCATGTCATCGCCCGGCGGGAGCTGGCGGCGCTGCTCGAGAACGGCGGAGATCCCGAGACGGCGCTCGAGCACCTCGATGCCGCCGTGACCCTGTCGCCCGATGATGCCGGACTGCTCACCGCCCGGGGCACCGTGCACGGTCGGCTCAAGCACTATCCCGAAGCCGAGGCCGATCTCCGCCGGGCCCTCAGGCTGGTCCCCGACTCGGCGATGGCGCACCAGCAGCTGGGCCTGGTACTCTGGCGCAAAGGCGTGCCGAGCGAAGCGGCGACGGTGTTCCGCCGGGCCATCGCGCTGCAGCCGGCCACGGCCTCGAATCACTACTACCTCGGCGAAGCGCTGAGCCAGCTCAATGACCTTCCGGCAGCGCTGGTGGCGCTGGAACAGGCCACTCAGCTTGCGCCCGGAGATGCCCGCGCCTTCCAGCTGGCCGGCCGCGTCCTGGACCGGCTCAAGCGGCCCGAGGAGGCGCGCGAGATGTATCGCCGCGCCCGGGAGGCCAGGCCGGCGTGATCCGAGTGGTGGTCGATGATCTTGCCTTCCTTGCCGTTGACGCCGTCCTCCGCCCCGCAGACGAGCACCTCGAGCCGGTCACGCCGGCGGCCGTCCGCCTGGATGCCCAGGGGGGCGCGCGGCTGCACGACCAGCGCCGGCTACAGTCCCCGCTCGAGACCGGCGCCGCGGTGGTCACCGGCGGCGGCGACCTGACGGCCCCCTTCGTTATCCACCTCGTGGTGCAGAGCCGGAGCCGCTCGCTCGACCGGGACGGCGTGCGCCGTGCGCTGGTTTCCGGCTGGCAGCGTGCCGAGGCCTGGCAGCTCTACAAGGTGGCAGCACCGCTGGTGGGCGCGGGACCGGGCGGCCTGCCCGTGGAAGAGGCGGCGGCACTGCTGGTGGAAACGTGGCGATCCGGTTTCGATCCGGGCCACGGTGGCCGCATGCTCGACATCGTGCTGGAACACGAATCGGACCGTCCGACCGTGGAAGCGGTGCTGGGAAGGAGTGGGTCGTGAGGGGAATCATCGGACGGCTGGTGCTGCTCGCCTGGCTCGGCGCCCTGGGGTGGCTGGCCTGGCGGCAACTCTCGAATACCCAGCCGGTACCCAAGGCGGGGCTGCCGTGGCTCGTGCCGCCGGGCGCCTCGTTCCTCGCCGTGACCGTCGGGGACAGCCAAATGGGGGTGTCCTCCGTCATCGTGGATACCGGCGAAGCCGGCCTCCGTTTGGATGAACTGATGAGGCTGGATCCCATCCCTGGCTACGGCGCGCCGTCGCGCCAGGTGGTGAAGGTCTCCTCGCGCCTCACCCGCGATTTCCGGCTGCGGTCGTGGACCGGTTCAGTCACCGAGCGGCTCACCGTCACCACCACAGACGGCACGATCAGCGACGACACCCTGCTCACCGTGATCCGGACCAGCAACAACGGCGAATCCGACACCCTGCGGCAGCGGATCGACGGACCGGTCCTCCCTCCCGGGGCCATCGGGCTGCGGCTTGCCGCTCGACGGGAGGTTCACATTGGCGATACGCTCCAGGTCCAGGTCTTCGACCACGTCGACCTGAGCAGCCGGCTCCGGCTCGAGACGGTTGCCGCCGAGTCCACCTTCATCGTTCCGGACAGCGTGGTGGGAGACTCGGCACGCGATCGGTGGGCGATCGCGCGCTACGACACCGTCCATGCCTGGCGCCTCGATGCCGTCGAGGACGGGCAGCCCATCCGCCGCTGGATCGACCCCAATGGCTTGCCGGTCCGGGTGTGGACCCCGCTGGGAGTCACCCAGGAGCGAGGTGTCTACGAGATCCTGGCCATCAATTACCGGATCGAACGGGGACTCCGGCCCAAACCGGTGACCGCGGATCCGGTGCCCGCCCGTCTGGACACTCTCCCGCCCACGCGGCCCGCGGAAGGCTCCCGTAGTTTCCTCCTCGGACTTTGGGGGGGCGGTACCCTCCCCGCCCAGCCGATCCCAGCGCTCGGCGAAGGATCGCAGCAGCTGTTCGGTGATACCGTCGTCGTCGGTAGCGGAGCCCGGGCATTGGCTCGGCGTGGCCGCGATACACTAGATGCGTTGGGCGACGAGCTGCTGGTGCCGCTCCGGGACTCGAGCATCGTCGCCACGGCACGAAGCGTCGTGGGAAGCGAATCGGACCGCGCGGTGGCCGCGGCGCATCTGGTGGCCTGGCTGGCCAAGAACATCAAGCCGATTCCGGGCGATGCGGTGACGCTGCGGAGTCCGAGACGCACGCTTCAGACGAAGGAAGGTGACGGCCGGGCCCGCCTCCTGCTCTTCCTCGCGATGGCACGCTCGGCCGGAATTCCCGCCCGCAGTGTAAGCGGGTTCATCGCCGTCCCCGGCGGGTACCGCTATCACGACTGGGCCGAGGTCTATGCGTCGGGGTGGATCGCGGTGGACCCGGCGCTGGGCCAGCCGCTGGCCGATCCCGGGCGAATCCGCCTCGTCACCGGCCGGCTGGGCCGCGAGAGCGACCAGGTCTGGCGCCTCGGTGCGCTGCGCCCCCAACCGATTGCCGGAGGCGGACCCCGCCCATGATCCGATTGACCGGGCTCACCAAGCGGTACGGCACCTTTACCGCCGTGGACAACATCGACCTCGAGATCCCGTCGGGATGCCTCTATGGCCTGCTCGGGCCCAACGGCGCCGGCAAGACGACCACGATGCGGATGATGGCGGGGATTCTGCAGCCCACCGCGGGCAGCATAACGATCGGTGGCGATGACGTCCACAAGGACCCGATGGCTGCGAAGAGCCGGCTGGGGTTCATCCCCGACCGGCCGTACGTCTACGACAAACTCACCGGGGCCGAGTTTCTGCGATTCGTGGCGGCGCTGTACGGTCAGGAGGGGGCCTCGGTGGAGCGGCGGATGGATGAGCTGCTCAACCTCTTCGAATTGTCCGAGTGGAAGCATGAGCTGGTGGAATCGTACAGCCACGGGATGCGGCAGAAGCTGATCATCTCGAGCGCCATGCTGCACCGCCCGGAATTCATCGTGGTGGACGAGCCGATGGTGGGGCTCGATCCCAAGGGCGCCAAGTTCCTCAAGGACCTGTTCCGCGCCTTCGTGAATCGCGGGGGCACCGTCGTCATGAGTACGCACACCCTCGAGGTGGCCGAGGGGATGTGCGACCAGATCGCGATCATCCGCTCCGGCCAGATTGCGGCCCGCGGCACGATGGCGGAATTGCGAACCCAGACCTCCTCGGGCGATGCGACGCTCGAGGAGCTCTTCCTCAAACTCACCGGCGGCATCGTCGACCGGGAACTCGGATCGATCCTTGAGGCCTGAGATCGCGCAGCCCGGCCTGTGGACCGTGCTCACGCCCAAGTGGCGGAGCGCGCTGGCCCGCCTGCGCCAGGAGCGGGAGGGCTCCGGGCCGCGCATGCTGGTCCTGATCCTGATCGGGGCGGGATTCTGGACCGCGGCGTTCGGCATCGCCTACCGGGTGCTGCGCTACTTCCACCAGCAGCAGGAGGTCGGCGCTTTTCTCGCCGCCAAGGGGCTGAGCGTCGTCCTGTTGTCGTTCGCCTCGCTGCTGCTGCTCTCCAACATCATCACTTCGCTCTCCGCCTTCTTCCTGGCCCGCGACCTGGACCTGCTCGTCTCGGCGCCGGTGGACTGGCTCCGGCTGTACCTCGCCAAGCTGGGCGAGACGATCGTGCACTCGTCGTGGATGGTGGTGCTGATGGCGATCCCGATCTTCACCGCCTACGGGATCGTGTACCATGGCGGCTGGTTCTTCCCCCTGGTCGTGACCGCCGCGCTGCTGCCGTACTTCGTGATGCCGGCCGTGCTCGGCAGCGCGCTCACGCTGCTGCTGGTCAACATCTTTCCCGCCCGCCGAGCCCGGGACATTCTCAGCCTGGTCGCGCTGGGAGGTGTTGCCCTGCTCGTCATGCTGTTCCGGATCATCCGCCCCGAGCGGCTGGCGCGCCCCGAGGAAATGCGCAGCCTCCTCGATTACCTGGTGACGCTGCAGGCGCCCACCTCGCCGTGGCTGCCGAGCGAGTGGGCGGCCCACATGGTGATGAACTGGCTCACCCGGGTGGCCGATCCGCTGCCCATCGTGCTGCTCTGGACCACGGCGCCGGCCCTCATCGTGATGGGCGCGGCGCTGCACGGGCGGCTTTACGCCAGCGGCTTCACCAAGGCGCAGGAGGGCGCGGGGCGGACGACGGGGGGACGGGGTCTCGACCTCACAGTGGGGCGGCTGCTCGGAAGGCTGACCCCGTCCAAGCGGGAATTCATTCTCAAGGACCTGCGGATCTTCTTCCGGGACACCCAGCAGTGGAGCCAGCTCATCCTGCTCGCGGTGCTGCTGGTCGTCTATCTCTTCAATATCAAGTCGCTGCCGCTGTTCTCGGGTGAGAAGACCCCGGTGTTCCTGGTGACGCTGCTGGTGTTTCTCAACCAGGGTCTGGCCGGCTTCGTGCTCGCGGCCATCGCGGCGCGATTCATCTTCCCCGCCGTGTCCCTCGAAGGGAAGCAGATGTGGCTGCTGCGCTCGAGCCCGCTCGACCTGGCCAGCCTGCTCTGGAGCAAGTACTGGACGGGCACGCTGCCGCTGCTGACGCTGGCCGTGGCCATCACCGCCGGCACCAACGTCCTGCTCCGGGCCAGCAGCTTCATGATGACCATGAGCCTGCTCACCATCGTACTGGTCACCTTCGCCATCGCCGCCCTCGCACTGGCCTTCGGCGCCTACTACCCGCGGTTCGACACCGAGAACACGGCACAGATCCCGACCGGCATCGGCGGCCTGATGTTCATGATGTCCGCCATCATCCTGCTCGGCACCGTAATCACGATCGAAGCGTACCCGGTCCTCTCGCATGTCCGGGCCCAGGTCACCGGCCAGGAAACCCCGCTGTCCACCCACATGATCCTGCCGCTCGGCGCGGTGGCGCTGGTCTGCGGGCTGTGTACGGTTTGGCCGCTGCGCATCGGGCTCCGGCGCATGCAAGGAATGGAGTTTTGACTGCGGCAGACGGAAGACGGAAGACGGGAGACAGGCGGTGAGCGATGTCGTCCCGAGCGGAGCGAGGGACCTCAGTCAATCCAGGCATGCGCCGAAACATCGGGATCTCCAGATTCGCCAACTCGATGCGCCCAGCATGGGCGGGCCGGGGTAGACCCCTCCCCCTCACTCCGTTCGGGGTCGGGGTGACATGGCGCATTCCTTAGTATCAGGCGCCCCTCGCTGCGCTCGGGGCAACAGGTCCTCTTCGCGATTGACCAAGTGAGGGAACGAAGAAGGCCCCGCCACTGCGCGGGGCCTTCCCGTTCCACGGGACCCACGGTTCATTGCTGCACCTGCCTCACGGGTTCAAGTGAACGAGCTCGTGATCCTGGCCTGCTACGCTGCCTTGCTGCCATCCACCCGGGTGGCGGGGGTCGTCGCGGTCGCCGGCAGAACCTTCGGCTCCTCCCCGTCGACTACCCCACTACCGGGCCACGGCACGTTGCGGGCGCTCTTCCAGGCCGCCAGCTGCTCGGCGTTGTTCTTGAATCGCGCCGCGTGGACCGCATCCAGGCTTTCCACCAGGCCCATGATTTCATGGCAGATGGTCTCGAGCTGGGCGCTGGCACCGACCTGGCTGACCACGCCTTCCCTCTTGCGGGTGAGGGTGGCCTGGAACGCTTCGAGGTTCTGGCCGAGCGAGGTGAGGAGCGGCTCGGTGAGCCCGAACGGGGCCAGGACGTCCTTCAGTGCCGTCGCTTCGGTCAGCGACGCGTGGGCCTTGGTGTAGAACTCGGTGCCGCTGCCGCGGGTGATCGGGCCGCGGCGGTGCATGCCGATGTCCGGATGCTTCCGGGCCGCCTGGCGGGCGATCTTCATCAAGGCCTTGAGGTCCTGCGTGACGTCGGCGCGGAGCTTGGCCTTGTCTCCGACTGCCGCCGCCGTGGAAGCCGTCCCGAGGCGCTGCTGTTCGAGCAGTGCGGTGGCACGGGTGGAAAGGTCGATCAGCCGATTGGCGATCGCGGCCGTGGTGGCATTGCTGTCCGGATTGGCCTTGCAGAAGGCCGCAGCGGCGGCGGCCATGTCGAGCCTGATACGTACCTGCGTTTTCACAACCCACCTCCAGTAAACGTTGAAAAAGGAACTGCCGGATTTGGAATTCGAGCGATGCGGGCGCTCGACCGCTGCGCCGAGCCGGGGCCCGTACCCCGGCTGGCCGAGGAGGGGTGATGCAGAGCACGTGCCAATGCGCCTCGAAATGAGGCCAGGCGGACCGCGGTGACCGGAAGGAACTCTCCAATCGTGGCAAGGAACTCTCCGGTGATGGTCAGGAACTCCGCAGCGGTGATTCGGCAGTCCGCAAGCGGAATTGGGCGCGGCGCATTCGAGGTCAGGGACTTCGCATCGGGGTAAAGGAACTCCCCGGGCGGGTGCAGGAACGCGCCGCGTATCTATAAGGGATGACAACGGTTTGACAGGAACTCCGCAGAGGTGTGAAGGAGCTCCCCACTCGAGATCAGGAACTCCCCAGACGCCGGCAGGAACACCCCGCCGGCCGGAAGGACGGACGTGACGGGGTGCAATGAAAACGAACGGCTGATCAATCGATGCGAAGCGGCAATCAGTCAGTGCGAGCGATTAGACAGGACTTGCGTGGGCGGATGAGGGACTTGGGCGGGTGTCGCGGGGGACAATGTCCTCGATTGAGGACACTTGAGGACACTCAGGGCCGGGGAGTCATGAAAGGGGGGTCTGGTCCGGAGCTACTGAGAGGACGGAGGGCACACCTGGCGCTCGCTCGATGCGGAGGACCAACGGCAATTGGACCAGTTCCGGAGCTACGGACAGGGGGGCCTGAGGTCCCAGACGGCTGGAAGGAACCAGCCGCCTGAGATCAGGAACTCAGGGCCTCCTTCAGGCAACGCACAGGAATCGGCGGGTCACACAGCCCAACTGGTTACCGTGCTTTCGCCCTACTAGAGCCTAGCCGGAGACCGGGACCGCACCAAGCAAAGGTGCCACAAAGACAGGGCCGACCGACCGCACGGCGGTCTCGGGGCCCGTACCCCGGCAGGATACGCGGCGCTGGTCACTCCCGAGGAGCGCCGCCAGGTGGAAACCACGTCCACAACGCCTGAACCAGGAATTAGAGGGCAGCTCGAGACAACTCGATCATGCCACGCCCTCCCGAGCCGGCATACCCCCCCGCCGCTTTCCGCGGCCTAGACTGACTCACCAACTGGGCCAGAAGAACCGGGCCGGTCAAGAAACAAACCTCGGGACTACAGGCGCGAGGAATGATACTCACGAACTCCCTCTAAACCATCCTTCCAAGAACAACGCAGCGCAGTATACGAACAACAGCGTGCCTGTAGTCCACAACGCCGCAGCTATTAGGGCAGGGCGCAAATCGTAGAGCTTTGCGAATGCAGTCAGGACACCCGCTAGCACGAATCCGGTGCCGCTCCACTTTTCGACAACACCCAGTGTGCGCGACCGAGGGTCGCGTGGGACCACGCGAATACTCCGTTGTCTGCCCCGAACCAAGCGAATCGCTCGCTCGATTGTGAGCAGTCCCATCAAGAGTAGGATGACGGAGTCCCTCATCTGCTTGCTCCATAGACGGAAGGGAAATTGCGAATAGACATCACTGACATAGTTCGTTTCTTGCCTCAAGCATAGCAGGTGTGGTCGTAATCCCAGAAAGTAGATCGCGGCTCGACGTAGGGGTAGTGTAACCTGGATCACGAGCAAGCTCAGCGCCCCTATCTGATGCCAAACTATTAGTAAACTCGCTCATTTCGATGCTCGCTGCCTCATTTCGGAGACTTGCCTGCGTTGCATCGGCTGCCATCGCTGGGATGCCCATAGCTACCCCAACGCTAGTCTGGCTCATGGCCACTCGGGCACCTGTTTCGCGCAGGCCTGCAGCAAACCATTCCCCGAGGGCGGGGACAAAATTCTCCAGAATGTCCTGCATCAGGTCGAGATCACCTGCTAGGGACACGCCCACCCCAATATCGGCCAAGCCACACTTCAACGGGCTCTCTCTACCCTCTCGTGACCCAGAGCGCGCGCCCGAACCACCTCCACCGGGTCCGTCAGGGGTACCAAGCGGCGAGGAGCCATAGGGAACGAATACCCCTGGGCCCGTCACCTCGAGTGGAGGCAATTCGTATGGAGTGTACTGACAGACGAAGACGTGAGTCCCGCCAGTTGTCCAATAGTCCTTCACAATGATCCCATTCCCACCACAAATTGGATCCGACCCGCCGTTTGTCCCTGCGAGCCCGAAAGGATCATTAGCGTTAATCGGGTCCCCATTAGCATACGAGTAGAAGTTGTTGCCTCCACCCAGCAGAATCGGATCCTCAGAGATGAAACGTCCGATCGTAGGATCGTAGTAGCGATTCCGCATATAGTATAGGCCGGTCCGCTGGTCGAATTCCCGTCCAGCAAAGCGGAAGCGCATGACTATCGACGCATCCGAGGTGGTGTCCCCCCAAGGGCCCTCGCCGTACTTGCGATAGACCTTGCCGGTGTCGGACCGTACCAGACCCCGGATTGAGCCATTGGTTAGATCCCGAATCACAGTGTAGAGGAGCGTGTCCGATCCGTAGCGCACGGCGTTGAGCTGGTCGGTGCCGAGCTCCCAGTAATAGCTGCGCTTGATCGAGCCGTTATTCGCGAGGTCGGCGGCTACATGGTCGCCAAGGTAGACATAACGTTCGAGGCTATCGGTGGCTGTGCTCCAACGCTGGTAGGCCCGCCGGCCCAGCGCGTCGTAGCCCATGCTGTCGGTCAAAATGCTGTTACGCCTTACCGCGACCAGCTGGCCGAGGGCATTCCACTTATAGGTGGTTGTATCCGTGCCGCTGATCTTCCTGCTGACATTTCCCACGGAGTCATATGGCCCCCAAGTGCCGCTGCCGTAGGCCGTTAGCTGGTTCCCCGGCCCGTAGGTGGCACTGCCGCCGACGTCCCGCCGGTTCCCGGCAGAGTCGTAGGCCCACGCCAAGCCGGAGCCCCCATTCACGTTGGTACAGCCAGGACTGAAAGTTGAGTCACAGGCATTGACCAGTTCACCCAACGAATCATAGGTGAACGCCCGGACACTCGGATAGGTACCAGTTGGATGAGTGCGGGTCCGAACGCGCCCGAGCGAGTCCCGGGTGTAGGTCACGCCGAAGGCCGAGTCGACCGGGGCGGCGTAGGTTGTGAACCGCTGGCTGGTGACCGCATGGGTACTGTCATACCCCCGGGATTCCCACCAGGTCAGAGAAGTGAGCAGGTTTTTGTGGGTTATGGAGCTGACCAGGCCCTCGGAGTCCCGGCCAAGAATCTCGTCGGCGCGCAAATCCGGCTGCAGTTCGGTCACGTTGCCGCCGGCATCATAGGAATAGACCATCTGCGTCACCGTGGTGCTCCCTCGGGTCACGCCATATGACAGCAACTGGCCGGCGCCGTTCCGGAGGAACTGGCTTTTGTACGTAGAGTCGCCGACGATATCGAACGCCCCGGTGGTGTTCAGGCTGCGGTCCAGATAGGTCGAGTCGTATCCATTGGCGTTGGTGGCCACGCGCCAGACGGCGTGCAAGGTATCATATCGGAAGGACTCGGTTGGGAAGTCGGGGCCCGACCGGCTCTTGAGTCTCCCCACCTTGTCATACGCCAAGGTGATGGTGTCGAACCGGCGAGTCTTGATGGTAGTGACCCTCCCCGCGAGGTCGTAGCGGAGTGTATCCGCCTTGCTCGTACTCTTGAAGTCATAGCGCAGGGTCGGCCAGCCCAGCGCGTTGCGAGCCATCTTGTACTCCTGGCCCCTTGGGTCGGTCACGCTCACTGGTTGAAGGAGCGAGTCGTAGGCGTAGACTATGACTCTTCCAAGGCCGATCGAATCGGCGAGCGGCTGACCCATGGCGCCGTACCCTCGATGCGATGCCGGCGTGTGCGAGGCCTTGTGATAGATCGGGCGACTCTCCACATCATACGCCACGCTGTCGCGGCCTCCGTTCGGCGACACCGTGAGTATCGAGTTGCCCCAGATCGAGTCGTAGACAACGCGCGTCTTGTGGCCGAGCGAGTCGACGACCGCGGTATCCTGTCCCGTAGAGATGGGGAAGTGGCGCGCAATCAGGTAGCGCGCTGGTGACACACCCAGATAAACATTCTTGAGTGCACCATTCGAATAGTATTCGTACTCTGTGTGACTCGTCGTTCCCGCTGTTACGACGGTAACGCGATGGCTTGCGTACGTATAGTGATGGGCCCAAGAGTATAGGTTCAGTGAATCGCTAGTGAGATCATATCCTGAGTACTGAAAACTCGTAGTATCCCCGTCCGCCTTGGCGATGAGCGTCGGCCGCGACGCGCTGTCTCTTGTGATGGTGTTCACCGCCCCGTAGGGATCCTGAGACCTGATCACAGCACCGAACTTGTTGAGCAAGAATCTCGTCGTGTCCCCCATTGGACTCCGGAGATAGGCATACGCCACCGTGGGGTTGACCGCCGCCTTCGCATGGGCTGTATCCACGCCTGTAACCGTGGGTTGCCAGACGGTTCGGAGATCGGACGTAGTTCTACCGGTGGGGCGAGCCATTCCTCCGGAACCGCCCGTATCCACAGCGATGCTCGGCGCAACCAGGCTGTCGGTCCGGTAGAGGGAGTCGTACGTGACGTTCGCGGTTTGGCTCGCCCGGTTTCGGATTCCGCTGAGTAGTCCGAACGCATTGTAGCTCAAGCTGTCCCCCAGACCGTCGGGGTCCGTGGCTCGGACCAGCCGACCACTTCCGTCTATAGTCAAAGTGAGCGCACGGGCACCCGAAGTGCCGTCAAGTCTGCGGATCAGATAGAGCTTGCCTGAAGTACCGCAGTCACTGGAATAGCAGAACCGGATAACCTTCCCCTTGGGGTCGGTGATGGTCTTGACCAGGGAGTCGTTCGGGGCGCTCTGGTAAGCGATCGTCGTGGTGTCCCCGAACTGATCAACCGATCTGGTCATCTTGCCCTGCGAATCAAATTCCACATACGAGCCATCGAGGCCTGTGCGGCGGTAAGTGTGAGCGGTGCCATCATAGGTCAGGGCGGCGCTAGTGCCCCCAGGCGTCCCCGACGAGTAGTTGATAAGGGTGCCGGTCCCCTCGCTCACCATGAGGAGGGGCCCGTTGATATACAAGCGCTGCAGCCCGGCAATGGCCACCCCCGCCCCGAACGCGCTCTTGGACCGGTCCTCGACGAGCACCTGAATCGGGGTCGTGCTGCTGAGCACGTGGCCGGACGCGTAGTAGGCTGTCACAACCGCGTTGAGGCTCAATACCCCGCTCCCAACTCCGTTGGTATCCGCCCGGAAGGCCGCAGCGATCCGCGTGAGCGGGGTGGTCGACCGGTAGTAGACCGTCGTGGCGCCGTTCAGCAGCGTGAGGTAGGTCCCGGTCGAGACCTTCTGTAACTGAATCGAGTAGTGGGTCGGGGTTTCAGTTGTCTGCGCATTCAGACTGATGTCCACAGGTACGACGATTCGGGGCTTGACCGTTCCGCTGCTGTACGAAAGGACCGCAGCTCGCGCCACTCCGAGGGAAGTGTAGGGCAGCGTGGAGTGGGCATAGGTTGCATTGAAGCAGGAGGCCAGACAAAACTCCGCGACCTGGGCTCCGCTGTTGTAGGCGCTCGCGAGGACCGGTGCACCCGCTCCGTTCACAGTCACCGTCAGGCTGTCGGTATCGACGTCGTCGCCCGTCTCTCCCGTTGCCCTGACCATGACCTTACCGACACCAGCTGAGCCGGTGGCGTAAGCGACCAGAACCTTTTTCGTTTGCCCCGCGGCGATAGAAAGTGTCGACACGCCGGGAGTGCAGCTCGTCACCGGGGACACAATCGGACACTCAATGTCGTAAATCTCGGTGTTGTTCGTGCCTGTGTTGTGAACACTGAATGAGTCCACAAACCCACTCGTAAAGGCAGCCCGCGTCGGGGCGGGGCCGAACGCGGTCACGTTGACCCCGTAGGTTACGCAGCTCACGCAGTCGGTGTGCACCTGCGCGGCCAGTGGCGCTTGGGTTATAACGGAGAAGATGAGACAGAAGAGGAACGTGAGGACACACCGGCGGACCACGCTGACCGACCCGATCACGACCATTCCAGAGGCTCCGGCAGGGGGATGACGCCGCAAGGGCAGGTGGCGTGCCGGGAATGACAAAACGGAAATGCAGAGTCATCAACTACTTAGCCAAACCGCCTATCCGAAAACTGAAATTCTCTGCGAACTGCCCCCGAAATCACTTCAGTACGTGACCCTCTCATTGCATCCGGAGCCCAAACGGCCTCTCTGGTCCTCAATGTGCCCAGGCGGTGCCAAGCAAGGATGTTTCCGCGCTGACACCGTGATTTGACATCGATTTGACGGGCACCCCCCAACCATCGCTGGTAGTTGTCGGCGCGCTGCTGCTCGTGTACTGTGGTTCGCGATTGCCCGTGGCCGCCCGGCAATCGCCCCCCTCATCCCGACACCTGTCATGACTCTGCCCGCAGCACTGTCCGCTGTGCGTTCAGCCGGTATGCTCATGGCCATGGCAATGGTCCAGGCGCTCGCTGACGGTTCCGACCCCATCCTGATCGAGGGCGAGACGGGTACCGGCAAGACGGTACTGGCTCGGCAGATCCACGACCGCTCCCGGCGGAGCGGTCCCTTCATCAGCAAGGCCATTCCATCGATACCGGAATCACTGCAGCAGAGCATCCTTTTCGGTCACGGCCGTGGTGCCTTCACCGGTGCAGCCACCGACAAATGTGGCCTGATCGAAGCAGCTCACGGTGGAACCCTATTCCTTGACGAGATTGGCGAGGCCGCACCATCCACGCAGGCGGCGCTGCTCGAGGTCCTGGAGGCTGGCACCGTAACACGGCTCGGCGAAGTGCGCCCGCGGCCTGTATCGGTCCGGATCATCGCCGCAACGAATCAAAACGTCGAGGATTCCAACCGCTTCAGGCATGATCTGCTGCAGCGGTTTGGCTCATTCCGGATCGAATTACGGCCACTGCGAGAGCGCCAGGATGAGATTCTCCCCCTTTTCAGCCGGTATCTGGCCGAGGCCGAGGCCGAGCTGGGCGGGGGCGCCCAGCTAACAGCCGAGCCGCGATCAGTCGTGCTCGATTGCGGCGTGGAGCGACTGCTCCTCGCCGTGCCCTGGAAGGGCAATCTTCGCGAGCTTTGCAAGGAGGCGCGCTTTGCAGGCCACATGTGTCGAGGCGAACGCCCTGTCCGATTCGAGCACCTCTCCCTTTTCCTGCAGGCCGAGGGCGAGGCCGCGCTCCGCAAGGTGACACTCGTGACAGCTCGGCGCCGGGCCCAGGCACGCCTCGAGGCCCGAGCGCTGAAGCAGGCTGAACAGGGAAACGCGCGTGCGGTAGCGGCGCGGCTCAGGGTGAGTGAACGGCGGGTGTTTCAGATACTGGCCGATCCGACAGCGGACCGGAATGGACAGGCGGCAGAGTCGCGTAACGATGGGAACTCGGCTGCGGGAGGAGGGAGAACTAGCGTCTGATCATTTCAACGGGCGGGGGTGTCTGCTGGACCGAAAGACCGACCACACGCCAGCACCCGTAGCGCAGAGATAGCGCGGGCAGAGCGATCACCGCCTGACGCCACGGCTCCTTGTCAGCCCACAGGGTCGACACCTACCAGGGAGTGCTTTCCACCGCGGCGCCGCGCTCAGGATTCTCCCTCGCCGATTTCCTTGAGAATCATCTGGTCCACCGTGAGGCCGGCCACCACGCGCTTGAGCCGGGCATTCTTCAATTCCATCTCCTTCAGCCGCTTGGCCTGGTCCACTTTGGGCCCGCCGTACTCCTTGTGCTAACGAAAATAGGTGTGATCCGTCACGCCGAGCGCCTAGTTGGACTCGGCGAGCGTCTTCCCTTGGCCGAGCAGAACACCCGCTCCCCGCAGTATGGGGACGATGTCTTCGGAGGTGAATCGGCGTCGTGCCATTGGGCCTGCCCTCCTGAGGGTCGATGGAAACGAGGGCTATTCCACCTGGGCTAGGAATTGGAGGGCAGGTCACCCTGCTTATCGCGCGGATTGGGTGCCGCTCACGACGTCATCAGGCGTGCCAAACTGTCCATCGGGACCGGCCGAACGAATTTCATACCCGCGATCAACGATCGTATATTTTAGCGCATGGCCCCATCCGTCGAATCGCTCTGCGGCGCGGTCGTAAACTTGTGGGTCGGGGATAAGCACGCGCAGAGAGTCCGGATACTCTCCATGATGGCGTTTAAAGTCCGCGACCGCCCGCTCCAGTTCTCGAATCCGAAATTGCGTGCGCTCGCGAGGCTCAGGAAACAGTGCTTCCACGCTGTCTCCCACCGACGCCCGCCGCACCATTGTGCCCAACAACACAGCAAGAACTCCCACAAGTAGAAAGAAGATAACGAGTGATCTCGTGTGTCTATTCATGGACGCCTCGGGGTCAATCATGTGTTGTTCCCAATAACCTGACGCCGGGCTCGACCAGCGACCAGGGGCCCTGTCTGTATGGGCGGTAATTGACTCTACTAAGGTTGCTCAAAGTAGAGGTGGGGAATGGCATTCGTATACGCGTAGTTCTCTGCGTCATCCTCCATGGCCTTGTGGCAGTCAGAATTGCCCCTGCAGAGGAAGAAATCCCTCCTTCCCATAGCCGCGGCCTGCTGTACATGCCGAACTTCGTGGGCAAGGATATGCGCCAAACTCTCTGGATCGAGGTCAAATGTAGACGCGTAACCTCCCCACGGCAGCGGTTGGTGGGTATCAAGTTGTATCACAGTCGGATGCCAAGGGCTGACACCGGCCTCCTCGTTTGGATCGCTAGACCATCTAGTACCTTGGATCCTACCACTGTTTAGGGCTGCAAGGACCTGCTGACGGGCCGCGGGCGTCAAGTAGCTAGTGGCTCTTATAACAGCTCCCCACTGGTCTGGAGTAAGTCCGCCGGGACAGAGCCCGTGCTTGTCAGGCCGGCACTCGGTGCCCTGTCCTGCCTCCGTCGAATTCCGGTCCGCGTCCATTTGATCAAGCCCACTCTCCATTGCGACTACTTGATCGTAAAGCTGCCACTCACCCGCGGATACGTCACTTAGCCCATTGTTGTAGGCTGCAAGCGCGTTTGCTTGATCTGTCATCGCCTTATAACTGGTCATCAGTCCACTCGGATCAGTTGCCTCCAGTGGGTCACCATTTGCATAGGCGTATAGGTTATTGCTGCCCGCGAATGCAGCCGGGTCCTCCTGGACAAATCGCTTCTCCGCCGGGTCGTAGTACCGGGCCCGCAAGTA
The DNA here is from genome assembly GCA_035279705.1 of Gemmatimonadales bacterium. GTDB lineage: Bacteria > Gemmatimonadota > Gemmatimonadetes > Gemmatimonadales > GWC2-71-9 > DATEHG01. The sequence continues at coordinate 15,591 of DATEHG010000246.1, forward strand.
GTAGAACCCCGTCTCGGGGTCAAACTCCCGGCCCGTCCAGCGGTAGCGCAGCGTGACCCCCGCCCCGAGCCCGGCTCCGGCGCTGTCGACAACAGCGCCGTACGTGCCGTAAGTGATCGTCAGTTTGACCGTTCCACTCGCATCCCGCAGCATCATGCCGCGGACGCTGCCCAGTTTGTCGAGCACGGCGTAGTACTCGGTGCCGGAGGCGGTCCGCAGCGCGAGCAGATTGTCCGTGCCCATGCCCCATAGGTACCGCTGGCCCAGGGTGCCCCCGGAGTCGGTCTCGAACGCCACGGCCCCGTCTCGATAGCCAAAGCGGGTGTAGCCGACGGTGCCGCCGGTGCCCGCCGAATAGACCCGCTTGACGATCCGCCGGCCGGCGACGTCGTAGTCGTAGCGGGCCATCACCGAGTCGGGGTGGCTGGGAGCCCCTCGGCGGACAGCGCGAAGGCGGTTGAGCCCGTCATAGAAATACCGCGTCGAATCTGAACCTGCCTTGCGCAGGATGAGATTACCGGCCCGGTCGTACTTGAGAGTCCAGGTCACACCGCCGAGGACCTGGCTGGTCAGCCGATTGGTGACCATGTCGTACGTTTCATTTACGCCTGCGGTGCCCGACGTCCGGACATTGCCGTTCCGATCGAACCACAGCGAATCTCGCGTCACGGCGACGCCGCCCTCCATCAGGACGTGAACCGTGGCACGCTCCCAGGCATCGTAGACCACCGAGTCCTGCCAAGTTAACCCGTTCGGATCGACCCAAGTCGAGACAAGACCCGGCGAGTCTCCATCCGTACCGCGCTTGGCGTACTTGCCACGGGCCGTGGAGCCCACCTTGTGGACCAGGGAATCAAGATCGCCATTGGCTGCCCAATACGGGGTCACCTGCGTCGCGGCAATCGTAGCGCCGCTGCGGATGGCGGGCCCGACAACCCGCCATTGGGCGTCATAGGCATACGACACCGTGTCCGACCACGGAGCGATCAGGCTGTCGACGACGCCGCGCGTCGCATCGTATCGAAGATTCCAGGTCCCCAGCGGGTCGGTGAAGGTGCTGTCCCGCTCATACCGGTCGTAGGAATGGGTTGTGGCCCGGGCGGTGCTCCCCGTGTAGCTGGTGTCCGCCTTCAGGCGCCCGCGCTGGTCGTAGCCCCAGCGGAGCTCACCGTTGACGTTGCCGATCGAGTCCACGGGAGAGGCGATCCACTCGCGGGTCAACTGGTCGAGAGGCCCGGCGTACGCCTTCCGCACCGTTCCCACCCCTGGAATGACTGACGCCGTATCCCGATTCCTGGAGTCGTAGTCCGTTGTGATGGTGCGCCCCATCCGGTCGATGGACTTCTTGGCATTCCCGGCGATGTCATAGAAGAACGAATCGACCACTGCGGCCGAGTCGGCCCACGGCAGGCGTGCGCGGAGGCGGCCCAGGCGGTCATAGGCATATCGAGTTTGGACTGTCCAGTCGTGGACCAGTGCCGTGTCCCGCCCAGCGGCGTCGAACAGATATCGGACCCACTGGGTGTGGGCGCTATCGGAGAGCCAGGTGAAAGACGACCATTTGTGGTCCACCACGCTGCTCTGGGCGGCGTGCACCGAGTCGACCTGGTTGGCGAGGCTGTAATTGGGGGACTACGTGACCTTCAGGTGAGTCGCAGCTCTGCCGGTGTTCCCGTCCTCTCCGGCATTCCGCTGATCGGGGGGCTCTTCTGTCGCCAAAGTCGCGAGAAACACAATACGGAACTGTTCATCTTCCTTACCCCACGAATCCTCGCCACCGACAACGACATCGACAGCGTGACGACGAAGCGGTTGCCGGAGGGGCTGGCTCCCGAAGCGAGCGGGGGCTGGTAGGAACTAGACTGCGGAGAGAGGAGAGCAGAGAGAGGAGAGAGGAGAGAGGAAAGGCCTTGAACCTATTC
>DATEHG010000247.1:0-4864 GCA_035279705.1 Gemmatimonadales bacterium
CGCTCTGCTGCTCAAGGACCTGGGCTGCTCCAGCAACGCGGCCCGGCTCTGCCAGCTCTTCGGCGCCGACGACCTGACCCTCAAGCGCGCCCACAAGCTGACCGACTGGACCGACCCCGCCGAGTCGGCCAAGTATGCCTATGCGCACGCCGTGCCCGACAAAAACGCCGTCGCCCGGGCGTGGCACGTGGCTATGCTGGCCAAGAACGAGAAGGGGAGCGGCGCCGAGATGACCCGGACCCGCTGCGAGCGCGGCGCCGAGATCGCCCGGGAGCTGGGCCTGTCGGAAGCCACCGCCCAGGCCATCCGCGTCCTCGACGAGCACTGGAACGGACTCGGCATGCCGGCAGGCCTCAAGGGCAACCAGATCCCGCTGCTCGGCCGCATCCTGACGCTCAGTCAGAGCATGGAAGTCTTCGCCTGGAGCCAGGGCGTCGAGGCTGCCTATGCCATGGCCCGCGAGCGCCGGGGCCGCTGGTTCGATCCGATGCTGGTGGATGCGCTCGACGAGTTGGAGCAGGACAGCGCCTTCTGGAGCACCCTGCGCTCGACCGACCAGCTGGAGCACGTCTCCGATCTCGAGCCCGAAGACATGGTCGTCCTGGCCGACGCCGAGCGGCTGGACCGCGTCTGCCTCGCGTTCGCGAAGGTGATCGACGCCAAGACGCCGTACACCGCCGAGCATTCCGAGGGCGTGGCGCGGATCGCGGTGGAAATCGGTGAGGAGATCGGCCTCAAGCCGGAGCAGCTCGTCACCCTGCGCCGCGCCGGCCTGCTGCACGACATCGGCAAACTCGGTGTCTCGAACCTGATTCTCGACAAGCCGTCGAAGCTCACCGAGCTCGAGATGTCCGAAATGAAGAAGCACACGGGATATACCGCGGAAATCCTGGGCAGGGTGGAGTGCTTCAAGGAATTCGCCGCCGTCGCGGCGTCGCATCACGAGCGGCTGGACGGCACCGGCTACCACAAGGGCCTCAAGGCCGACGCGCTGGACCAGCTTAGCCGGATCCTGGCCGTGGCGGATATTGCGGAGGCGCTCTCCGCGGCGCGCCCCTATCGCTCAGGCATGCCGCAGGACAAGGTGCTCGAGGTGATGGGGAGACTGGCCGGGAGTGCGATTGATCCCGGCGCGTACGAGGCGCTGAAGGCGAGATTCGAGAAATAAGACTGCGTAGAAAGAATATAGGAGATAGGAGATGGGAACTCCGATGTCGGATGAGTTCCTATCTTCTATCTCCTATCTACTATCTCCGCATTTCTTATTTTGGCGTCGTCCGGTTCCGCAACTCCTCAAACCAGTTCTCGGTCACCGTCATCAGCCCCGACTCCCCCGCCACCGTCTCCCGCATCATCAGGAAGCGCTTGTCGTCGTTGCTGACGGAGTAGGTCTGCACCCCGGGATTCATCAGGAACGGCGACAGCGAGAAGAGCACCTTCGGCTGGCCCACGTTGAAAGTCGGCGTGGTGCTCACCGGGACTGAGATCAGCTCACCCTTGCCGCTGCGGAAGAAGAGTTCCTTGCCGCTGTGCGCCCAGCGCGGCGCAGTACCCCCGGCGGTCGAGACCTGCCACCGCGCGGCCGTCGCGTTGGGGAAGGGGCGCACGTACACCTCGGCGGTCCCGGACTCGTCGGAGGCGTAGGCCAGCCACTTCCCGTCGGGTGACAGCGACGGCACCATTTCCGCGGCCTGGGAGGTCACCAGCGGCACCAGCGTCGTGTCGCCATGGTGGACGGCGTAGATGTCACCGTTGCCGGGGTCGGTCACGACCCGGCGCAGGACGAGCCAGCTGCCGTCGCCGGACTCGAACGCCTGGCCGAACGCCGTCCTCCCCGGCAGCAGGCGGGTGGCCGCCCCCACGCCGTCCGCTCGGCGGATGTTGGGAAGGCCGCCGCCGTCTCCTCGGTCGGACAGATAGATGATCTGGCTGCCATCGTGGGCCCACGTGGGGCGGGTGAACGCGGTGTCCCCGAAGGTGATGCGGGAGAAGGGGCCGCCGGGGAGTTGCTTGACCCAGATGTCGGTCTTGGTGCCGCGCTGCAGCTCGACCGCGATCGAATGCTCGTTGGGCGAGAGGGAGAAGTTGATGATCGTCCCATCCGTCTTCCAGGCGGGGTCAACCTGCGTGACGCCGCCATCCCGGGTCACCCAGACCAATTCGCGGGCCGAGGACTGACTCGCCGTCTGATAGATCAGGGTCCCGGCGTCGGAGAGGCCGATCGCCGAGGCGAACGGATTGGACTCGAGCCCATCGTACAGGGCGGAGGGAGAACCGCTGACCTCCATCTTGCCGAGGTCGAAGGGCACCGCGAGCAGCTTCCCGTCGAAAGTCACCACGACCAGGTGCCCGGTGGGCGAGTACGTCGCGTACACGCCGTGGACGAGCGCGCGCGCTTGCCCCTTGGGCAGCGGCTGCAGCATGATCTCGTAGTCGGCCGGCGCCTGGCCATCCCGGCGCTCGCGGAAGAGCATCCCGTGGTTGCCGGGCAGCACCACCGGCCACTCGCTGCCGATCACGTGATTGCCGGAGTGGAACTCGAAGACCGGTTCCCTGGGCCCGCCCGTCGACTTGATCCGGCTGATTCCGGAGTCGACCTCGAAGTAGACGTAGCCATCGCCGCCCCAGTAGGCGGCAGTGGCGTTGGCACTGTCCACTAGCGTCAGCGCCGAGCCGCCGTCGAGCGGAATGACCCGGACCGTCCTGCCGTCCTTCACGAAGCCGAGGTGGCTGCCATCGGGGGAGAAGAAGGGACTCAGGCCGCCTTCGGTGCCCGCCAGCGGTGTCGGGTTGATCTGCCCCGCTTCCTTGATCCAGATCCGGGTATTGCCCTCGCCGCGCCCCACGTAGGCGATCTTCCGGCCGTCCTTGGTGATGGCCAGCCGTCCTCCCAGCACCGAGCCCGACAGGGTCTCGAGGGTGCGGAGGTACATCGCGTAGCGGTTGGGGAACGGCTTCGGCTTGGGCCGGAGCCACCCCCACGCCGCGATGCCGGCGAGCAGCAGCGTCCCCGCACCCATCAGCAGCATCTGCCGCTTCGATGCGGGTGCCGGTGCGGTCGGCACGAAGCCGCTCATCGCGGCCAGCGACGCACTGGTCGCCGGCTCGCTCAGCGCACGGACGAAGGCATCGGCCGACGGGAAGCGGTCGGCGGGGAGCTTGGCCAGCGCCTTGTGGACCGCCGCCTCGACGTTGGCCGGCACCGAGCGCCGGCGGAGAGCCAGCCGCTCCGGCTCCTTGGTCACCACCGCGGCGATGACCGCCTGGATCGTGGGCCCCGTGTGAGGCGGCTCGCCGGCCAGCATCTCGTACAAGAGGCAGCCGACGCTGTAGACATCCGACCGGGCATCGAGCCCCCGCTCGCCGGTGGCCTGCTCGGGGCTCATGTAGCCCGGCGTGCCGAGGGAGAGACCCGTCTCCGTCATACGGGCGCCGCCGGCCTGGCTCACCGCCAGCGCGATGCCGAAGTCCGCCACCAGCGCCGCGCCGTCGTGCAGCAGGACGTTCTCGGGCTTGATGTCGCGGTGGATGACGCCGTGGCGGTGGGCGTAGTCGAGCGCGGAGCCGATCTCCTTGGCCAGGCGGACCGCATCCTCGACCGGGAGCTGGTGTTCGCGCTTGAGCCGGTCCCGGAGGCTCTCCCCCTCGATCAGGGGCATGACGTAGAACAGGAAGCCGGCCGCCTGGCCGGAGTCGAACAGCGGCAGGATGTGCGGATGTTGCAGCGCCGCCGTGGTCTTGATCTCGGCGAGGAAGCGATCGGCGCCGATCACCGCCGAGAGCTCCGCGCGCAGCACCTTGACCGCGACCTTGCGATCGTGCTTGAGGTCGTGGGCCAGGTAGACCGTGGCCATGCCGCCGGCGCCGATCTCGCGTTCGAGACGGTAGCGGTCGGCCAAGGCAGCGGCGAGGCGCGGTTCGGCGTCGGGCATGGGGGATCCGATTTTGGGGGGGAAGCGATACGAAACTACACCTGATTTCGAGTTTCCGCTGGGGGCCGTAAGCCTTAAGCCTTAAGCCTTAAGCAAAGCTTCATTCCTCCACCCCTGGTGCCTCACCACCCACTTGGTCAGGTGGGCCAGTATTAGATGCGAAACCACCCGGTTAACGCTTATGGCTTATGGCTTAAGGCTTATGGCTAAAGGCTTTGCCCCCCGTTGCCGAAAATGCGTCGTGAAGCTAGTTTCTTCCGCTCCTGATGCCCCTTGGTGTAACTGGCAACACGCCTGACTCTGGATCAGGAGAGTCCTGGTTCGAGCCCAGGAGGGGCAATGCCCACCGCGAACAGCGGTGGGCCTTTGTTTTGGGGCTCGCCGTACGCTCGCTGTCGCTCGCTCCCGGTCGAGCCCAGGCCTGTCCCGAGCGCCCCGACCCCGAACGTAGTGAGGGGGAGGGAGTCGTGAGGGAAGGGGCAATGCCCGGTGCAACTGCACCGGGCCTTTTTTTGGGCTCGGCCTTCGGCTCGAGCCCAGGCCTGTCCCATGCGAACCCCCTCCCCCCGGCCCCTCCCCACATACGTGGGGAGGGGAGAATCGTCGGCAGCGTCCAATTGGCGCCGTGAAGAGATTCCAGGTCCCTTCAGGGACCCGGGCCGAGCCTCGGCTTCAGCCGAGGGTCGTCGCATCGAGCCTAGGGATCCCGACCTGACCCCCTGACCCCCTATCCACATACGTGGTGAGGGGTGACTCATGATTGGAGTTCGGGGGTCGGAGGTTTGCATGCCCTGATTCGAGGACGCTTCAGCTTCCAGTGCCGACGACCGAGCGAAGCGAGGAAGCCCTTTAGGAGCCTCGGCTTCAGCCGAGGACTCGCGGAACATGCCCGCCCGTCCGCCTGCCCCCCCCCCCCCCCCCCCCCCCCCCCC
>DATEHG010000248.1:0-16082 GCA_035279705.1 Gemmatimonadales bacterium
GGTATCGGAGCCCTGCAGGTGGCCGAGCTGGACCAGCCGTCCGAGCGGGGCGAGCAGGGCAAGGTTGTCGGCGAAGGCCGGGCCGCCCAGCACGTCGAGGATGACCTGCACCGGCTCGGTGACCTGATCGCGGAAGCTGCCGCCGGAGGTATCGATGCCGGTGTCGAGCGCGAATTCGCGGGCCCGCGCGAGCTTGGCGGCCTGCCGCGAGGTGCCGATCGAGGTGCCGCCGAAGTGGCGGACGAGCTGGGTGGCCGCGGTGCCGACCCCGCTGCCCACGGCGTGAATCAGGATCCGATCCCCCCGCTGCATCCGCCCGCGGGTGACGAGCGCGTCGTAGGCGGTGAGCCACGCTTCGGGAATGGCGGCGGCCTCGACGAAGGAAAGGGACGCAGGGATTTCGAATGCTTCGTCCTGGTGCACCACCACCGCCTCGGCGTGCGCGCCACCGCCCACGAGGCCCATGACCCGGTCACCCACGTCCCAGCGGGTGGCGCCCCGGCCGAGGGATTCGACGGTGCCGGCATACTCGAGGCCGCCGATGTCGGCGGGCCACCCGGGGGGCGCGGGATAACTGCCCCGGCGCTGCAGGATGTCGGCGCGATTGAGCCCCGCCGCCGCGACCCGCACCCGGACCTGGTGGGGCCCCGGCTCGGGAGCGGGAACGTCGCGGAGCTCGAGGACCTCGATGCCGCCGCCGGCGGCGTAGACGATGGCGCGCATGATTAGAGCCTTAAGCCATAAGCCATGGGCCTTAAGCTAACGACAGATCATTTCTTGCAGCGACTCCCGTCATGCACCTTCACAAGCTTACGGCTTAAGGCTTAAGGCTTATGGCCTCCTACTGCGACGCCGCCCCCGGTCACGAATTTCACGGCCCCTATCACGATCACGAATACGGCTTTCCGCTGCACGGCGACGCCGAGCTGTTCGAGCGGCTGGTGCTGGAGATCAACCAGGCGGGGCTCTCCTGGCTCACGATCCTCAAGAAGCGGGCGGCGTTCCGGAAGGCGTATGACGGCTTCGACCCCATCAAGGTGGCGAGGTACGGAGCCAGGCAAAGGCAACGGCTGCTGGCGGACGCGGGCATCATCCGCAACCGCCTCAAGGTGGACGCGGCGATCAGCAATGCGCAGAAGATCCTGGAGTTGCGCCGGAGTCACGGCTCCTTCGAGGGGTGGCTCGAAGCCAATCATCCGCGGAGCAAGGATGAATGGGTCAAGCTGTTCAAGCAGACCTTCCGCTTCACCGGCGGCGAAATCGTGGGGGAGTTCCTGATGAGCATCGGGTATCTGCCGGGCGCGCATCGGGAGACGTGTCCCGCTTACAAGCGAATCCTCAAGCAGAATCCGCAATGGAAAAGGGCCATAAGCCCTAAGCCTTAAGCCGTAAGCTTACGGCACAGTGCTTACGGCTTATGGCTCAAGGCTTAGGACTGATGTTCACCCATCTTCACGTGCACACCCATTTTTCTCTTGGCGAAGGCGTCTCCTCTCCGGAGGCGATGCTGGAGGCCGCCGCGGCGCGGGGATTGGCCGAGCTGGCCTGCACCGACACCAACGGCGTCTATGGCGCCGTCGAGTTCCAGCAGGCCGCCGAAGCGATGGGCATCCGGCCGATCCTGGGGGCGCAGCTCCGCTCGGGCGGTGAAGAGGTGGTGGCGCTGGTGCAGGATGAGAAGGGATGGGCGGCGCTGTGCCGGGCGATCACGGGAATTCATTGGGGGGGGCAGGGGGGCGGGGAGGCAGAGCGAAATGAATTCCTGCTGTCGAAACACCTTGCATCCGACCGAGCAGGTCTGATCCTCCTTTCGAGCGATCCAAACTTTCTTGAGCGAGTGTTTCGCTCAAGTGGCCCCATGGATCTCTACGCCGAACTGCGTCCGGGCAAGGAACGTCATGCCGTGCTGGCCACCGCCAGGCGGTTGGGAATTCCACCTGTCGTCACTGGTGCGGCGATGTTCGCGCATGCCGAAGACTGGCCTCGTCATCGGTTGCGTGTGGCCATCGCCAACAACACGACGCTCTCGGCCGTGGATCGTCTCTGCCCCCCTGCCCCGCTGCCCCGCCTCGCGCCCCGCGACGCCTGGCTCCGCCCGCCTGCGGAGCTGGCCCGCCACTTCCCCGATTGCCCCGAGGCCCTCACCGCCACCCGCGACATTGCCGAGCGCTGCCGGTACCGGATTCCGATCGGGAGAACGGTGGCGCCGCGGGTGGCCGATCATGCCGGCGCGCTGGACCATCTGCGCGCGCTGGCGTACGAAGGGGCGATACGGCGCTACGGCACCATCGCGCCGCTCACCCGCGACCGGCTGGAACACGAGCTGGCCATCATCGGCACCAAGAATTTTGCCGACTACTTCCTCGTGGTGCACGACATCGTGCAGAACGGTCCTACCCACTGCGGCCGTGGCTCGGTGGCCAACTCCATCGTGAGCTACTGCCTCGGCATCACCCACGTGGAACCGCTGGGTGCCGGGCTCCTCTTCGAGCGCTTCCTCAACCCGGAGCGGCGCGACCCGCCCGACATCGATCTCGATTTTCCCTGGGACGAGCGGGACCAGATCCTGGCCTACGTCTTCCGCCGCTACCCCCGGCCGCTGGCGGCGATGGTCGCCAACCACAACACCTTCCGGCTGCGCGGCGCGCTGCGGGAAGTCGCCAAGGTGCATGGCCGCCCGCCGGGGGAAATCCGCGAGGTCACCCGCCGCATTCCCTGGTACAGCGAGGACGAACCGCTCCCCGAACTGCTCGCCACGCATCCCAACTTCCAGGGACTCGACCTCCCCGACGCCTGGCGCGGCTTCGCGGCCCTCGCCGCTCCGCTCGTGGGCACACCGCGCCATCTCTCGCTGCATCCCGGCGGCGTGGTCATCGTGCCGACGGCGCTCACCGACTACGTGCCGCTTGAGCCGGCGGCCAAGGCGCTGGACGGGCATCCCGATCTCATCGTGCCCGTCATCCAGTTCGAGAAGGACGGCGCCGAGGATGCCGGACTGGTGAAGATCGACCTGCTCGGCAACCGCTCGCTGGCGGTGATCCGCGATGCCATTGCCGCGGTGGCCGAGCATACCGGTCGGAAGATCGACTACACCCGGTCCGACCCAGAGGACGACGAGCCGACCAGGGCCCTCTTCCGCACCGGCCAGACGATGGGGGTGTTCTACACCGAGTCCCCCGCCTCCCGGCTGCTCTGCGCCAAGTCGAAGGCGGACACCTTCGAGCTGCTGGTGCTCAACACCAGCATCATCCGCCCGGCTTCGAACCGGTTCATCCGCCAGTACCTCGAGCGGCTGCATGGCGGCGCCTGGGAACCGCTCGACCCCTGCCTGCGTGACACGCTGGCCGAGACGTTCGGGGTGATGGTGTACCAGGAGGACGTGGTCAACGTCTGCGCCGCCTTTGCGGGGATGCCGCTGGCCACGGGCGACGGACTCCGCAAGGCGCTCTCCAAGAAGCGCCCCGTGAAGCAGCTCGCCGCCTATGCCGAGGAGTTCTTCGCGGGGGCGGAGCGGCTCGGTCGGGATCCGGAACGGGCCAAGAAGGTGTGGGAGATGGTGATGTCCTTTGCCGGCTACAGCTTCTGCAAGGGCCACTCCTGCTCCTACATCCGGGTGGCGCAGCATTCCTGCTATCTCCGGGCGAACTATCCCGCCGAATTCATTGCCGGCGTGCTGGCCAACGGCGGAGGGTTCTATGCGCCGTTCGCCTACGTGGCCGAAGCCATGCGGATGGGTCTCACCGTGCGCCCGCCCGATGTGAACGCCAGCGAGTTCCGCTGTACCGGTCGCGGCAGCGAGGTGCGCATCGGGTTCCAGTTCATCAAGGGGCTGTCCGATGCCGGCGTGGAGCGGCTGCTCTCGGCGCGGAAGGAGGGCGGCTTCGTTTCCCCGGCCGATTTCCGGGTCCGGGCCCGGCTCACCGCCGATGATCTCCGCATCCTGATCAAGGCCGGGGCGCTCGATTCGATTGCCGGCGGGATGACCCGGCCGATGATGCTGTGGGAGGTGGACGGCGAGCACAGGGGGGGCAGCGGGGCAGCGGGGCAGCTTATCCCCGTCGACGGGCCGGTTGCGGTGCCTGCACTCCGGGAATACACGGTCGAGCGGCGGCGCGTGGCGGAGTACGAGGCGCTGAGCTTTACGACCGACTGCCACCCGATGCGGCTGTTCGAGGAGCGGCTGCGCCGCTTCCGGACGTGCCGCAGCACGGAACTGCACCAGCACGTCGGCCGCTCGGTGGTCATTGCCGGCATGCTCACCACCTCCAAGCCGGTGCACACGGCGAAAGAGGAGCCGATGGAGTTCGCCACATTCGATGATGGCGAGGGCCTGATCGAGGCCGTGCTCTTTCCCGATGTGTACCGGGCACGCGGCCATGTGCTGTTCGACCAGGGACCGTTCCTGATCCGCGGGCTGGTGGAGGAGGAGTTCGGCGCGATCACGCTGACGGTGCAGCAGATTGAGCGGCTGGAGAGGGTGGGGAGACGGGAGACGAGAGACGAGAGACAAGGGTCAAAGAGAGTCGCGAGTCACGAGTCGCGAGTCCGCGGCACCACATAGCGCCAGCCCCTTCCCCGGCGGCCTGATCCCTTCGAAATTCCTTCATCCCCAATCCATCGGACTCCCGCATGCGCGCCGGTGCCAGCCTTGCCGCCCTGTTGCTGCCTGTCACCCTGAGCCCCCTCGCGGCGCAGGCCGCGCCCAAGGACGTCGATGCCTACATCACGGCCGCGCTCAAGCGCTTCAACCAGCCCGGGGCCGCCGTCGGCGTGATCCGGGACGGCAAGATCGTCTTTGCCACCGGCTGGGGCGTCCGCAGGGTGGGAGATGCGGCGAAGGTCGACGAGCACACGCTCTTCCAGGTGGCCTCCAATACCAAGGCGGTCACCGCCGCGGCGCTCGGCATCCTGGTGCACGACGGCAAGCTCCGCTGGGACGATCCGGTCACCGACTATCTCCCCTGGTTCCGCCTGGGCGGCGCGCCGTATGTGACGCATGAGCTCACCGTCCGGGACCTGCTCACCCACCGGAGCGGCCTCTCCCTCGGCGCCGGGGACCTGCTCTGGTTCCACTCCGACCGGAGCCGGGAAGAAATCCTCCGGCAGCTCCGCTACATCGCGCCGGCGACCAGTTTCCGCAGCGCCTACGCCTACGACAACGTGCTGTTCATTGCCGCCGGCGCGGTGGTCGAGGCGGCGTCCGGCATGAAGTGGGACGACTTCGTCCGCACCCGGATCTTCCAGCCGATCGGCATGACCGAAACGGGCACCAGCATCGGAATGTTCGGCACCGGCAGCGACGTCGCGATTCCCCACGGACGGGCCGACGGGAAGATGTCGGTAATCCCCTATGACACGGTCGAGAACACGGGACCGGCCGGCGGGATCAACTCGAACATCAATGACTGGCTGAAGTGGATCCGGGTCCAGCTCGACTCGGGCCGGGTGGAGGGCGCTCAGCCACTCTGGAGCCCGGCGGAGACGATGGCGTTCTGGAATCCGGAGATCAACATCCCGATCGGCAATCCGGGTCCCGGTCCCGGCCTCATTCTCAAGCCCAATTTCCTGTCCTACGGGCTGGGATGGACGCTGCGCGACTACCGCGGCTTCAAGGTAGTGACCCACGACGGCGGTCTCGCCGGCATGCTCTCGCGGGTGATCATGATTCCGGAGAAGCGACTCGGCATCGTGATCTTTACCAACGGCGAGACCTCCCTGTACCGGGCCCTCGGCTGGTATCTGCTCGACTGGAGTCTCGGGGCGCCGAAGACCGACTGGGCCTCGATCATCGCGCAGCAGGATGAAGGGGGTATCGCGGGAGACAAGGCGTTCGAGGACTCCGCCAGCGCCGCACGCCACAAGGACGTGGGGCCGTCGCTGCCCCTGGCCGGCTACGCCGGCAAGTACCGCGATGCCTGGTACGGCGACGCCTCGTTCGTGGTGGAGGATGGCCACCTCGTCATGCACTGGAGCCACTCGCCGGCGCTGATCGCGGACCTCGAGCACTGGCAGTTCGACACCTTCAGGGCTCGCATGCGGGTGAAGAACGTGTCAGACGCATTCGTCACCTTCTCGCTCGGCGCGGATGGCAAGGTGGACCGGGTCACGCTGCTGCCCTTCTATCCCTCGACCGACTTCAGCTTCAATTACCAGGACCTGCTGTTCAAGCCGGTACGCTGATCACACCGGTAGTCCGCGGGGGGAGGGAAACCTGAACCCTCTCCCCGCGTAGGAAGCGAATGCCTACCATCATTCGTCGCCCCGTCCTGCGACTGAGCCGCCCTCGGGAGCCGCGTGCGGCGACCCGGCGGCGAAGAAGCCCTTTAGGGTCCGTCTTGTCCGTCCTGTCCGTCCTGTCCGCCGCTCCGCTTTCCGCGCAGCAACTCTTCCCTCCGTCGATCGCCATCACCCACGTCACCGTGATCGACGTCGCCACCGGCGGCAGAGCCTCCGACCGCACGGTGCTGGTCACGAACGGAAGAATTGTCTCGGTCGGTGGCAGTCGTGAAATCCAGATTTCCGATGATGCTTCCATTGTCGATGGTCGAGGTGGGTTTCTCGTCCCCGGCCTCTGGGACATGCACGTGCACATGGCGGGCGGCGGTGTCTCGGACACCACGCTGGTACCCCTGTTGATCGCCAACGGCATCACCGGGGTGCGGGACATGGGCGCGGACCCGAAGGCGGTCTCATGGGTCCGGCGCTGGAAGGAAGCCGTAGCTGCCGGTCACAGTCTCTGGCCCCGCATCGTCGCGGTCGGCGCCATGATCGACGGCCGCCGGCCCGAGGCGGCGGACTGGGCCTGGGTCGCACCCGACGCTGCGGCCGGGAAGACGATGGTGGACTCGGTACGACTCGGGCATTGGGACGAGGTCAAGCTGCAGGACTGGGTCACACCCGAGACGTTCGATGCGATCGCCCAGGCGGCCCATGCCGCGCACCTCCCCCTCGTCGGGCACGCGCCCTTCTCCGTTGGCGTGAAGCGCGCCGCCGAGGCCGGGTATCACACCCTCGAGCACCTGGGCAACGACTATGTCGGAGGAATGCTGCTCGACTGCTCGACACTGGAGGATTCGTTGCGAGCCGCCATGCTGCAGTCCGAGCGGGCCCTCAACGAAAACGCCATGGCCGGCGCCCGCAGTGCCGCCTGGATCAACCGGCTGCTCGACACCCAGGACCCCGCCAAGTGTCAGGCGCTGGCCCGGGAACTCGTCTCCCGGGGTGTCTGGCAGACGCCCACGATCTGGATCAGCCTCTGGTTCCCCGTCTTCCGCCGGGACAGCCTCTTCGTCCCCGCCGAACGGCTGGGGTGGTACCCCGCCAGTCGCCGGCCCGCGGCCGGGCAACAGCAATTCCGCGGCGATCCGCCGAGTGCGGCGGATCAGGCGGCGGGAGTCAGGATGTACCGGGCGCAGATCGAGCTGATCAGGATGCTCAAGCGGAATGGCGCCGGTTTCCTGGCCGGCTCCGACACCGGGCCGTGGAACCGGATGCTGCCCGGCTTCAGCCTGCACGATGAGCTGGACCGCATGGTGGCCGCCGGTTTTTCGCCGCTCGAGGCGCTGCAGGCCGCCACGATCAACCCCGCCCGTGCACTGGGCATGACGGACTCGCTGGGCGCGATCCGCCCGGGCCTGAGCGGCGACCTGCTGCTCGTCGACGCCGACCCGCTGGCGGACATCCGCAATCTTCGCCGGATCCGCGCGGTGATCGTTCGGGGCCACCTGGTCGATGCGGCCGAACGCCAACGTCTGCTCGACGAGGTGACGCGCTCATCCGACAGCCTCTGATGAGAGGCCGAAGTGAGAACGGTCACACCGCGTCCCATCGATCGCGGTAGAATTGGGGTGGCTTACGACCCTTACCAGGCAGGACGGATATGCGCCCCTGGCTCCTCGGCCTTGCCGCCCTCTGCAGTCTCTCGGCGGCTGCGGCCTGTGACGATTCCAGCCCCGGTGGTGGCGGCGGAGGTCCCGACACCACCTCCAACGCTCTGACGCTTCAGCCGATCGCATCGGGACTCACCAATCCCACTTTTCTTTCTTCGCCGCCGGGGGATACCGGCCGTCTCTTCGTGCTGGAGCAGAACGGCTACGTGCGGATCATCAAGCACGGCGTGCTGCTCGATACCCCGTTCCTCGACATCCACACCCTCGTATCCGGCGGCAGCGAGCAGGGGCTCCTGGGATTCGCCTTCTATCCCGACTATGCCACCTCCGGGCGCTTCATCGTGAGCTATACCAGCCCCGATGGCCCCGAGGCGGGCGGTACCTCCATCCTTGCCCGGTACACCGTGTCGGCCAATGCGGATGTGGCCAACGCGACGGCGGACCGGATCCTCCTTACCGTCGACCAGCCGTACGACAATCACAACGGCGGCGGCATCATCTTCGGCCCCGACGGCTACCTCTACTTCGGGCTGGGTGACGGCGGCAGCGGCGGGGACCCGCAGGGCCATGGGCAGGACCGTACCGATCTCCTGGGCTCGCTCCTCCGGCTCGATGTGAGCGGCACCGGCGGATACACGATCCCCGCCACCAATCCATACGCGGTCAGTGCCACGTTCAAACACGAGCTCTGGAATTACGGACTGCGCAATCCCTGGCGGTATTCGTTCGACCGCCAGACCGGTGATCTCTACATCGGCGACGTCGGCCAGGGCGAGGTGGAGGAGATCGACGTGGCCGCGGCATCGAGTACCGGCGGCCAGAACTACGGCTGGAATGAGGTTGAGGGAGATCAGTGCTACACCGACGGCTGCAACATGGCCTTGTACACGCCGCCGGTGCTCACCTACCACCACACTGATGGCTGCGCCGTGATCGGCGGCTACGTCTATCGCGGCGGGGACATCAGCAACCTCCCGGGCACCTATTTCTACAGCGACGCCTGCAGCGGATTCGTGCGCAGCTTCCGCTGGTCCGCTGGCCAGGCCACCGAGCGGACCGAGTGGTCGGGGCTGGGAGTCGATGACGGAGTCCAGAGCTTCGGTGAGGACGCCCGCGGCGAACTCTACCTGCTCACGGCCGGCGGGCGGGTGCTCAAGATCGTCAAGCGGCCCTGACCGCGGTGATGACGGACCTCGCTGCGCTCTCCGACGCCGTCCCCCCCACGATCCGGTTTGGCACGTCCTCCTGGACCTACCCGGGGTGGAAAGGCCTTGTTTATCAGCGTGACTACCCCAAGTCCGGCGCCGCGGCCGAGATGCTGGAGGAGTACGCCCGCTATCCGCTGTTCCGCACCGTAGGCATCGACTCGAGCTTCTACTCGCCGCCGACGATCAAGACGCTGCACGAATACGCGGCCCACCTGCCGGCCGGCTTTCCCTGCGTGGCCAAGGTCTGGGACCGGATCACGGTCCACACGCATGCCAAGGCCCGCAACAAGAAGGAAGGCGGGGAGCTCAACCCCGACTTCCTGAACGCCGAGCTCTTTCTCCGCGAGGTCTACGATCCCTGGCAGCGGGAGTTCGGCGATCACGCCGGCCCCCTCGTCTTCGAATTTCAGACGATCGCGCGCTCGACAGGCATGGTAGCCCAGGAATTCGCCGACCGGCTGGACACCTTTTTTTCCCGCCTGCCCCGCGAAGGACGGTACGCCGTGGAGCTCCGCAACCAGGAGTTCCTGATGCCGCCCTACCTCGCGGTGCTCCGGGAGCACAACGTCGCGCACCTGTTCAACTCCTGGACCCGGATGCCCTCGATCGGGGACCAGCAGGACGTGCCCGGCGTCTTCTCGGCGGACTTCGTGGTGGCCCGGGTGCTGCTCCGCCCCGGCCGCTACTACGCGGAAGCCGTGGATGCCTTCGCGCCGTACGACCGGATCCAGGATGCCAATCCCGAGCTCCGCCGTGACGTGGCCCGGCTGGTCGAGGCGGCGCGGCGCCTCAGGGTCCCGGCCTACATCATCGTGAACAACCGGGCGGAAGGCAGCGCCCCGCACACCATCGCGGCGATCATGAAGCTGCTGATCGATCACGCCGAAAATGAAGCGGGGCCATGATTGCTCATGGCCCCGCCGAATGGCTGTCTGGTCCGATCAGGATGAGACCCGTTTGGCGCTCTTTCTCCGCCGGGTGACCGGCTTCCGCCGCCTCGGCCCCTCCCGGTCCGGCGCCTGGGCCAGCCCGTGGGCGCTCCGCGCCAGGACGAGCGCCCGGCCGCCCGCTTCCGCTCCCGACAGCCCGATCTCGACCCAGCGGCCGAATGGCGCCTTTTCGCTGGTCAGGAATGGACGCCCCACCCGGCTGGCCAGCACCTCGGCCCGCTCCGATTCCGGCAGCTTGAGCACAATGGCATCGTCCAGCAGGAAGGCAAACATCCCATGGCGGGTGAAGAACGCCTCGGCGCCGAACATGCGCTTGGGCGTCACGTCAGGCAGGCCCGCGACGGCGGCTCTCAGGGCGCGATGGGCGTCGTTGCGGGAGCTTGCCATGGGCCGGTGGTGAAGGGGAGACCATTATACCGCCCAATCCCGTGACGCGCTAATCCGAAAAGCCCCCGTAGCCGAACTACCCCGAAGCCCCCATCGGCACTTCCACGCCCGCCACCGCGCAGACCCGCAGGATCGTCTCGCCGATCTTGTTGTTGGGTGTCGAGGCCCCCGCGGTAATCCCGATCTGGCGGACCCCGTCGAGCCACCCGGTTTCCGTGATCTCCGCCAGCTTCATTCCGGGCTGGTGCCTCACCCGCCCGGTCGCGGGATCGATGGCGTCGCTGTCTTCGATGTGGAGGGTACGGACGCCCTGCGATCGGCAGAGCGCCGCGAGGTGGGTCGTGTTGCTCGAATTGTAGCCCCCGACGACCAGCATCAGGTCCGGCCGCCCCTTGAGCAGCTCGATCACGGCGTCCTGCCGCTCCTGCGTCGCCGAGCAGATGGTGTCGAAGGTGCGGAAATGCTGATCGAGGGCGGCATCGCCGTACCGGCGGGCCATGCTCCGGCGGAACTCCTGGGCAATGGCCAGGGACTCCCCTGACAGCATCGTCGTCTGGTTGGCGAGGCCCACTCGAACGAGGTCGGTCACGAAATCGAACCCGGCCGAGACCGCGGGGGCGAATCGCTCCGCCAGCGGCGCCGGTTCGCCCTGCCCTTCGATGTAGTCGCACACCAGGCGGGCTTCCGTCATGTCGAACACGACGAGGTAGCGGCCGCCGGGGTACTTGGTCACCTGGCTGGCGGTGGCCCGGGTTTCCTCATGGTAGTACTTGCCGTGGATGACGGCGGTGTAGGAATCCCGCGCGTAGCTCTCGACCCGCTTCCAGACATTCAGCACGGAACCGCAGGTGGTGTCCACCAGTACGCAGCCGAGCGCACGCAGCCGGCTGAAGTCGTCCACCGTGACGCCGAAGGCGGGGAGCAGCACCACATCCGAGGCGGTGAGCGGAGAGAAATCGAACTGCCTGTCGCCGCCGCGGAACAGGAACTCGATTCCCATTTCCTGCAGCCGCGAATTGACGTGCGGGTTGTGGATGATTTCCCCCACCAGCACGATGCGCCGGTCGGGAAACTTGGTGCGGGTTTCGTAGGCGTACTCGACCGCACGGTCGACGCCGTAGCAGAAGCCGAACTCGCGCGCCAGGTGAAAGGTCAGCGGCCCTGCCTCGAGCCGGTAATTGCCGGCCTTGAGCCGGTCCACCACGGCGCTGGCATAGTCCGCCGTGATCCGGCCCTCGATGGCGGACTTGAGCCCGAATCCGCGGCGGAAGTAGGTGGAATCCACGGGGCTAGGGGCGCACCGAGTCGTGCCGGGGTGCGAGCGTGGTGTCCGGGCGCCGAGCGCGGCCTCCCGAATCCGGGGGACAGGCGCCGGGACTGCTGTCGGCCTTGATACCGTCGAAGTGCCCCGTGACGTGCAGGCTTTCCCTTTCGGCGCCGGGACGGAGCAGCAGACCCTGCCACTCACCCGACAGTGTGCCGTTCTCCACCTTGAGGGTGACGGTCCCGCTCACGCCGCGGTAGCCGATGATCTGTTCGGCCGAGGGCCAACGCGCCGCCACCGCAGCGGCACCCGGATGGACTGTTTCCCGCAGGGGATCGATCACGCTGAAGCTGGCCGAACGCACGCCGTTGGTGGGATACAGCAGCACGGCCATGCCGCTGTCCCCGGAGATCGCCATGACCTCGAGCAGCCCTCCCACCGAGCACCAGGCCCCGGTGGCCGGCGCGGAGAGCTGACCACTGTCCCCGCCTTTCCACCTGGCACTCAAGCGGCCGTCGCCACTCGCGCCGCCGGTACACCCTGTGATCACGGAGAGCAGAATCAGGCCGGCGGCCAGCATCCGGCGGCCGGAATGGCGGGACTGTGGGTTGTCTGGCATGGGGGTAAAGTAGGCGGCTGAAGAGGGGGGCGGCAGGGCCGCGCTTCGCGGATGAGACCTAGCGCGCGCCCCTGATCACCAGGTCGAATCGCAGCCCGCCGCCGCTCGGCGTAATGGGGTGACTGAAGTCGAAGCGAATCAGCCCGTCGATGAGCGAGAGTCCGATCCCGGCGCCCACAAGCACGTTGGTCCCGCCGAAGTCGGCGGGACGGGCCGCCTGCCCCGCGTCGGCGAAGAAGACCGGCTTGAACCATCCCTTGAACGGCGTGAAGTCGCTCTGCAGCGCCCAGTAGGCCTGGCCCCGCTGCGTGCCATAGTCGAAGCCGCGCACGCTCTCGAGGCCGCCCGCCCTGAAGCCGAGCTGGGAAATGTCCGGATCGGAGGCGATGCCGCTCCGCAGCCGCAGCGTGAGCCCGCGCCGGCCACCGATCCGCTGAATCCACTGGCCGAACACGTGGCCGCCGGTCGCGGGACTGCCCGCAATGCCGCTGACTCCGAGGCTCCACCGGGCCCGGCCCAGGTCGCCGTCCAGTCGAGTTGAGCCGACCGCGTACGTCCCCTCCGTGACCGGCGGGTTGTCAGGAAACTGTCCGTCGCCCCCGAGAAAGTCGTTGACCGCGGAGTGGGCAATCGCCGAAACGCTCTGCTGCCACTCGACGCCACCGGTGATGCTCCAGTTGAGCCCCCGCCTGAGCGACTGGTCGAAGCCGATGGTGGCGCCCGTCGCCAGGTAGTAGTCCGCTTCGTCGTGCGCGCTGAACGTGGCATTGATCGTGTTCGACAGTGTCCTGCCCCGCGAGAACGGATCGGGCTCCAGCAGATCATGGAACGCCCACACGCTCAGCCGCCCGGATGGCGCGTCCCGCACCAGCCCCAGCCGGCCGAGCGGCCGGGCGTCGGCGATGCCGAAGCGCGCGCCGGCCTCGAGGCGGGAGAAGGCCCATCCCTCGGGCCGCCAGCGGTAGTCGAGCCCGAGCGAAACCCCCTGCACCCGGTTGTAGCGCACGATGTCGGCGTACTTCTCCAGCGGAATGCCATGCCGCGGCACGCCGGTGATGTCCGAGGGCAGTTGATCCGACAGCTTGGCCAGGTCCGCCTCGACCTCGCGGATCCGCTCGGCGTCCCCGGGGTTCCGGTCCATCACCAGCGAATCGCCCCACTCGGCGTACTGCTTCAGCGAATCGTTCGGCGCGCGGTGGATCTCGTAGCGACCGCCGGGCCAGCGCCCCGCCCACTCCCGCGGATAGTTGTTCTCGGCGTCGTCATGCCCGTCGTCGCCGCTGCGATCGTGCTTGCGCCGGTCGGCCCGGATCGAATCGCGCCGCGCCCGCTCCAGCGCCTGTACACTGTCCGCCGGCAGCGTGGTATCGGGCAGCGGGACGGCGAACGCAATCGCGGCCCCGCTGTTGATCTGGTAATCCTCGAACCTGGTCTCGGTTTCGAACGGAATGACGATGTTGCCGAAGAAGGGCACCACCACCCGGCCACTCAGGATCTGCCGGTAGGGCATCCAGTACTTCCCCTCCTGCAGCGCGTACTGCAGGTCGGCGTCGAGCGTCAGCACCTGGCTGATGATCTTGTTGGCCTTGCGGGCGTCTACGGTGTCCTCGTGGGTCGTGCCATCGGGATCGACCCAGACCTGTCCTCCGAGGAACCGGAACGAGAAGCGCACCACTTCGGCGCTGGCGAGATCGAACCAGAGGGTTCCCGCCACCAGCGCCGCGCCGGGGCGCACCGGCATCACCCGGACGCCGCGGAGCCGGACCTCGGTGCCGCTGGGATCGCGCACGGTGAGGCTGTCCACGATGGCGTAGCGGTACCACTGCGGCCCATCGGCGGCGAGCGGATGCAGTGCCGCGCGCTGCGGGAAATCCTGCCCGAAGGCGCGCACCGAGTCCCCCACCTGGCGCGGCACGAACCAGGGCCGGTCGAAGATCGAGCTGATGTTGAACTCGGAGCGCCGGGCCTCGGAGCGGCGGCCCAGGATGTCGACCTTGAGATCGTTGGGCCGCTGCCAGTGGACATTCCCCTCCTGCTCTTCGACGGCGGCCGTCAGCACCCGCTCCCATACACCCTTGCCGAAGCCGAAGGAGAGCCGGTACCGGAACCTGGCCTGGTAGTCGGAGACGAGCGTGTCCTGGGAGGCGTGCCGCGCGATGCCGCGCATCACCAGTTCCCTGGTGGCGGCGTCGGAAAAAGTGGGGAGGGAGTCGGGCCCTGTTGCCCCGGCCAGCGCCAGGGGGAGGAGCAGTGAGATGAGCATCAGGGGAGTCGGGGGTCCGCGCCGGTTCCGGGGCACCTGAGATTCCGTCGCGTTTCAGACGGAGACACCCGCCCCGATGTTTCATTCCGGCTCCGTACCCCCGTGGCCCCTCCTTATTTCACGCCACCTCAACTGGCGACAGCAGGCGCCCCGGCCACACCCGGACGAGCGCGGAACTGCGCCGCCCTTGCCCGGCCGTATCCGAAGTAGACGACCATCCCCACCGCCAGCCAGATGAACAGCCGGATCCAGGTGGCCAGCGGGAGACTGAACATCTGCACCAGGCAGAACGCCGCCCCCAGGGCCGGGACCCAGGGCAGTCCCGGTGTCCGGAAGGGACGCGGCAGCTCCGGCGAGGTCTTGCGGAGAATCACGATGCCGATGCACACCAGCACGAAGGCAAGCAGAGTCCCCATGCTTACCAGCTGGCCCAGCAGGCCGATCGGCAGCAAGCCCGCGGCCAGCGCCACGACGGTGCCGGTGAGCGCGGTGCTGAGATGCGGCGTCCTGAATCTCGGGTGCACCCGGCCGAACGGCTCCGGCAAGAGGCCATCCCGGCTCATCGAGAAGAACACCCGGGTCTGCCCCAGCAGCTGCACCAGCATGGTGCTGAACAGGCCGAAGAGGGCGCTGACCTTGATGACCGGACTCAGCCAGTGGAGGCCCGTGGCGTCGATCCCCACCGCCAGCGGATCCGCCACATTGAGTTTCGAATAGTGCACGATGCCCAGCAGCACGATGGCGACGGCGATATAGACCACGGTACAGATGGCGAGAGAAGCCAGCATGCCGAGCGGCACGTCGCGCTGCGGATTTTTCGACTCCTGGGCGGCGGTGGACACGGCATCGAAGCCCACGTACGCGAAGAACATGATCGCCGCCCCGCGCAGGATTCCGCTCCAGCCGAAGTCCCCGAAATTTCCGGTATTGGGCGGAATGAAGGGCGTCAGGTTTTCACGGTGGATGTACGAAGCGCCGGCGGTGACGAATACCACCAGCACGCCGAGCTTGAGCACAACCAGCAGCGTGTTGGTCGAGGCGGACTGGCGGATGCCGATAATCAGGAGCCAGCTCACCAGCAGCACGATGATGGCGGCCGGCAGGTTGAATACACCGGTCACGACAGAGCCGTCGGCGGCTGTGATGGTCATGCCGGGTGGGCCGGTCAGCCACGCCGGCAGCGAAAGCCCGAGATCGTCCATCAGGCTGTTGAAGTACCCCGACCACCCCACCGCCACGGTCGCCGTGCTGAGCGCGTACTCGAGCACCAGGTCCCACCCGATGATCCAGGCCATGAGTTCGCCGCTGGTGGCGTACGCATACGTATAAGCGCTCCCCGCCACGGGAATCATCGACGCCAGCTCGGCGTAACAGAGCCCCGCCAGCAGGCAGCCGATCGCCGCGATGATCATGGAAATCACCAGAGCGGGACCGGCGTGAAGTGAGGCCGCGGTGCCGGTCAGCACGAAGATCCCGGTGCCGATCACGGAGCCGATGCCGAG
>DATEHG010000249.1:0-38506 GCA_035279705.1 Gemmatimonadales bacterium
GGGGCCAAGCCCGCGGTGCAGGGTGGGGGCGGACCGGTGGCGGCGCTCCCCGCGGCGCCGGTCGGCCGGAGGGCGGCCCTGTTCACCTGGGTGCGCGTGCTGCTGGCCGTGGCCGTGGCCGCCGGTATGGCCCAGTGGCCCTACCTGCACGATTGCGGCACCAGCCTCTTCATCTACCTCGGGGCCGTGGCCACGGTGATCATCGCTGGCCTCTGGAGCAGTGTCACCAGCTGGCAGCGCCGCATGGGGCTGGCCCATTCCATCGCGCTCGGCGTCACACTCTGGGGTGTTGTTCTCGGCGCCCAGGCCATTCTCCCCCGCATCGGCTACGCGAAGGTCGTTGCCCACTGGTGGTGCCCCTAGCTCCCCCGGTCATGGCCAAGATATACCGCAATCATATCGCCGGCGGGTGGGTCGCTCCCGCCTCGGGCCGGTACTTCGACAATCGCAATCCGGCCGATCACCGCGACCTGATCGGGCGCTTTCCCGATTCGGACGCGGAGGATGTCGCCGCGGCCGTCTCGAGTGCCGCGCGCGGGTTCGACCTGTGGCGGCGCACGCCGGCGCCGGCCCGGGGCGAGGTGCTCCGCCGTGTCGGCGATCTGCTCAGCCGTGACAAGGAGTCGCTCGCGGACGGGATGAGCCGCGAGATGGGAAAGGTGCTGGCGGAGACGCGCGGCGACGTGCAGGAGGGCATCGATACCGCGTACTACGCGGCGTCGGAGTGCCGTCGGCTGTTCGGCCGTACCGTGCCTTCCGAACTGCGGCGCAAGTGGGCCATGAGCTTCCGGCGTCCGATCGGGGTCGCGGGACTCATCACCCCGTTCAACTTTCCGCTCGCCATTCCCACCTGGAAGCTGTTCCCCGCACTGGCGTGCGGGAATGCTGCCGTCCTCAAGCCGGCGGAAGACACCCCGCACACGTCAACCCGGCTGGTCGAGCTGCTGCTTGAGGCCGGGCTTCCGCCGGAAGTCATCCAGCTGGTGCACGGCACCGGGGAGGCGGCCGGCCGCGCGCTCGTCGAACACAGCGGCGTGCCGCTGATCTCGTTCACCGGCTCCACGGCCACGGGATCCGAGATCGGCGCCGTCTGCGGCCGGATGCACAAGCGCCTGTCGCTCGAGATGGGCGGCAAGAATGCCATGATCGTGATGCCCGATGCCGATCTCGACCTGGCGCTCGACGGCGTGCTCTGGGGCGCGTTCGGCACCACGGGACAGCGCTGCACCGCGACCAGCCGGCTCATCCTGCATCGGCGGATCCATGATCGATTCCTGAAGCGGCTGGCCGATGCGGCAGGGAAACTGCGGCTGGGCGACGGCCGGATTCGCGGCACCCAGGTGGGGCCGCTGATTCACACCGCCTCCCGCCGCAAGGTCGAGGAGTACGTCGAAATCGGCCGCACCTCGGGGGCCGATCTGGTGCTCGGCGGGAAGCGGCCGCGGGCGGCGCGCCTGGGGAACGGCTGGTTCTTCGAACCCACGATTTTTGCCGGCGTGCGCCCCGGCGATCGCCTGGAGCAGGAGGAGATCTTCGGGCCGGTGCTCTCCGTCATCCGGGTGGCCTCGCTGGAGGAGGCCATCCAGGTGAACAACGATGTGCGGTATGGGCTCTCGAGTTCGTTGTACACTCGTGACGTCGATGCGGCGTTCCGCGCCATCGAGGAACTCGACACCGGAATCAGTTACATCAATGCGCCCACCATCGGCGCCGAGGCGCATCTGCCGTTCGGCGGGGTGAAGCAGACCGGAAACGGGCACCGCGAGGGCGGCTGGCCGGTGTACGAGTTCTATTCCGAGACCAAGGTCGGGTACGTGGACTACTCGGGAACGCTGCAGCGGGCCCAGATCGATAATTATTCCTGAGGACGACGGTTGCGCCGGGGAGTATCGGTGGGTAAGGTTCGTCAACACCTGCTGGGCAGTCCCGCAGCACCCCCTGAAACGGCTCTCCGCCGTTTCCCGTAATCTCCGCGAGAGGTCGCGTCCGATGCGTCCCATGCATGTCGGAACCAGTAAGCGCGGACCGGGGTCCGATGAGGGCTCATTGGATCAGTACCTGCGTGAGATCAGTCGCTATCCCCTCATTCAGCAGTCGGAAGAAGTCACCCTGGCCCAGAAGATCCGTCAGGGGGACGAGGAAGCGCTCAACAAGCTGGTCCGCAGCAATCTCCGATTCGTGGTCTCCGTCGCCAAGAAATACCAGAACCAGGGCGTCTCACTCTCCGACCTGATCAACGAGGGGAACCTCGGCCTGATCCGGGCCGCGCACAAGTTCGACGAGACCAAGGGCATCAAGTTCATCTCCTACGCCGTCTGGTGGATCCGGCAGGCCATCCTGCAGGCACTGGCCGAGCAGAGCCGGATCGTGCGGGTGCCGCTCAACCGGGCGGGAACGCTGCACCGGATCGGGAAGCGGTCGAGCGCACTGCTGCAGGAACTGGGCAGGGAACCGACGCCGGCCGAAATCGCCGAGGGGATGGACATCACGATCGAGGAAGTGCAGAAGACGCTGTCGATTTCGCAGAACCACCTTTCACTCGATGCGCCGCTGACGCCTGGCGAAGACAACCGGCTGCTGGACTATCTCCCCGACACCCAGAATCCCGGACCCGACTCCGAGACCTTCGAGCACGCCCTCTCCACCGGCATCGAGGAGGTGCTCTCCACGCTCAAGGAGCGGGAAGCCAAGATCCTCCGGCTCTATTTCGGTCTCGACAGTCCCGAGCCGATGACGCTGGAGGAAATCGGCAGCCGTCTCGGCATTACCCGCGAGCGCGTCCGGCAGATCAAGGAAAAGGCGCTGACCCGCCTGCGTCATGTGAGCCGTTCGCGCGCCCTGGAAAGCTTCCTGAGCTAGTCGCCCGCCGGGTCCCGCAGGATGGCGCCCAGCTGTTCCCATTCGATGAGAAAGGCGTCGTGCCCGAAGGGAGTCGAGATCTCCCGGTAGCTCGCGTTGGCCCCGCCCACCTTGTACGCCTTCACCCAGTCGAGCACTTCGCGCGCGTCGTAGAGAATGTCGGTATCGATCCCGACGCCGATCAGCTCGCCCACCCGCGCCGCCGTGGCCCAGGCCGCATGGCCCAGGTCGCCGACATCGTGGCCGTCCATGATCTCGGTCAGGGCGACGTAGCTCGCCGCATCGAACCGGTCCACCAGCTTCCGCCCCTGGTGGCGCAGATAGCCCTCCACGTCGAAGCGATAGCGCCCGGCCCGATCGTTGCGCCGTCCGAAGCGCTGTTCGAATTCCTGCGCCGATCGATAGGTGATCATCGCGATGGCACGTGCTGCGGCCAGGCCACCTCGCGGGCCGCGGCCCTCGGCGTAGCGCCCGTCCTCCCACGCCGGGTCGGCTTCGATGGCCATCCGCTGCGCCGCATTCCAGGCGATCGATTGCGCTGAGCTCACCGCCGGTGCCGCCAGGACGACGACGCGGTCGGTGGGCACGGTGGCCAGCCTGGCCCATTGCAGCGCCACCATCCCGCCCAGCG
This sequence comes from Gemmatimonadales bacterium, assembly GCA_035279705.1. GTDB lineage: Bacteria > Gemmatimonadota > Gemmatimonadetes > Gemmatimonadales > GWC2-71-9 > DATEHG01. The sequence goes on from DATEHG010000249.1 coordinate 3,491, forward strand.
ACCCACCGGTGGCCAGCCCCACCCGCTCGATGCCGAGCTCCGCGAGGAGAGGGGCGTGGGCCAGCGCGAGATCGGCGGTGGTGAGCTGAGGGAATGGCACATCTCGGTCCCAGCTGCCGGGTGCCGGGCCGGTAGACCCGTAGCAGCTGCCCAGCAGATTGGCTGCGAGGACCGGACGGTAGGCGGGATCGAGCGCCGCGCCAGGGGCGAGGAGCTGCTCCCACCACTGGTCGACCTCGTGATTGCCGGTCAGCGCGTGGAACACGAGAGTCCAGCCGCGCTCCCGCCCGAGAGCGGGGTCTCCGAGGGTGCGATAGCGGAGCCTGGCCCCGGGCAGGACTTCACCCGAGGCCGTGCGAAAATCGCCCAGCGCAAAGTCGCGCGTCAGCGAGGGGGCTAGGGTGGCAGCGGTCACCGCGAGGCCTTTCCCGCGGTGGCCAGCTCGCGCTCCTTCACTTCGTGCAGCAGGCCCGTCTTCACATCGTAGATGAAGCCGCGGATTTCGGTGTCCCGGGCGATGAGCGGCGACTTCCGCAGCAGGCCGAGATCCTCGCGCACACTCGCTTCGAGATTGCCGAACGGGAGAAAGTCCACCTCACTGGCGTCCGCCTCGAGATCCTGGCGGATCTTCGCCTGGATGTCGGGATTGCTGAACGTGAGCATGCCGCAGTCGGTGTGGTGCAGGAGGGCGATGGCGGTGGTGCCCAGCAGTCGCTGCGAGATGACCAGCGAGCGGATGGCATCCACCGCCCGCCCGCCGGCGTTGCGGATGACGTGCGCCTCCCCCTCGTCGAGGCCGAGCACCCGGGCGGGATCGAGCCGGGCATCCATGCAGGCCAGGACCGCCACCTTGCGCGAGGGCGGCATGGGGAGCTGGACCTGCCGCCGCGCTCCCGAGTACCGGCGGTTGGCTTCAAGCAGTTCGTCTATGACGGCCATGATGACCTCCCGGGACCGGAGTCCCCCGTTCAGGACGCCTGCCGGACCCTGAGATCCGGGGCATCCAGGGATTCGACGAATACGGCGTGGACGATCCGCGCCGCCTGCGGGGCCTCACGCGCCGGAACCAGGACGCGGAAGCCCCGCTCGGTGGAATGCAATTCCAGCGGGCCGACGCCCCCCTCGAGCAGGGCTGCGCCGGCTCGTTCGATCAGACCCGGTTCGAGGTCTGCGCTCGCCGCCACCGCGCTGACGGCGACGGCGTCGCGACCCAGCGGGTGGAGCGCGACCGCCCGCAATCCGAGGCCGGAAACGCCGGCACGGACGACGCTCTGGGGGTGGTCGTCCGCCAGCGTGACGAACTCGAGCCGGACGTCATGCTGTTCCGCCAGCCGCGCCGCTTCGGCCTGCACGACAGGCGAACCGGCCTCTGTCAGCGCCGTCAGGAATGCATGCGGCGCTTCCGGCAGGATGCGGGAACCGGGCACGATGCGCGGATCGGCAGTACGGAGGCCGGCGGCATCCTTGACCAGCACGCAGCGGCTGCTGCCGAGCGAGACGGCGAGCGCCACGGCGGTGCTTTCGCTGCCGCCCCGTCCCAGTGTCGTGACGCGTCCGCCCCGCCACCCCTGGAATCCGGTGACCACGGGGAGAATGCCGCGCGCCAGCTCGCGCTCGATCCTGGCGCTGTTGACCCGGCGGATCCTGGCATGCCCCGCCTTGCCGGAACTCTGCAGCCCTGCCTCACGGGCATCGAGGGAAACGGCGGGAACACCAAGGTCCTCGAGCGCCAGCGCCAGCAGCGAAGCCGTGACGACTTCACCGGTGGCCAGGGCGCGGTCGGCCTCGGGATGCCCCCCGATCGCGGCGGTCCCCGAGGAGGCGAACCGCACCTCGCGCACCAGCCCGAGGAGATGATCGGTGACGCCGCGCCGGGCACTGGCCACGGCCACGACCGGCCCGTGCCGCACCCAGGCCGCGAGCCTCCGGGCCTGGGCCACGATCCGCTCGGTGGTGGCGAGCGCGTCACCCCCGAGTTTGACGACCACGGGCTGGCTCATTTCGCCGTCGCCGCCTCGGCCGGACGCGCCGGATTCGCCACACCGGTGCCGAGTGCCTGGTCGAGGTCGGCGATGAGATCCGCCGGATCCTCGAGTCCGAGCGACAAGCGGATGAGCTCGGGGGTGACGCCGGAGGCCAGCTGCTGTTCAGGCGTCAGCTGCTCGTGCGTCGTGGAGGCCGGGTGGATGATGAGGGACTTGGCATCGCCCACGTTGGCCAGCAGGGAGAAGAGCTTGACCCGGTCGATCACCGCGCGCGCAGCCTCCTTGTTCCCCTTGATGCCGAAGGTCAGCACGCCGCCGTACCCGCCCTCGAGGTACCGCTTGGCGTTCTTGTGCTCGGGGTGCGTCTCGAGGCCGGGGTAGGACACCCACTTGACCCGCGAGTCCGCCGCCAGCCAGCGGGCCACGGCGAGCGCGTTGTCCGAATGCCGCTTGATGCGGAGGGGCAGGGTCTCGAGGCCCTGCAGAAACAGGAACGAATTGAACGGCGAAAGCGCCGGTCCGAGGTCGCGGAGCAGCTGGACCCGGAGCTTGATGATGAACGCCGCCGGTCCGAATGCCTCGGTGTAGACGAGACCATGGTAGGACGGGTCGGGGGAGCTGAACTCGGGGAAGCGCTTGCGGGCCGCCGGGCTGTTCCAGTCGAACTTGCCGGCGTCGATCACCACGCCGCCGATGGCCGTGCCGTGGCCGCCGATCCACTTGGTGGCGGAGTGGACCACGATGTCGGCGCCATGGAGGATCGGGCGGGCCAGCGTGGCCGCCCCGAAGGTGTTGTCCACCACCAGCGGAATCCCGGCCGCGTGGGCGATCTCGGCGAGCTTCTCGAAGTCCGGCACATCGAGCCGCGGATTGCCGATGGTCTCGACGTAGAGCAGCCGGGTGCCCTCGTCGATGGCCTTCTTCACCTGGTCGAGATTGTGGATGTCCACGAACTTCGTGGTGATGCCCCACTTGGGCAGGGTGTAGGCAAAGAGGTTGTAGGTGCCGCCGTACAGTGTCTGGCTGCTGACCAGGTTGTCCCCGGCGCGGGCCAGGTTGAGCACGGTTAGCGTCTCGGCGGCCTGGCCGCTGGCCACGGCCAGCGCGGCGATGCCCCCCTCGAGCTCCGCGATCCGCTTCTCGAACACATCGCTCGTGGGATTCATGATCCGGGTGTAGATGTTGCCGAATTCCCGGAGGCCGAAGAGGTTGGCCGCGTGCTCGGTGCTGTTGAACACGTAGCTCGTGGTGGCGTAGATCGGCACCGCCCGCGAATTGGTGGCGGGGTCGGTGACCTGGCCGGCATGGACGGCAAGGGTATCAGGACGGTACGTCATCGGGTTGACTCCTTCTGCAGGTCGCGGTTCTGGTCGGGTCGAGTGGGCCGTACCGGCGGACGTTGCCGCCACGTGGCACCGCTCTGGGTATCGGATTCCGTTCGCGGAGCCCGACACCACCGGCCAGGGAGCCCGGAACGAAAAAGTCCCGGCGCTCGGGAAAAGAGGGCCGGGACTGGATCGTCGGGGAACAGCGGGCGGGCTCTGGCTAGCCCCGCAGCCGTGTACATCGAGATCGCAGCCGACCCATCTTGGGCCGACAACAAATGGCGATCCGATTGCAACACATCAGCTGCTGGGACATGCCTTGCCTCGCCGTGCCGTCCGGAAACAATAGGCCCCCCGGCCTTGCTGCGCGCGGGGGGTGACGACCTGCCGGCGCTTTAGCTCTTTGTTCTGGACCCGTAGGTCCGGGCGGGAGCAAGTGGCCTTAAATCCACCGCCGTCGTGAAGCTCAAGCTAGGAACCCCGCTGCAGCCCGTCAAGAGGGAAGTTCGTGCCGCCGCTTTTCCGGCACCGTGGGCGCCGGTACATTTCGGCCGGAAACTCACCCTCCACCGGCAGAGCCATGGCCAGTACTTCTTCCTTTGATATCTCAACCGGCGCCGATCTTCAGGAAGTCGACAACGCCGTCAATCAGGCCGGCAAGGAGATCGCCCAGCGATACGACTTCAAGGGAACACACTGCACCATCGAATTCGACCGGGACAAGGCGGAGATCCGCCTGCTGGCCGACGACGATTTCCGCATGGACGCCCTGCTCGATGTGGTGCGGGGCAAGCTGATCAAGCGCGGCGTGCCGGTGAAGAATCTCGTGATCGGCGATCCGGTCACCGGGTCCGCCGGGTCGATCCGCCGCACGATCGGCCTCACCCAGGGGATCGCCGGCGACGTCGCCAAGAAGATCGTCAAGGCGATCAAGGACAAGAGCTTCAAGAAGGTGCAGGCCAGCATCCAGGGCGAAGAAGTACGGGTCTCCGCCCCGGACCGGGACGAACTCCAGGCCGTCATCGCATTTCTGCGAAGCCAGGATTTCGGCATCGAGCTCAAGTTCGGCAATTACCGAAGCTAGCGGAGTGACTATCCGCCCTTCGATCCGGACGGCTGCGTCGGGACTGGCGCTGCTCCTCGCTACGTGCGCGCCGCCCGAGCCGGAAGGGCCGGCCCCTTCGCCCGAGCTGCCGGCGCCGCAAGGCGTGAGCGAACCCGAAATCCGGGTCGGTCTCGTGACCGGCGCCGGCAAGGTCGTTCTCCGGTCGAGCGCCCCGCTCACCCTGCTTGGACCCGAGGGCGGATTGATCGGCGATGCGCCGCCGGCCACGGCGTGGACGGTGGTGACGGACGGGTCGGGACTCGCGCTCATCGCACCCGATGGCTGGCGGTCGGCCCGCCAGGCGGGCATCACCGTCGCCGCGACGAGTCCCGCCACCAGCATCAACCTGGGCGAACGCGGCTACCGGGGCCGGCTGGAACTCGCCCGGGACGATCGCGGCATCACCGTCGTCAATCGGCTCGGCGTGGAGAGCTACCTGGCCGGGGTGCTCTCGGCCGAAATGGGCAAGCGGGACAGCACCGACACCGAAGCGCTCAACGCCCAGGCGGTCGTCTCGCGCACCTTCGCCATCCGCAATCTCGGCAAGCGCCGGGCCGTGGGGTTCGATCTCTACGCCTCGGTGTCGGATCAGGTGTACGGCGGCATCGCCAGCGAAACGCCGATGGCCTGGGACGCGGTGCGCCAGACGACGGGGCAGGTGATCACCTGGCAGGGCGCGCTGATCGACGCCTTCTTCCACTCGACCTGCGGCGGTCGTACCGCCGACGGAACCGAAATCTTCGTCGGGGCCAACCGGCCCTACCTGAAGTCGGTGGCCGATGTGGACGAGAATGGCCAGGCGTATTGCCGGATCTCGCCCAGGTATCAGTGGCGCCAGGAGTGGACGCGGGCGGAACTGGTCGCCACTCTGCAGAAGACTTTGCCTGACGAGGGCCTCGTACCGGCCGGCTCGGTGACCGATGTCCGTGCGGTGCGGGTGGTGAGCCGCACGGTTTCCGATCGCGCGGACAAGGTGGAGATCGACGTCGGTACCAGGATCGTCACCGTTTCCGGTCCCGATATCCGCCAGGTGCTGCGCATGAGCGGAGATGCGCTGCTCCGCAGCACCCGGTTCAGCCTGAGTGAGCAGTACGAGGGAACCCGCCTCGTGGGCCTGGTGGCCGACGGGGGCGGAGCAGGGCATGGGGTCGGCTTCTGTCAGTGGGGGGCGGTCGGCCGGGCTCGTGCCGGTCAGCAGTTTCCCCAGATCCTGCAGGCTTATTTTCCGGGCACGGAGCTGCAACGGCTGTATTAGCGGCGAGGACACATGGCGGACGCACTACGACTGGGGATCCTCGGGGCCGGCGCCATCACCCAGGTGGCCCACTTGCCGGTCCTCCGCAAGCTGAAGGGCGTCTCGGTCACGGCGCTGTGCGACAACGACCTTCCCAAGGCGCGCGCCCTCGCCGAGCGGTTCGAAGTGCCGCGGGCGGTGGACGACATCGAGGAGCTGCTCAAGCCGGGCGATCTCGACGCGCTGCTGATCTGTACCCCGAATCACCTGCACGAATCCCACGCCATCGCGGGCATCTCCGCCGGGCTGCACGTCCTCATCGAGCGCCCGCTCGCGATGACGGCAGCCAGCGCCCAGAAGATCATCAAGGCGGCCGAAAAGCGGGAACGGATCCTCATGGTTTCGGCCACCCACCGCTACCGGTCCGATGTGCAGCTGGTCCGGAGTTTCGTGCAGAGCGGGGAACTCGGAGACATCGAGAGCGTCCGCGGCAGCTGGCACGTCTTCCGGCCCGGCCGGGCACAGCTGGCCTGGCGGCAACGCCGGGATGAAGCGGGTGGCGGTGCCATGCTCGACCTGGGCCAGGCCATTCTCGATCTCGGATTCTGGCTGGCCAATGACCCGGTTCCGGTCCGGGTGTCCGCCTCGCTCGACCGTCCGGCAAGGGAGAAGGCCGTAGAGCAATCCGGCAGCGCGTTCGTGGTCTGTGAGGGCGGCGTCTCGGTGTTTGTGGACGTCAACTGGCATCACATCGGCTCCGGCGAGCGGTTCGGTGTGGGATTGCGCGGCACCAGGGGAACCGCGGGTATCAACCCGCTCCATGTCTGGAAGGAACTCAACGGAGTCCCCACCGACGTGGCGCCGACGGGTTCCGTCGGGAGGGAAAATCCCTTCACCGCTGCAACCCGGGCCCAGTGGGCCCACTTCCTCGCGGCGGTGGACGGCAGCGCCAAGCCGGGCGGCCTGCAGGACCAGATCCGGCTGCACAAGGTGCTCGATGCGATCTACCGTTCGGCGGCGGACGGGAAAGACGTCACCCTGTGACCGCTGACGGACGCCGCCAGTGGGCCCTGATCGGGGCCCACGCCCTGCTGACCACGCTCGCCTATCCGCCGTTTCACCTCCTCGTTCCCGGGTTCATCTGCGTCACGCCGCTGGTGCTGCTGATTGCGGAGGCAGCCGGGCGGCCGGACCCGGTCTGGGGCGCGGCCCGCATCGCGTTCAAGGCCACGCTGATCACCCAGGGACTCTTCCTCTACTGGATGGTGGTCGCACTCTGGCATTTCACGCCGCTGTCCGTGCTGGGATATCTCGCCACGGTGACGCTCTGGTCGGTCTGGATCGGGGTGCTGGCCGCGGCGCTGGTGTTCGTCTGGAACCGGATGCCCCGGGTGCCGCGCTGGGTCGCCTTCGCGGCGGGGTGGACCTCGCTGGAGTGGATCATCGGGCACTTCCCGGATATCCAGTTTCCCTGGCTCGGCCTGGGGCACTCGCTCACGGGTTATCCGGTACTGGTGCAATGGGCGGAGGTGGCTGGCGCGCGCGGCGTCACGTTCTGGCTGGCCGCCATCAACGCCGCCCTTGCCTTCGCGGTACTCAAGCCGTCACGCTGGCGCTGGACAGCCGTCGGCACCGGGGCGACAGTGGCGGTGGCACTGGCCTTCGGCCTCTGGCGGATGCGGACCCTGCCGCTGCGCACGGTCGGGACTGTCGCGATGATCCAGCCGAACATCGGCTTCCGGGAAAAGTGGGTCGAGGGGGAAAGCGCCCGGATCGTGGCGGGTCTTCTGGCCCAGACCGACAGCGCCGTATCGGCGGGACACCCGGCGCTGGTGCTGTGGCCGGAGGCGGCTGTTCCCGCCGCATTTGCGTTCCGGCCGGTCTATGCCGACGCCATCTCGGAGCTGGCCCGGCGCATCCGCACCCCGATCCTGGTGGGCGGGCTCGACTACCGCGCGCCGCCGCCCGGCAGCGAGCGCGGCACCTACTACAACGCCGCCTTCTACTTCGACTCGGCGGGCGAATACCAGCGCTATCCCGTGTATGCCAAGCACTACCTGGTACCCGTGGTGGAACGGGTGCCCTTCATTCCGCCGCGCTGGCTCGAGGGGCTGCGCTTCTTCGGCGCCTTCGGCCGCGGCCAGACGCGCCCGATCTACCAGACCCCGATCGGCCGCGTGGGAACCATCATCTGCTTCGAATCGACGTTCGAGGACCTGGCCCGCCACTATCGAGGCGAGGGGGCGGAAGTGCTGGTCAACATCACCAACGACGCGTGGTATGGCACCACCACGGCGCCGGGGCAGCACGCCGCCCATCTCGTGATGCGCGCCATCGAGACCCGCGCGGGCATCGCGCAGGCCGCCAACAGCGGGATTACGGAGGTGGTGAGTCCGCTCGGAGAAGTCTCGCACCAGACCGCGCTCGAGAGCCGGGCGACGGTCATCGCCCCGCTCTCGACCAGTGATCTGGTGCCGCTCTATGTGCGCTGGGGGGACTGGGTGGGGGTACTGTCGCTTGCGATTTCGGCGGGGCTCCTCGGGCTCGCCCTGCTCAGGCCGGCGCTTCGCGCCTGAAGAACGGCCCCGCCTGAGTCAGGCAGTCAGTCGGGCCTGCTCGTACGCCTTCCCTTCGACGAACAGCCGGAACAGCTCGGCATCGAGCATCCCCACCTTGACCTCGTCGGTCATGATGTCCAGCGCCTTCGGCATCGGCAGGGCCCGCTTGTAGGGGCGGTCCTGCGCGGTCAGGGCGTCGAAGATGTCCGAGATCGTCATGATTCGCGTCTGCACGGGGATTTCCGGGGCCCGCACATGTCTCGGGTAGCCGCTGCCATCAAGTTTCTCGTGGTGCCCGTGCGCGATGGACGGCACCAGGCTCAGCTCGCGGGTCCAGGGAATCTTCTTCAGGAAGCCGAAGGTGTGGGTTACGTGGCTTTCGATTTCCTGGCGCTCCCGTTCGTCCAGGCTCCCTTTCCTGATGCTCAGGAACCGGACTTCATCGGCACTCAGGAAAGGGGCCGTCGCCCCATCGATGGTCTCGAAGCTCCGCTCGGCAAACTCCTGGAGTGCCGCGAAGTTGCCTTCCGCCAGTACGGACGGCCGGTTGGAATCGACCACGATCTGCAGGAAGCGGTCGAGGCGAGCGCGCTCTTCGGCCAGCGCGGAGTCCAGCTCGCTCAGCCTTGCCTGGTACGCCGCGCCCGACCCGTGCTCGGCCAGGAAGTCGGCGCGCGCCTTTTCGTACCGCCACTGCACCGACCGGAGGATGAAGCCGTGGCGCTGCTGGATCAGCGTCAGGTCCGCCGGATAGAGCTTGTTGGCTTTGACCAGGACCTGCTCCCGGACGCCGACCTTGCCGAAGTCGTGCAGCAGGCTGGCATACCGCAGCTCGCGCACCTGCTCGGGTGAGAAGTGAATCGGGGCGTAGACACCGTCGCCGGTCCGGTCCACCGTCTGGGCCAGCCCCACGGACATCGCAGCGACCCGCTCGGAATGACCGGAGGTGGTGGGGTCCCGCTGCTCGATGGCCGTGACGGCGGCGCGCACGAAGCCTTCGAACAGGCGCTCGATGGCCTCGTAGAGCTGGCTGTTCTCGATGGAAACCGCGGCCTGGCCGGCCAGCGACTTGACCAGTTTCACGGTGTGCGGGCTGAAGGCCACGACCTGGCGGTTGGCCGCCTGGGCGTCGGTGAGCACGGCCGCCGCGTCCCGCTTCCGGTTGATCAGCTGCAGCACCCCGATCACGTCGCCCTGGTGGTTCTGCATCGGGATGACCAGCATCGACTTGGTCCGGTAGCCATACCGCTCGTCGAAGGATCGGTTGAAGGCGTAGGCCACGTCGCCCGGCAGCATGTACACGTCATCGATGACCAGCGGCTCGGCCTCGGTGGCGGCGTAGCCGGCCAGCGACGAATGATCGATGTTCATCGTCGACTCGACGAACGGAATGTCGGGCCGGCTGTGATTCTGGCTCAGCTTGAAGCGCAGCCGGCGGAACCCGGCCTCGCCGGTCTCCACGATGTAGAGGCTTCCGGCATCCGCCTGGGTAATCCGCCGCGCTTGGCTCAGGATCAGGTCGAGCAGCTGGTCGTAGTGTTTTTCGGTGGTGAGCCGCATGCCGATTTCCGTGAGCTCGGTAAGTTCGCCGAGGCGAGCCGCGCTTTCGGCCCGGGCCCGGACGGCTTCCTTGCGCGCCAGTGCCTCACGGAAGGCAGTGCGGATGGCGAGCAGCAGCGCCCTGGGCTGCAGCGGCGCGGGGACGAAGGCCGCAAGGCGTTCGGCGGGGAGGCCGGCCGGGACGTCCGCTTCGCCCGCTTCGCCGAGCGCCACGATGGTGACCCCGGCATCGAACGCCGCCGACAGGCGGACCCCGGTCGCCGCGTCGCGGTCGGCGGGTAGAAGAAGGATGACGGTGGGGCGGTCGTCCAGCCGGATTTCGTCGCTGGACGGCAGCGGACAGCTCTCGATGTGATCTTCCGCCAGCGCCGCGGCGACAACCGGCCCGGGCTGCCAGGCGGGGGAGTGGAGCAGGAGAAATTTCACCCGGCCGACCTCGTGGAAGGGAATGGCCCAGGACCGCCAAGCCAAAGCGCGCCAGCGTGCCCGGGGGGCAGGCCGGCGCGCCGTCCACCGCCCGTCAGGCGGGGACCTGCTTCAGGCGCGCTCAGCTCGGTGCGGAGACCTTCTTGAGCCCTTCCTTCGCCTCGGTGTAATCGGGGAAGGACTCGAGCGCCTTGCTGAAATAGACCTTGGCCTTGTCGTTGTCACCCTGGTCCTGGTAGAGCAGGGCCCGGCTGTAATAGGTCAGCGCATCCGTCGGGATGCTCCGCTTGATCGCGGCCGCCTGGGTGGACGACAGCGGCGGCAGCTTGGTGTCCGCCATGACCTGGGTGGCCACGGTCTGGATGATCTCGAACAGCTTGGCGCGGTCCTTCCGGGCCGAGACCACCTTGAGGATTTCGCTGGTTTCGACATCGACGATGCGGGCGTCCACCCGGAAATCGCCGTAGAAGTCGATAAAGCTGCCGAGGATGACGTAGCGGGCGCCGACCAGCTTGCCCACCTTGGCCGCCGTGGCCGCGTCCACCCGGCCCTGGGTGGCCAGGTTCTGCTCGCTGAGCAGCTGATTGATGTCCCGGCGATCGACCAGGCGGGCCGCCTCGTTGTGGCTGAGCTCGCTGATCAGCATGGCCGGGATGCCCTGCTGCAGCGCCTCGAAGTTTTCCTTGGCCTGCCCGTATGATCCGCCATTGTCGAATGGCAGCACGGCGATACCGGGCCTCGTGTCCTGGGCCGCCAGGGGGGCGGCAAGCAGCGCCACCGCTGCACTCAGAGTCCACAGGTTACGCCACCGCATAATCAGCATCCTCCTCAGAGTTTGATCGAGAGCCCTTCCCGGGCCGCATCCACGGTCAGCCGGGGGGCGCTGCGTCGAGCGTATGTCTGGGCCTCCGAGAGCACCCGGTCCAGCTCGTCGTCACCATGTTCCGGCTCATGGTGGAACAGCAAGAGGTGAGCCACCTTGGCCTCAGCCGCGAGTGTGATGGCCTGCGTTGGACTGGAGTGACCCCAGCCACCGCGGCTGTCGAGCAACTGGTCGGGGTACATGGCGTCATGGATCAGCAGGTGGACACCGTCCAGAAACTGAACCAGTCCCGACCGCCAGTCCGGCCCCACTTCGTAGCTCCCGCCGGAGCCCAGTTCGTTGTCTGTGACGTAGGCCACGGTGGCCCCGCCGCTCACTGGCGTGAGCTTGTACCCCAGAGTCGTGCCCGGATGCCGCAGTCGGTACACCTCGACGCGAAATCCATCGATTTCGAACGGGCGGTCGGTTACCTCGCTGATGGTGATATCCGCCGAAAGTGCCTTGAGCGGCACCGGAAACACCATCGGATCCATCTGGCGTCCGAGGATCTTCTCCAGCGGCACTCCCGCCTGTGGCGCGCCGTAGATCCGGACCGAATTTCCCCTGGCGTACAGCGGCTGGAAGAACGGCAGCCCCTGGATGTGATCCCAGTGGGTGTGGGACAGTAGGATATCGAGACTCGCGCCGCTCGCGACCTCGCGGGCGAGCTTCTGTCCCAGCGGCCGGATGCCGCTGCCGGCGTCCAGGATGACCAGCTGGTCGGCCCGGCCAGCCACGGCCACGCAGGGGGTGTTCCCCCCGTACCTAGTTGTCGCAGGCCCCGGGGTCGGGATGGACCCGCGGGTGCCCCAGAAGGTGATGGTATAGCTCACGAATTCCTTGTGGCCGAGCGGTTTGGCAATATGCCTGTCGGGACGGGCCGGGGCCGCAGCATCTGTCACGCCCCCGGGGTGATGATCGTCACGTACGCTGTGCCACGGTCTCCAGACCTTTGCGATCCGTGAGCGTGATTTCCCGCCGGGTCACCTTGATCAGCCCGCGTTCCACGAAATCCCGCATGGTGCGGGACACCGTTTCGCGGCTGGCGCCGATCATCTGGCCGATGAGGTGGTGCGTCAGGCGCCGGGTGATCACGGTTCCGCCCTCGTCATCCGCCGCCTGCAGCAGCTGGTCGGCCACCCGGCCCCCGACATCCAGCAGCACCAGGCTGCCGATGCGATCATCGGCGCGGCGCAGCCGGCGCGAAAGCTCACGGAGGAGGGCGATGGCCAGATCGGGGGAGGCCCGGAGCCGGCTGCGGAAGTCCTCCCGGCGCAGGAGCAGCAGCCTCGAATCCTGCAGCGCGATGACGTGGGCCGACCGCGGTTCGTCGTCGAGCAGCGCCATTTCGCCGAAGAAGTTTCCTTCGCCCATCACGGAAAGGACGACCTCGCGGCCGTCTTCGCCGATCAGCACGACTTTGACCTCGCCGCCGGCAACCAGATAGAGGCTGTCCCCCTGGTCGGCGGCGAAGAGAATGACGCTCCCTTTGGGGTATTCCCGTTCCCGGACCAGCTCGGCGATCGCCGACAATTCTTCCTCGGGAAGGCCGGAGAAGAAGGGGACCTGACGCAGAACAGCCAGGGGAGATAGGGTCAGAGAGCCTCAGGCGTGGAGGTGGAAGTGTCGGTATGGACGATACTTGCGGCCTTCCGGGGTGTCAATTTTGGGCTGCCCGCCCGGAAGGGGATCTCCCGGGCCCCCGAAGCCCGGTTGCATGGAGGCAGCGTAACCGATTATACTTGAAGGCTTTCCAACACCGGGCCCGCCCTCGGCGGCCCCTTCAGAGGAGTATGAACGTGAAGGCCGATATCCATCCGAAGTATCAGAAGCTGACGATCGTCTGCGCTTGCGGCAACAAGATCGAGACCCGCTCGACTTCGACCAATCTCCACCTCGAAGTCTGTGCCCAGTGCCATCCGTACTTCACCGGCCGTCAGCGGCTGATGGACACGGCGGGCCGGGTGGACCGGTTCCGCCGCCGCTACCAGGGCGAGAAGACGCCGACAGAAACCAGCGCGAGCTGACCCGTGGAAGCCCTTCTCCGCCAGGCACTCGCCCGGGCGGAGGAGGTCGGTCAGGCCCTGGCCGACCCCGCGACCGCCAAGGATCCCGCCAAGCTCCAATCGCTCGGCCGTGAGCACAACCGGCTGACCCCGATCGTTCGATCGGCCGAGCGGCTTCGTACCCTCCAGAAACAGCTGCAGGACGCCCGGGAACTTGCCGAGGAGAGCGATGTCGAGCTTTCGACCCTCGCCAGGGGGGAGATCGCGACGCTCGAGCCGGAAGTGACTGCGCTCGAAAGCCAATTGCTGGAATTGCTGGTCCCCCGTGACCCCCACGACGATCGCGACGCCATTCTCGAAGTCCGGGCCGGTACTGGCGGGGACGAGGCGAGTCTGTTCGCTGGCGAGCTCGTCCGGATGTATACCCGGTTCGCGGAACGGCACGGGTTCAAGGTCGAATCCCTCTCACTGAGTGACGGCAACGCGGGCGGTGTGCGCGAGGCGATCTTCGCCGTGCGTGGTCCCGATGCCTTCGGCCTGCTCCGGCGCGAGTCCGGTGTCCATCGGGTGCAGCGCGTTCCCGCCACCGAGAATGCGGGGCGGATTCACACCTCGGCGGCCACGGTCGCCGTCCTCCCCGAGGCGCAGGAGGTGGATGTCACCATTCACCCCAACGACCTCAAGATTGATGTCTTCCGCTCTTCGGGCCCGGGCGGCCAGAGCGTCAACACCACGGACAGCGCCGTCCGGATCACCCACCTGCCCACCGGCGTCGTCGTCTCGCAGCAGGACCAGAAATCCCAGCTGCAGAACAAGCTCAAGGCCATGGAGGTCCTCCGGGCGCGCCTGCTCGACCGGATGATCGCGGAGCAGGAGGCGGCGCGTTCGCGGGACCGCCGGGCGATGGTCGGCACCGGCGACCGGTCGGCCAAGATCCGTACCTACAATTTTCCCCAGAGCCGGATCACCGACCACCGGATCAATCTCTCGGTGCACAACCTGTCTGAGGTAATGGATGGCCGGATCGACGAGCTGGTGAATGCGCTGCAGCTGGCCAGCCGCGAAGAGCAGGTCAATGGTTGAGTCGGCGATGCGCCTCGGCGACTGGCTGCGGACCGCGACGGCACGCCTGCGGGAGCAGGCCTTTGGAGAACCGGCCAGGGAAGCCCGCCTGCTCTGGTCGGCCGCCAGCGGGACCGAACCGGCCAGATTCCATCAGGACGGGTTGGCGCTCGACGCGGAAACGCTGTCACGCCTGGACGGTCTGCTGGCCCGCCGGCTGGCCGGGGAGCCGCTGGCGCATGTGACGGGACTGGCGGGTTTTCGGCGGCTCACGCTCAAGTCGGATCGGCGCGCCCTCATCCCGCGACCTGAAACCGAAGGCCTGGTCGAACTGATGCTGGCACGGGTGAGGCGCGGGCGTGTGGCCGACCTGGGGACCGGGACCGGGTGCATCGCGCTCAGCCTGGCTGACGAAGGCGACTTTGATCGCGTTGTGGCAGTTGATCGATCGCGGGAGGCACTGACCCTCGCCGCGGAGAATCAGAGGTTGACCGGGCTGGAGATCGACCTGCTCCTCGGGGACTGGTTCGCCCCGCTCGCCGGTGAGCAGTTCGACGCGCTGGTGAGCAATCCACCGTATCTCACCGACGCCGAATTGGCCGCGCTCGACTCGTCGGTCGCGAACTACGAGCCGGCGAGTGCCCTGGCCAGCGGTGCGGACGGCCTCGAAGCGACGCGACTGCTGCTGGCGGGGGGAATGCCGCTGCTGCGGCGCGGGGGATGGCTCGGGCTGGAGCTTGATAGTCGCCGGGCGGAAGCCTCGGCGCAGATTGCCGTTTCGGCGGGTTGGAACCGGGTTACACTGCATCGGGACGTTTTCGGACGCGACCGCTACCTGTTTGCGCAAAGGAGTGATGGGCAATGATCTGGGACAAGGCCGAGGAACTGGGACGCCTGATCGGGCAGACGCCGGAGGTCAAGGCGCTGCGCCGGGCGGAGACCACGCTCCGGGACGACACCGACACGCAGCAGAAGCTGCAGAACATCCAGACGCTGGCCCGGCAGGTGGACCAGTTGCTCGCCACGGGCCAGATGCCGGAGGCCGGCACCACCGAGGCCTACGAGAAAGCGGTCCGGGAGCTCGAGATGAGCCCGATCGGCCAGGGGTATGTCGTAGCCCGCGCCAACTTCGACAAGATGATGACGAAGGTGAACGAGATGATCGGCCAGGGGATCGAGAAGGGGGCTACCAGCGGGATCATTACGCTGGGATGAACCCGCCAGGGTTGTTCGTCGTACTGGAGGGGCCCGAGGGCGCCGGCAAGACGACGCTGGCGGCCGGTCTCGCGCTCCGGCTCAAGACCGGCAAGAAGGCCTTCATCCAGGTCAGGGAGCCAGGGGGCACCGAGCTGGCCGAGGCGCTCCGAGGGGCGCTGCTCGATCCGGGGCGGAAGCTCACGGTCGGCCAGGAACTTCTCTATTTCGCCGCGGCCCGCGCGGATCTCGTCACCCGTGTAATACGGCCGGCGCTCGAGGGGGGAAAGGTTGTTCTCTGCGACCGCTTCACCCTTTCGACCGAAGCCTACCAGAGCGGTGGCCGCGGGATTGCCATCGAAACGGTCCGGCAGATCAACCAGCTCGCGACGTCCGGGCTGGTTCCCGATGTGACGCTGGTTCTCGATATAGACCCCCAGGTCGGCGTGGCGCGGCAGGCGGCGGCGTGGAAGCGGCCCGACCGGATGGAGCTGGAGGACAGCGCCTTTCATGGCCGGGTCGCCGAGTGGTATCGCGGTGCGACCGGCCCGGGAATCAAACACCTCGATGCGGGGCGTCCGGCGCCTGAAGTGCTGGAAGAGGCGTGGCAGGCCGTGAATGCCGTTCGCCACTCTTCGCGACGCGCACGGAGTTAGTTTACCGGAGCGATGTTTCCTTGGCCGGATGGGATTGAGGTCCCGTCCGGCTGTCTGCTGGAGGAAGTCATGAAGAACCGGATTGCGATGGTGGTGGGCGTAGCGGTGGTGTCCTTCCTGACGGGGGGCTGGCTGATGCAGGCCGGCTTGAGCTCCGAGGGGGGCACGTACGCCAAGGCGCGGCGATTCGACGACGTACTCTCGTATGTGAACCGCTTCTACGTCGACTCGCTGGGCGAGGACCAGCTCTACGACAAGGCCACCGACGGGCTGCTCGAGCAGCTGCATGACCCGTACTCGGTGCTCCTGCAGGGCGACGATTACAAGGCGCTCACCGAAACGACCACCGGCAACTACGGTGGCCTGGGCATCCAGATCGATGTGCGCGACGGGTGGATCACGGTCGTGGCACCGTTGCCCGAGACTCCCGCCGAGCGGGCCGGCGTGCAGACCGGGGACCAGATCATCGCGGTCGACGGCAAGTCCACCCAGGGGTGGAAGAACGACCAGGCGATCAAGACGCTCCGCGGTCCCGCAGGTTCAAAGATCGAACTGCAAGTCCATCGCCCCGGCACCTCGGAACCGATCAAGTTCTCCCTGGTCCGGGCCCAGATCCATGTCCGGTCGGTGCCTCCCTCCACGCTCTTCGCCGACAGCGTCGGGTACGTCGCCCTGAACCAGGTGAGCGAGACCTCGACCGATGAGCTCAAGTCCGAGATTAACGGCCTGCTCGGTAAGGGCATGCGGGCCCTGGTTCTCGATCTGCGGACCAATCCTGGCGGCCTGCTCGATCAGGGCGTGAAAGTCTCGGATCTCTTCCTCGATCCCGGTCAGGAAATCGTCTCCACCCGCGGTCGGGCGCGTGGTTCGAACCGGCAGTTCCTTGACGATGCGCCGCAGCTCTGGCCGAAGCTTCCCATCGTGGTGCTGGTCAACGAGGGCACGGCGAGCGCCGCGGAGATCATTTCGGGCGCCCTGCAGGACCACGACCGGGCCCTGGTGATCGGAGTCCCGACCTTCGGCAAGGGGCTGGTGCAGACTCTGTTCCCGCTGTCCGAGGAGGCGGTGCTCAAGATCACGACCGCGCGGTGGTACACGCCGAGCGGGCGCACCATCCAGCGGGTGGCCAAGAGTGAGGATGACCAGATCGCGCAGGTGCAGCGTGATGCGGAGGGGCACGACAAGCCGCCGGTGGACACTTCGACCCACGTCTACAAGAGTGACGGCGGCCGGGTGCTCCGCGGCGGCGGCGGGATCATTCCCGACGTCGTGGTTCGGGCCGACACTCTGACCGACGGGGAGCGGGCCTTTGCCACGGCGCTGGGTGCGCATCTGCCCGAGTACCGGGACGTGCTCACCACCTACGCGCTGGAGCTCAAGGAGAAGAAGAGCATCGCCGACGAGAAGTTCAACGTCACAGCGGCCATGCGGGACGAGATTTACACCCGGCTCAAGGCCAAGGGCGTGACCCTGCCGGACAGCGCGCGGCGGGGCGGAGCTTCGCTGGTGGAGTCGCAGCTGGGGTATGACGTGGCTCGCTACGTCTTCGGGCGCCCGGCTGAGTTCCGGCGGCGTGCGGCGGATGACCCGCAGCTGCAGTCGGCGCTCAAGCTGCTCAGGAAGGCCCAGTCGCCCAAGCAGCTGCTGGAACTGGCTGCGGCCCCTCCGGCGGCCCGCAACTAGGGATCACGATCGAGTCGCCCGACGGCGGCGCGTCCCGGCTTCCGCGGGGCGCGCCGCCGTTTCATTTTTCCGGCCCACCCTTACTGCCCGTTCAGGCAGCAACGCGATGCCCGAACCTTCGATTCTCATAATCGGTGCCGGCCGGATGGGCCGCGGTCTCGGCCTCGCGCTGACTCAGCAGCAGGCGACGGTACGATTGTACAGCCGCTCCCAGGGTCTGCTGCTGGCTCCCCTGGCCCAGGCCGGAAGCGGCGCCGCTGCTCTGGAGGAGGCAGTCGCGGCTGCGAAGACGGTCCTGCTGGCAGTACCCGATGACGCCATCGGCGGTCAGGCAGTGGCGCTCGAGCGCACCGGGCGGATCACCGGTGAGCACGTCGTGCTCCACCTCTCGGGACTGCTCACCCGTTCCGCCCTGGCCGCGCTGGAAAAGACCGGCGCCGCACTGGGCTCCTTCCACCCCCTGCAGACTATCGCCGAGCCCGCGGCCGCGCCCGCCCTCCTGCGTGGCGCGGTGGCCGGGATCGAGGGCGACGATCGCGCGGTCGCCGCGGGGCGGGAGCTGGCGGAGCGCCTGGGGATGCGAGCGGTGGAGCTGCCTGCGGGCGGAAAGGCGGCCTATCACGCCGGCGCCTCAATCGTGGCCAACTACACGGTGACGCTCGCCGGACTGGCCCAGCGCCTCGCCGAGCAGGCGGGTGTGCCGGCCGTCGAAGCCCGGCGGATGTACCTCCCGCTGCTCGAGGGTGCCCTCGAAAACCTGCGGACGCTGGGCCCGGTGCATGGGCTCACCGGTCCCGTGCGCCGGGGCGATGTGGCTACGCTCAGGGCACACCTCCGGGTGCTCGATCCACCGAGCGCGGAGCTCTACTGCCGGCTGGGGCTGGCGGCGCTGGAGCTGGCGCGCGAGGCGGGCCTCAAGCCTGAATTGGCGGAAAGGGTCGAGCGATTGTTCCGGGCGTGGCCGGCGGAGAGCAGCTGAAGCGGGTCAGGGCAGGGGGCGCAGCATCACCCAGTCTTCCTGCAGGTCCCGCCCCAGCGGAAAGATCTGGCTGCCCACGATGGTGAATCCCGAGCGCTGGTAGAAGGCGATGGCGCGACCGTTTTTCTGCCAGACCCCGAGCCACAGGCCGGTGCCGCCCCGGGCCAGGGCCTCCTCGATGCAGCCCTGCATCAGCACTGCCCCCAGCCCTTCACCCTGCCGTTCCGCTGACACATAGAGGCGGGAGAGTTCGACCGGCACCTCGGTCTGCACCGACGAAGGAGTGAATCCCTGCCGGACTTCGGCGTAGCCCACCAGAGCCGACCCATCCTCCAGCAGCAGGACACGGCGTTCCGATCGCTCCAGGACGTCACGCCACTGAGTCTCGGTGAGAGACTGGGCGAGGTAGAGCTCCATATCGGCCGCGGTATTGTGGACGGCGTAGGTGGCGAGGAATGTCCGGCGGGAGAGTTCGGTCAGCGGGGCCGCGTCGCCCGGGACGGCGGCGCGCAGGTGCGGGCGCCCCATGCCTTCAGCGTTCGACGACGCGAACGCCGCTCGGGACGTCGAAGCGGAAGGACTGGTCGTTGACGGGCTGGTTGGTCCGGATCCGGCTGAGCGTGAGTGTCCGGTTGGCGCCGTTCTTTTCCCGGAGTTCGAGGCGGTGGGGCAGGGCATCTTCGCGGCCTACCCAGAGCACGGCGCGGGAGAACGGCAGGCTCCGGTCGATCGGCACGAGGCCGATCAGATCGACCGGGGAACCGTCAAGATAGTCGGACCGGATAAACGAGATTTGGTAGCGACCGACCGGATCGTCGAGCAGCCAGGCCAGGACGTTGGGGCCGAAGGTCGGCCCGCTCGGGAGCGGCAGCTTGATGACCTGCCCCGGCGTGGTACTTGGCGTATAGACCCAGAGTGCTGCGCCATCCATGACGAGCGCGTCACCGGAAGGGTCGGTGAAGCGCATCGACAGCTTCGAGGTGCCGGACTGGAGCAGGCGCCCCTTGCTGGTAAGCGGTCCCAGCATCGCATCGTCAATGACCTGGACGAAATCGGCGCGGAACGAGCTGAGTCCCCGGTAGACCTGGGCCGCGTGGCTGGCGATGGCCACTCCCGCATTGACCGAGTCCTGTGGCGCAGCGACGAGTGCCGCGGCGAGGGCCAGCGTCGGGAGCATCAGGCCACCGCTTCGGCAGGCAGGGCGATCCGGCGTCCGATGGCGTCCGCGATGTGGCGGGCCTCCGTCATCAGCCGGGCAAACTGGTCGGGGTAGAGGCTCTGCGCTCCGTCGGAGAGCGCCCGATCGGGGTGCGGGTGCACCTCGATCAGCAGGCCGTCCGCGCCGGCGGCCACCGCGGCCCGCGCCATCGGCGTCACCATGTCGCGGTGGCCGGTGCCGTGACTCGGGTCGGCGATGATGGGGAGGTGGGACAGGCCCTTCACCACCGGGATGGCGGAGAGATCGAACAGGTTGCGGGTGCTGGAATCGAATCCCCGCACGCCGCGCTCGCAGAGAATCACGTTGGGATTTCCCTCGGCCAGGATGTATTCCGCCGAGAGCAGCAGTTCCTGGATCGTGGCCGAGAGTCCGCGCTTGAGCAGGACCGGCTTCTTCTGGCGCCCCGCCTGCTTGAGCAGCGAGTAGTTCTGCATGTTCCGGGCACCGAGCTGGATGATGTCGGCGGAGTCCGCCACCAGCTCCAGCCCCTCGGCGTCCATCGCCTCGGTCACGATCAGCAACCCACTCTCCTCGCGGGCTTTGACCAGCAGCTCGAGGCCGCGGCGTCCCAGACCCTGAAACGAATACGGCGAGGAGCGCGGCTTGAAGGCGCCGGCGCGGAGAATCGTGGCCCCGGCGGCCCGGACCGCCCGCGCGGCGGCCAGAATCTGCTCCTCACTCTCCACGGAGCACGGTCCGGCCATGACCACCACTTCGTCGCCGCCAATGCGCAGACCGCCGGGCAGCTCGACGACGGTGGACTCGGCGCGCCATTCCCGGGACACCTGCTTGTACGGCTTGGTGACGTGCAGGATTTCCGCCACGCCCGGGAGCGCGGCGAGTCGCGACCCATCCACCCTCCCGTCGTTGCCCACCAGGCCCACGGTCGTGCGCTGCCGGCCGGGCATGGGACGGCTCTGGTAACCCATCTCCTCGATCACGGCGCAGACCCGCTCGATCTCGGCGGGTTCCGCGTCGTGTCGCATGATGATCAGCATCAGGCCACCCGTTCCGTCTCGCCGAGCTTGACCCCGACGATCGTCGAAACACCCGGCTCCTGCATGGTGACGCCATAAACGGCGTCCGCCGACTGCATGGTGCGCGGGTTGTGGGTGATGACGAGGAACTGGGTCGTCGCCTTGAACTCGTCGAGCAGCCGGGTAAACCGGCCCACGTTGGCGTCGTCCAGCGGCGCGTCCACTTCGTCCATGAGGCAGAAGGGGCTGGGCTTGGTCAGGTAGATGCTGAACAGCAGCGAGACCGCCACGAGGGTGCGCTCGCCCGAGGAGAGCAGGTGGATCCGCTGGGTTCGCTTGCCCCGGGGCGCGGCGTGGATGTCGATCTCGCTCTCGAGCGGATCCTCCGGCGTTGCCAGCCGCAGGTCGCACTCGCCGCCGCCGAAGAGCGTCTGGAAAACGTGGAGGAAGTTGGCCTGGATGGCGTTGAAGGTGTCGAGGAACATGGTGCGGGCCGTGCCGTCGATTTCGCGGATGGCCTGGGTCAGGGACTGCCGCGCGGCCACGAGGTCATCCCGCTGGCTGCTGAGGAAGCTCAGGCGCTTGCTCTCCTCGGCGTGCTCCTCGACCGCGAGCGCGTTGACCGGACCGATCGCCTCGAGGGCGCCCAGGACCCGCGCCGCTTCGACTTCCAGCGTCTCCAGGTCGAGTTCCAGCTCGGGGGCTTCCACGAGCAGCTCGGCGATCGGGCGGCGCCATTCGGTTTCGACCCGCTCCACGATGCTCCGACGGCGGGACGAACCTTCGGCCAGCTCGAGCTCGAGGTGGTGGTACTCCTCGCTGGCGGATTCGAGGTGGTGACGCGCCTCCGCCAGCACCCGCTCTGCCTCGGCCAGGTCGAGATCCGCGGCAGCCAGTTCCGCTTCGGCGTCGGACGCCGCCGCCTCGAGTTCGAGGACCGCGACCCGCTTCTCGGCCCGCACTTCCTGCCACTGGGCCTGCTGCGTGGTCAGGCTCGCGATATCCTGGGACAGCCGGCCCAGCTCCGAGGCGAGCGCAACCGCCGCCGACTCGGCGTCCTGGCCGGCGCGGTCCGCCTGCTGGAGGCGTGAGGTGGCCGCCTCGAGACGGGCGGCGACATACCCTTCCTGCACCTGCCAGTGCACCCGAGCGTCCCGGGCCGTTTCCTGTTCGGTCTCGAGCTGCGCCTGTCGGGACCGGGCCTCACCCAGCCCCTCTTCGAGACGGGCCCGAGCCAGTTCTCCCTCGGTCAGCGACACATCGATCTGGGCCAGCCGTCGCTCCGCCCGATCCATCCGTTCAGCGAGGCTGGTCACCGACAATTCCGCTTCGGCGACCTCGCGGGCGAGGTTGGACGCATGGCGCAGACAATCCTCGCGCCAGGCCACCGCCGCACGCTCCGCCTCGCGGGCGTGGTCCGCCGCGAGTGTGGCCTTTTCGAGCTCATCCTCGGCCTGGGCCAGTTGGATGACGGTGGCCTCGAGCGTGGCAGTCGCCGAGGCAAGCGTCGTGGTGGCGGTGGCCACATCGGTATTGAGCGTCTCGAGCTCGGCCCGGCGCCGCAGTGGGCCAGCCGGTCCGGCGGCCCCACCAAGGAAGATGGCGCCGTTGGCGCGCCGCAGCGCGCGACCCGTCGGATCGAGCACTTCCGCGCCGGCCAGAATGGCGCGAACCCACGCCGCGGCCGGCCCCTCCGCCCGGAGGCGGTCTTCCAGTGGATGCGTGCCGCCGGTGCCACGCGGGCCCGGGTGGGCGGGCAGCAGCAGCAGCGTGCCCGGCTGGGCCTCGGCGTGCCACGCCTGGATGGCGGGGACAGCGTCCGCATCGCGGACCACGACGGCATGGACCCATTCACCGAGCAGGCGCTCGGCAAGTTCCGCGTCGGACTGCGAAGTACCGAGGAAATCGCTGAGGGGGCCCAGGATCGCGCTGCCGAAGCGGTCTCGGGCCGACAGCAGCGCTGCGGCGCCCGGGGCCAACCCGACGCGATCGCGTTCGAGCTCCTCGAGCGCGTGGCGCCGAGCCGTGAGCTGAGCGAGTTGCTCCTCGGCCGAACGCCGGGCCGCGCGGTCGAGCGCCTCGCGGCGCTTGGTTTCGGCGACCTCGTGACGGCTCCGCTCGGCCGCGGATGCGGTCCGGCGGGATTCCGCCACCTGGCGCTCGGCGCTCGAGACCGCCTCATCACGCCGGCGCTCCGCGCCCTCGAGGTCAGTTTGGAGTGCCGTGCGCCGCGCTGTGGCCTGCACAGACTGGTCGCGTACGGCGGCCAGGTCGGTCTCCAGCGCCGAACGCTCCCCTTCGAATGCCTTGAGGGCCTGGGAGCGGCGCATCAGGTCATCTTCGAACTGGCGCACGGCGGTGCGCTGCTCGCCGAGGCGAAGGCGCACTTCCTGTTCCGCGTTCGTCCGGGTGGTGAGCTCGGTGCGGATCCGTTCCTCGTCGCCGAACGCGTTGCGGTGCTCTTCGCCTGCTCCATCACGCTCGCGCGCCGCCTGTTGAATCCGGGCCTCGGCCTGCGAGCGATCCTCGAGCACCCGTTCCCGGCGATTGCCGGCATTGCCTAGCCGCTCGGCGGCCAGTGCCAGGTCGCCATCGAGGCGGCCCAGCTCGAGGCGCACATTCCCGAGCAGGCGGGCGATCTCGGTGCGCTGCGATTCCGCCCCGCTGCGGTTCCGGCCGGCCTCCTCGCGGGCCTGTTCGCGTTCGCCGACGGCATCGCGCGCGGCGGGGAGCGCGGCGGCCAGCTCGCGGTGGCGGTTCTCGCCGACGGCGAGCTGATCCGCCAGCATTTCGAGGTGACGTCGCGCGAGGGTGAGCTGGAGGGCGAACTTCTCCTCCATCAGCTTGGTGTGCCGTTCGGCCTTGCCCTTCTGGCGGGCTAGGCTGCGGAGCTGGGTCTGCACCTCGGCGATGAGGTCCTCGACCCGCTGCAGGTCGATGCCCGTTTCTTCCAGCCGGCGCTCCGTGGTCTGCCGCCGGTCGCGGTAGAGCCCGATACCGGCCGCCTCCTCGAACAGCGACCGGCGCTCGTCGGCCCGGTCGGAGAGGAGGAGGTCGATCATCTTGGCTTCGATCACGACGCCCGCATCGCCCCCGAGGCCGGTGCCCCGGAGCAGGTCCTGGATGTCGCGCAGCCGGACGGTGGCTCCGTTGAGCAGGTAATCGCTCTGGCCCGAGCGGGACAGTCGGCGGGTGACCTGGATTTCCTGGTACGCGACGGGGAGCGCGCCGTCGCTGTTGTCGAGGAAGAGGGAAACCTCCGTGACATTGACCGGCCGCCGGGCCGCGCTGCCCTGGAAGATCACGTCTTCCATCTTGCCGCCGCGCAGCAGGCGGGCCGACTGCTCGCCCAGCACCCAGCGGACGGCATCCGAGACGTTGGATTTGCCGCAGCCGTTGGGGCCCACGATGGCAGTCACCCCGTCGTTGAAATTCAGGGTGACGGAATCAGCGAACGACTTGAAGCCCGAGAGTTCGAGCCGGGTCAACTTCATGGTCGTGTCCTGGTTCTGGTGGCGGGCGGCGCGGCGCCGCCCTTGGCGTTATTGCCCGGCGCGGTTGCCGGGTTGATAGATGAAGAATGGCCGGCCCAGCTTGCGGCCGGCGGCTTCCGCTTCGTCACGCGAGGCGTACGGTCCCAGCACCACCCGGTATCCCTCGTCGGGACCGGTCGGTTCGAGGACCGAGGCCGGGAGCCCCGCGTCTCTGAGCTGGCCGGCCAGGTCACGCGCCCAGGCCGGATTCTGCGAGCTGCTGACCTGCAGGTAAACGCTGGTGTTCTTCGGAGCGGCCGCACCGGTGCTGTCCTGCACCGGGGCAGACGTAGTATCCGGGGTGGCCGCGGCCACCTCGGTCGGCTCCGGGGTCCAGGCCAGCGGCAGCCAGAGATCGGACGCGCCGTCCTGGATGCGGCCCACCTCGGGCCACCCGTCCCGCGTCAGGTCCTGCACCACCAGATCGCCGTCCCGCTTGAGCAGGGCAAGCCCCTGGTTGGTAATGGCCGGCGCATCGTAGCTCCACGCCGAGGCGAGGGTCCCGACCATTTCATTCTTGGCCAGGTCCATGACCCAGGCCGAATCGCCGCTCGCGGGCCGCACCAGGAGCCAGCGGCCCCAGGGATCCGGCCGGAGCTCGCTCCCCGGCCCGGGGAGCTTGATGCGGTCCACCTCTTCGCCGGTATACCGGTTGATCACGTGCAGCCGGCTCTCGCCGTCGGCGACCCAGATCCGGTGGCCCGAAGGGGAGAAGCCCGCCAGCTTGGCCTTGCCGGAGATTTCCTGGAATCGCGGCTTGGCGCGGCTGACCGGATCGACGAGGACGAGACCCGAATCAGCCGCAATGGCCATGAGGTCTCCCCACGGCGAGGCGGCGACGGGCCCGTCCGGCACCGCGCCAACGGTGTCCGGCTGGTCGGCATCGAGCACCAGCAGCTGGCCTGGATTGCTCGCGGTGACGGTGAGCAGCTGGTCATCCTTGTTGCCCGCCATCGCCCGAAGTGTTCCCGGCAGCCGGGTCCTGAGGCGGACCGGCGTCCGCCGCACGGTCTGGGTGACAATGTTGCTGTCATCCACCGTGTAGAGGGTGCCGTCCGGACCCATGGTCGCGGAGCGGATCCTGGGCAGGAAGCTCCGGAACCGGCCGCTCTCGAGGTCCAGCAGCAGGACGTTGCCCTTCATGTCGAGGGCATACACCACGCGCTGATCGAGGTCGGCGCCGACGGGGCGACGCAGTTCGGGAAGCCGGCCCTCGGAGCGCCATTCGGAGGCCACCAGCGAGGGCACCCGGTACACCTGCGCGCTGCCGCCTCGGCTGGGGAGCCGGAGGAGGCTCGACGGCGGTGGCTGGGTGGCGACGGAGAGCCCGGAATGGGCCGGCTGTGAATCGGGGCGGCAGGACAGCGCGAGCAGTACCAGCGTGGCGCCGGCCAGTGAGGGGCGGCTCTGCACGGCGAAAAGATAGCCGTGCCCGAGGGGGGAACCAAGGGCCGGGCGGGCGCCCGGCCCTTCAATTACCAGGTCGGTCCGATGCTCAGCGTCCAGAGGCCGTGCATGCCGGGCCGCTCCTGCGGCACCGACCAGTCCAGCCGGAGAATCACGAAGCCGAACACGTTCATCCGCGCCGAGACGCCGAGCGTCTGGCTCGGGGTGCGCACCCGGAGCGGGTCGTCCCCGGGAGAGCGGTTCCACTTGAGCACACTCGCGCCGTCCCAGGCAATGCCGACGTCGTAGAACAGCGCCCCCTCGATGGGCGGGAAGCCAACGGGGAGGAAGCCCAGTGCGGCGTTGAGCAGCGGGAAGCGGAGTTCCGCGCTGCCGATACCGATCTGGGTGCCCACCATCCGGTACAACGGGGCGCAGATCCCGCTCGGTGTGTAACTGGCCGCGAACCGGCACTCGTTGCGCTGATATGAGCCCGACGTGTTGCCGCGCAGCAGGTCGGTCCGGCCCAGGAACACCTGGAAATTGCTGGCGCTGGCGCCGATCTGGCCGAAGTACTGGCCGCGGACCGCAAAGGCCAGCGGGCCCGCGATCCGGAAGTACTGCCGATAGTCGGCGTTGAGTGTGGTGAAGTTCCAGCCGCCGAGGGTCTGGGTGATGCCCAGCCGGTAACGGTGGCCCCACACCGGGCCGACCCAGCCGTTCAGCGTGTTGTCGTACACGATCGCCAGGTTGGGCGCGGCGATGCTGATGTTCTCGATGCCCACGACGACGCGGTTCGGATCGCCGATCAGCGCTCCCGACGCGGGATCGTAGGGGTAGAAGGTCCGTTGCACCGCGTCGTCGACGTTGGCGAGCTGCAGGGAGCCTTCGAGGCGCTGGAAGCGGCTCAGCGGATAGTAGCCCGTGGCGGTCGCCCCGCGGATGATCAGGCGTTCGACGTTCTCGACATAGCTGGCGTTGCCGAGCTGGTCGGTGACGACCTGGTTGGCCAGCAGGTTGTAGTACGGGACCTGGCTCAGCTCGAACGAGTAGTTGAGCCGGTGCGCCCGGTTGATGTAGCCCGCCTCGATCAGCGACTCGCCGATCCGGCCGTTGATGTACGCCGAGAAGACCAGGTTGTGGTCGCCCAGCATGTCGCCGAAGACGATCGTCGACCCGCCATACAGACCACCGCCGAAATTGTCCCGCGTATAGCCCAGCGTGGGCCGGGCCAGGTACTCGATCGAGTAATGCACCTTGTACGGCTTGAGCAGGAACTCGGACGTATCCGGCATGCTCACGGTCGTCGATTCCATCAGCGCCGCGATGGAGACCGGCGGGGGCAGGGCGGAATCGGCGGAGGTCGGCGCCGCATCGGCGTGGCGGAATCCCTCGGGGGTGCGATACAGCGTGCCGCTCGTGCTTTCCGTCGTGTCCCTGGTCGGGGCCTGGAGCGGAGCCGGCGTGGCCCCGACTGAAGGGGCGACCGGCTCTTCGTCCGCCGCTTGAGCCAGCGGACGGATCGCGGGCGGGTTGGACTCGGGCGCGCCCTTGATCGGCGTGCCATCGCGGGCAATCAGCGTGGTCGGCGGATGCCAGGCCGGCCTGCGGAGCGCCCGCGGGTTCGAGACGGCGTAAATGTCGTAATCGCCCTTCTCGTAGTAGATGAAGGCCAGCTTGTCGGCTCCGGTCGCCCAGGACAGGACGGGCGACTGGTAAGTGATGCCCTGCACCCCGGTGTACAGGTCGGTCAGCGGGTAGACCTGGTGATCGGTCAGGTCCGCGAGATAGATGTTGGACACCCCGTTGCGGTCGGACGCGAAGGCGAGCGACTGGCCGTCGGGCGCCCACTGGGGATTGATGTTCTTGCCGCTCTCCATCTGCGGCAGCAGTTCAATCGTCCCGCTGTCGAGGTGGTACAGCGCGATGCGCAGGTTGCCGATCCGCAGGGTGGTGAAGTCGGTCTCGGGGCCGCGATCGGTGGAAAAGGCGATCGTCTTCCCGTCAGGCGACCAGGCCGGCTCGAAATCGGCGTACTTGTCGTCGGTGAGCCGCCGGAAACCGGTGCCGTCGACGTTCACGGTGAACAGATCGGAAAAGCCCGCCGCCTGCCCGGTGAACACGAGCTGCTTGCCATCCGGGCTGAAGGAAGGACTGGTGACCGCCTCCAGCGGGACTTCGATTTCCTTGGCGACGTCGTTGTGCTTGACGTCGATGATCAGGATCCGGTCCCGCGGGCCGCGCTTGGCCGCCACGGTGATGAACTTCCCGTCCGGCGACCAGTTGACCGAGCTCTGGATGAACTGGAAGCTCTCGTAGCTGCCGCTGTAGGTGGACTTGAGCAGCCGCTTCTCGACCCGGCCGGTCATCGCATCGGCCAGGTAGAGATCGAACGAGACCCAGTGGCGCTCGCTGAAGAACGCGATCTGGGTGCCGTCCGGCGACAGGCCCGGCGCCAGGTGATAGGACCCCTGCGACTTCTTCTCGGTGAGCACCGCCTGCGAGAACATCCGGGCCTTTTCCCGGTTCGCAATCTCGGGCAGGTACTTCTTCTGCACGTAGTCGCGCCACTGGTCGGACAGCTCGTTCAGCGTGATGCCGGTGGCCCGGCGGAACGCGCCGTTGAGGCCCCCGCCACCCGCGAGCGTGGCGCGCATGATCGTGCCGATGACTTCGTCACCCCAGCGTTCGCCGATGTAGGTCAGGATGGCCTGACCATAGCGGTACGGGAACACCCGCGGATCCCGCTCCAGCTGCTCGATCGTGGGCAGGTTGCCTTCGAGCGCCGCGTCGCGGAGCCACATCGCGGTGGTGGGGTCGAGAGGACCGGTGGAGAGGTACTCCGCCATGCCTTCGACGAACCATCCCGGCGGGTTGAGCTGCATCAGGAAGGTGAGGCCCGCCCCGGGATTGCCCCGGCTCCAGATGTCGTACTGGAACTGGTGCACCATCTCGTGCTGGATCACATGCTCCAGGTAGGCGTACGACCCGAAGAACGGCAGCACCATCCGGTGACGGTAGAAATCGGTGACGCCCTCGGTCGATTCGTCCGGCGAATCGCCCAGCGCGTTGGTCTGCTGGAACGCGGCATGCGACGCGTAGAGAATGATCGGCTTGCGGGCCTTGAACTGGTGACCCAGCACCTTCGAGAGCCGCGCATACGAGCGCTCGGCGATCCGCGCCGCATCCAGCGCCGCCGCGCGGGTTTCCTCGTAGTAGTGGATCTCGAAGTGTTCGGTCTCGATGATCTTGAAATCGAACCCGCCGTACTGAACCCGGTTCTGCCCGAAGTACTGGGCAGCCGCGGGGGCAGGGAGGATGGCGAGCAGGAGGGCGGCGATTGCCGCGTTGCGATTCATTGTTACCCCAGCCTTGTGGCGCCGATCTGCACCGCCGGCGCGTCGCTCCAGAGCCGCTCCAGTTGATAGAAGGAGCGTGTCTCCGGGTGGAACAGGTGCACCACGAAATCCACGAAATCGAGCAGAACCCATCGACCTGTGGTGACGCCTTCGACGTGGTGGGCGTGCACGCCGCCCCGGTCCAGCCGTTCGAGCACCGAGTTGGCGATGCCACGAACGTGCGCGTCGGACGTGCCCGAGGCGATCACGAAAAAGTCCGTGGCGTCGTTGAGGCCGCGCAGGTCCAGGACGACCACCCGCTGGCCCTTGAGATCCTCGATGGCCGAAACCGCGTGCCGCACCATGACGGGGAGCGACGGACTCACGCCGGACCGCCGTGTGCGGGAGTGCCATCCTCCACCTGGTAAAATACCGCCCAGGCCCCGATTCCGACGTGGGTGCCGAGCACCCCCGTGGCCAGCGACAAGAAGCAATCCCTCGGCTGGTAGGCGGCCACGAGGGCGGTCCTGAGCCGCTCCGCCACCTCCGGCGCCTCCGCGTGTGCAATGCCGAACCGCACTGATTTCGGCCTCGGCGTCAGCCGCTTCTCCAGCAACGCCAGCACCCGGGGGACCAGGTTGTCGCGGCCGCGAACCTTGTCGAGTGGCAGGATCTGACCGTCCGGGGACAAGGTGAGAATCGGCTTCACATCGAGCATGCCGGCCAGCCAGGCCTTGCCCCGCGTCACCCGGCCGGACCTGAGCAAGTTGTCAAAACGGTCCACCGTAAGGAATACCCCGGACTGATCCCTGAGTCGCCGGAGTTCGGCGACAATTGCCGCCGCCTTCCAGCCCGCTGCCGCAAGCTCGGCGGCCCGAAGCGCCAGCATCCCTTCGCCGAGGGAGGCGGAGCCGGAGTCTACCAGGTGAATCCCGGTCAGGCCGCTGGCCTTCACCGCGGCCTGTGCGGACTGCAGCGTGCCCGACAGTCGGGCACCGAGCAGGACGGCCACGACTTCATCGGCCTCGGTCCGGGCGTCGCGCAGGACCCGCAGAAAATCGGCCGGCGTGGGCTGCGAGGTGGTCGGGAGATTCCGCGAGGTCCGCATCTGCCGGTAGAACTCTTCCGGCTTGAGCTCGACCCGGTCACGGTACGTCCGGTCTCCCAACATGACCTGGAGAGGAACCAGCGCGATGTGATGCCGGTCCAGCACGGCATCGGCGAGGTCTGCGGAGCTGTCGGCCACCACGGCCACCGCGCGCCGATTTTCGTGGGCCAGCGCCTCATGCTGGGCCCGCATGTCCTCGGCCTTGGTGGTGGTGACCTGACCCCACCGGCTCGCCAGTGTGAAGACGGCCTGCGGCGTATCCGTGTGCACATGCAGCTTGAGCAGATCGCCGCTCACGACCACCTGGATCGAACCTCCCAGAGTACGCAGTGCGGCCCGGACCTCGTTGGCGCTGGGCAGCTGCTCGCCCCGCACCATGGCCTCCGTGCAGAACTGGAAGTCGCGTTCCGAGGCCACTTCGACGAGGGCGGCCGGGGCCGGAGCGCCGCTGGCGGGAAGCGCGTCGGCGGGGAGCAGGGGATCTCCCTCGATCAGCCGCACCACGCCTTCAATCATCCGCACGAACCCCTTGCCACCGGCATCCACGACCCCCGCTTCCTTGAGCACGGCCATCAGTTCGGGCGTGCGCGCCAGCGCCGCTTCGCCTTCGCGGAGCATGCGGGCCATGAATACCGTGACATCAGGCGAATCCGCGGCCGCCCGCTCGGCGGCGAGGGCGGCTTCGCGGGCCACCGTCAGGATGGTGCCTTCGCGCGGATCGTCCAGCGAGGAGCGGATCCGCTCGGCGCCTTCCCGGAGGGCGGCGGCGATGTCACGGGTGGTGGCGGTGGGTTTCTCGCCGATCGAGTCGGCGAAGCCCATCAGGAAATGGGCGAGCATCATGCCGCTGTTACCACGGGAGCCGTAGACCGCGCCCCGGGCGGCGGTGCGGGCGGTCTCCGGAAGCGACGCGTCGCCGAGCGCCCGGAGGGCGTCGGCGACGGCGCGGAGGGTCAGCGAAAAGTTGGTGCCGGTATCCCCATCCGGCACCGGAAAGACGTTGATCCGATTGATCTCTTCGCGGCCCGCGGCCACCCAGTCGGAGGCGGCATAGAGACCCCGGGCCAGGCGGGGACCGTCGATGTAGGCGATCCCGGTTGGGGCGGGTGGCACCGCTACTCGGCGACCACCGTGAGCTGGAGCTCGGCGTGCACGTCGTGATAGACCCGCACGGGAACCGTATGGACGCCCAGCGTCTTGATCGGGTGTTCCAGGTCGATCTTCCGCTTGTCCACTTCGTGGCCGGCGGCGGCCAGGGCATCGGCCACATCCTGGCTCGTGATCGAGCCGAACAGCCGGTTCTCCTCGCCCGCCTTGCGGGCCAGGGTGAGCTTCACGCCATTCAGCTTCGCGGCGACGCCTTCGGCCGCGGCGCGCTCGGCCGCCTGCTTGGCCTGGCGCGACTTGGCCTCCGCCTCGATCCGCTTCTTGTTGCCCGGGGTGGCCTCGTAGGCCAGACCCTGCGGCAGCAGAAAATTCCGGGCATAGCCGGGCTTGACCTTCACCAGGTCCCCCGCCTTGCCCAGCTTGTCGACGTTATCGCGCAGAATCACTTCCATCGGGTCATCCCTCCACTGTGGGCGGCGTGAGACGCCGCCGGAAATCAAGCCAGGCATCGGCCAGGCCGAGCGACAGCAGGCCACCCGCCGCCACCGGCCAGATGAACAGAAGACTGAACGCCATCAATCCGAGCAGGGGGCCCGGCGTCTGCCGGATCCAGGTCCGCACCACGGCCAGGCCGCGGATCACGAACAATCCCCCGAAGAACAGAACCAGGTTGCCGCCGGCCTCCTGCACCTCCGCCGGCAGCGGCAGGACCAGCGCCGCAAGGCCCAGCACGACTCCCCAGACCAGGTGGTCACTGAAGGTGAACTCGGCCAGCCGCGCCAGCGGCGCGCCGAGCGGCCGCAGCGACACCCGGTGGTACCAGTTCCAAGCCAGCACCATCCCGCCGACTGCCGTGAGGGCCATCAGGGCGGGGAACAGCGTGGCCATCGGTCCGATGCCGCGGGAGAGGGCGTCGGTGTAGAGCTTCAAGGTGGCGCTGCTGTCGACTGCCATCGTGGTCGGGTCGGGGTTTTCGACTCCCCGGACCAGCGCCCACCCCTCTCGGAACACGGCCAGCTTGATGTCCCGCCAGCCGATTCCCAGCCAGGCGCCCCAGAACAGCAGGGCGGCTCCTCCGAGCAGCAGGGCCCACAGCGCGACTTCGAAGGCGGGGCGCGGGCGGCGGATCATCATGGCGAAGAACGCGCCGCCGACCAGGATCCCGCCGGCCAGGACTGTTTCATCCACCAGTCCGCTCACGGCCAGCGACGTATAGCCGAGCCAGGCCAGACAGAGAAAGATCCACCACCATTCCCGGCGGCTGGTGGGTCCCGACGCGAGCAGCAGTACCGCCAGCGGCGCCAGCACGAAGACCGGCTGGAACCCGGCGTACAGCACCAGGGCCAGGGCCGCACCCACCGACGCCCGGCGACGGTGGGTGGGGTCGAGCGGTGCGGTCAGCCGCCGAAGCCCTTGATGTAGGGCAACAGCGCCAGCTGGCGCGCCCGCTTGATGGCGGTGCTGAGCTGACGCTGGTGACGGGCGCAAGTGCCCGACAGCCGGCTGGGCAGAATCTTGCCGCGCTCGGTCAGGAAGCGCTGCAGAGTCCGTTCATCCTTGTAGTCCACCACCCGCACGCCCGACTCGCAGATGGCGCAGGTCTTCTGAGGCCGCCTCATTCGTCATCCTCCTCGCTCGGCTTGCCGGCGGTCACGGGCACCGCCTGCTCGCCTTCGCTCACCACCACGAGGAAGCGCAGCACGCTCTCGTCCAGCTTGACGGCGCGCTCGTATTCGGGCAGCAGCTCGGCCGTGGTGTCGAACTTGGCGACCACGTAATAGCCGGTCTGATGCTTCTTGATGGGATAGGCCAGCGTGCGCTTGCCCCAGTGGTTGACCTGGGGGGCCTCGCCGCCGGGCTGCTGGATGAGGGCGTGGTAGCGCGTCAGGCGCTCGGTGATCGCGGGCTCTTCGAGGGCACTATCGAAGATATAGACCGCTTCGTACAGACGGGTCATGACACCTTCCTTTGGACTGGTCGCCCCGGCCCTGGTGTGGGGTCCGAGGAGGAGATATGTGGACGGCAAATTATAAGTGGGTGAACGACTTAGCGGTAGTGATCGAGTACACCCAGGCCCTTCATCCGGAGTTCACCGGGACTTGTGGGTACCGCAGCTAGGTTCGGATCACCAAGGGACCGGAGGTCTTCATGAATGGAGCTCATCTGCATCTCATTTTGACGCATCTGCCTGTCTTGGGCATCGCATTTGGCGCCCTTCTGCTGGGTCTCGGCCTGGTCCGCCAGGACCGGGGGATCCAGCAGGCGGCATTGGGCGCCCTCGTGCTTTCCGGGCTGGCTGCGGGCCTCGCCTACCTGACAGGAGAGGGCGCGGAGGAGGCGATCGAACGGACGGTAGGAGCAGGGAAACCCTACCTCGAACGTCACGAAGAGGCGGGAATGGTCGGACTAGTCGCTGCCGGGGTCGTCGGGGTGCTGGCGCTGATCGCGCTGGTCGGTGGACGACAGAATCGGCCGCTCTCCCGAGGGCTGCTCATCGTGAATCTCGGGCTCGCGCTGGCGGCCAGCGGTGCCCTCGCCTGGGTCGCCAATCTGGGCGGCCAGATCGGACATCCCGAGATCCGGAGCGGGCAGGTCGCTCCGTCTGGCGGGCAAGAAGTCGGCGAATAGCGGAGAAGGTGTACGGGAAGTACACGGGGCCCGGAGGATTTCTCCTCCGGGCCCTGTTGTCGTAGCGTCACCAACCGGGGCGGCTAGCTGCGGCGGTTGCCCATGAACCGCAACAGCATCAGGAACAGGTTGATGAAGTCCAGATACAGGGTGAGCGCGCCCACGATGGCGTAGCTCCCGGCCTGGCCCTCCGGCAGCGCCAGCGCCATGGCCTTGAGCTTCTGGGCATCCCAGGCGGTCAGCCCCGTGAACACGATGACTCCGACCACCGAAATCACGAACTGCAGGGTGTCGTTCTGCCAGAACAGTCCCACCACCGAGGCGACAATGAGGCCGATCAGTCCCATGAATGCGAACTGTCCGACGCCGGCGAGGCTCCGCCTGGTCACGGTCCCGAAGATCGCCAGCGAGCCGAACATGGCGGCCGCGGTGAGAAACGCCGAGAAGATCGACCCCTGGGTATACACCAGGAGAATGACGGACAGCGTGATGCCGGTCAGGGCGGAGTAAATCGCGAACCCCGTGGCTGCCGTGGCCGCGGCGAGGGTCGCCACTCTGGCCGAAAGCCACCAGACGAGGCCCAGCTCGGCGAACATCAGGCCGTAGAACACCCAGCGGTTGACCAGCAGAGCCTGAACCAGGGCAGGCGACCCGGCGACGACATAGGCTACCACCGTGGTCAGGGCCAGGCCCAGGAACATCCAGCTGTAGACCTTGCTCAGAAACGCCGTGACTCGCTCATCCGCGGCGACACCGGACGCAAGGCTGCTGGCGGGCTGCTGATAATTCGGATTCGTCATGTCCTGCTCCGTTAGGGAACGGGGGGAAATATACATAACTCCGCGGTCAGGGCAGTCAGGGCGCTCAGGGCGAGAGAAACTGTCAGAGGCCGCCAAATAACCCGACGGATTGTGATACCATCAAACTGCCCCGCCGCCCCCCGGCCCCCCCCTGCCTACACGTTAAACCGGAACAACAAGACATCCCCATCCTGCACCACGTACTCCTTGCCTTCCGCCCGGGCCAGCCCCTGTTCACGGGCCGCCTTCCAGCCACCGAGGCGCACGAAATCGCCATAGGCCACC
>DATEHG010000250.1:0-27091 GCA_035279705.1 Gemmatimonadales bacterium
CCGTGATGATCGGGCCGGTCCGCGTCAGCTATCCCCCCGGCACGGTCTTCTTTCCTCACGATGTGTTCGTGCTCCGGGTGCTGCAGGACAATCTCGGCCGCCGTCCCGTCGCCTGGTCCGTGGCCGCGGCGGAAAACGTGCTGGGACTGGAGCGAGGCCACGTGGTGCAGCGAGGGCTGGTGGTGCAGGCCGAGGCGGTTCCCGTGGATACCTCCGCGCCGGGGCTCTTTTTCCAGCCGGAGAGTGTTCCGCTCGATGGTCCAGCCACGGAAGCGCTGGCGTGGCAGGTGTACCGGTACGCCGGATTGCTCGATCGCACTTCCCCTCAAGCGGAGTCCATCAGCCGGGTAATGGCGGGAGGTCTGGCGGTCCCGTTCACCCGGCTCGCCTCATGGTATGACCACCAGGGAAACCCCACCAAGGCCATCGAGAATCTGGAGCGGGCTGGGCGTCTCTCTCCGCATCCAGCGGTGGCAGCGGCGCTGGCGGAGTTGCGCCTCAAGGCCGCTGCCGGCGGTTCCGGGAGCCCGCCGACACCCCGTCCCTGATCGCCCCCGAGGGACGAATACCCGTTCGGGCGGTGGTTTTAACCCCGCACCCCGCTTAGTTTTGCCGCCTATGTCGTACCCCGGTTTGGAGCAGCGGGTGGCCCGGATCCGGGGGCTCATCGCCGAGCGTCAGGCGGCTCGCGGCTGGACCCATCCGGTCACCATCGTGGCGGTAACCAAGACGCACGGCCCCGATGCGGTGCGGGCGGCGGTCGAGGCAGGCTTGGGCGCGGTCGGTGAGAACCGGGTGCAGGAGGCGCTCGGCAAGCAGGAAGCGCTGGCCGGATTTCCGGTCGACTGGCACCTGATCGGCTCACTGCAGAAGAACAAGGCCAGGCAGGTGGTGGGTCGGTTTGCCCTCATCCACTCGGTGGACCGCCTCGATCTGGCGCAGGAACTGTCGCGCCGGGCCCCGGCCGGCCTTCGTCAGCCGATCCTCATCCAGGTCAACTGCTCGGGTGAGCCGCAGAAGGGTGGCGTGGAGCCGGAACACCTGGCTGAACTGCTGCCGCAGGTCGGGGCGCTGCCGGCGCTGGAAGTCCGGGGCCTGATGACGATGGCCGAATTGACGGACGACGAAGCGCGCCAGCGCGCCGCGTTCAGGGTGCTGCGCGAACTGCGCGACGGGATGACCGGGCGCGGATTCCAGCTTCCCGAGCTGTCGATGGGAATGTCGGGAGACTATCTCGTGGCCGTCGAGGAAGGCGCCACGATGGTGCGATTGGGGACCCTGTTGTTCGGAGAGCGTAGCCAATGACCGAAGACGCCTTCCATCTGACCCCGCACGAGGTGCGGACCCAGGAATTCCAGCGGGAACTCCGCGGCTACGATCGCCAGCAGGTCGACGATTTCAAGCTGCGCATTTCCGAAGAGCTCGAACGCCTGCTGCGCGAGCGGGCCCAGCTCGATGAGCGGGTCAAGGCCGGCCAGGAACAGTTGAAGGCCTTCCGGGAGCGCGAGCGGGCCATGAACGATGCCCTCGTGGCGGCCCAGCAGCTGCGCGAGGACACCCGCATCCAGGCCAACCACGAAGCGGACCTGATCCTGCGTGAAGCCCGCGCCGAAGGCATGCGGATCGTGGGCCAGGCGCACGCCGACGAACAGGGGCTGCGCGAGCGGCACGAGTCGCTGCACCGCCAGTTTGCCGTGTACCTCGCCAATTTCCGCGCCCTGCTCGAACGGAATCTTGGCGAAGTCGAAGGCTACCAGGTCCACAGCCAGGTCATGCATCAGGTCCAGACCGAGCTCCTGCTCAAGCGGCAGTCATGAGCGGCTCCACTCTTTACGACGAAGTGCAGGCTGCGGTCGCCGCGATCCGCAAGCGGAGCGCGCTCAAGCCCGAGGCCGCCATCATCCTCGGCACCGGCCTCGGCGGCCTGGCTACCGAGATGAAGGTCGAGACCACCATCCCGTATGGTGAGATCCCGGGCTTTCCCCTTTCCACCGTCGAATCCCACTCCGGCCGCCTCCTGCTCGGCACGCTCGGCGGCAAGCGGGTCGTCGCCATGCAGGGCCGCTTCCACCGCTACGAGGGATACACTCTCCGGCAGGTGACTTTCCCGGTCCGGGTGCTGCACGCCCTCGGCGCGCCGACGCTCATCGTTTCCAACGCCTGCGGCGGGATGAATCCGCTCTGGGCGCCGGGCGACCTGATGCTGATCAGCGATCATATCAACCTGCTGGGCGACAATCCGCTGATCGGACCCAACGACGATCGCCTGGGCCCGCGCTTTCCCGACATGTCCGAGCCCTATGACGCGGAGCTCCGCGCGCTGGCTCGCCAGGTGGCGCTCAAGAATGGCGTCGTGCTTCGTGAAGGGGTGTATGTCGCGGTGACCGGCCCCTGTCTCGAAACCCGGGCCGAGTACCGCATGCTGCGGGGCATGGGGGCGGACGTGGTGGGGATGTCCACGGTTCCCGAAGTCATCGTCGCGGTGCAGGAGGGGATGAGGGCCCTCGGCATCTCGATCATCACGGACCAGTGTCTTCCCGATGCGCTGGAGCCCGCCAACATCGAGAAGATCATCGCGGTGGCCGGCAGGGCCGAGCCGCTGCTCACCAGGCTGGTCACCCGCGTTCTCGCCGAGCTGCCTGGATGAGCTTTGCGCCGTGGCCCGCCGGCAGCGCCGACGAGCTCGAGGAGGAACTCCGCGCCACCTGGCGCCGCGAAGGGCTGTTCCAGCAGACCCTCGACCGCACCCGCAGCGGCAAGCCCTTCGTCTTCTTCGAAGGGCCGCCGACGGCCAACGGGCGGCCCGGGATTCACCACGTCTTCGCCCGCACCATCAAGGACCTGATCTGCCGCTTCCGCACCATGCAGGGTCGGCAGGTCACCCGCATCGCCGGCTGGGACACCCACGGACTGCCCGTCGAAATCGAGATCGAGAAGCAGCTCAATCTCAACGGCAAGAAGGCCATCGAGGAGTACGGGGTCGAGAAATTCAACGCCCTGTGCCGGGCCAGCGTCTTCAAGTACAAGGGCGACTGGGAGGAGCTGTCGGACCGGACCGGCTACTGGCTCGACTACGCCCACCCGTACATCACCTACAGCAACGAGTACGTCGAGTCGGTCTGGTGGATCCTCAAGCGTCTCGCCGAGCGGGACCTGCTGTACCGGGGCCACCGGGTGCTTCCGTACTGCCCGCGCTGCGGCACGGTGCTGTCCAGTCACGAGCTGGCCCTGGGCTACGAGGAAGTGCGGGACAAGTCGATCTACGTGACGTTCCCGCTCACCGACGGGAGCGGGCGTGAGCTGGTGGTGTGGACCACTACGCCGTGGACGCTCCCCGCCAACGTGGCCGTGGCCGTGCACGCCGACATGGAATACGGCGAGTACGCTCTGGGCGATCGGACGCTGGTCATCGCCACGTCACGGGCGGGTGCGGTCAAGGTGCCGGCGGGAGGGAAGGTCGTACCGATCGCCGAGCTGCCGCTCAAGCGCACCGTGATGGGGCGTGAAATGGCGGGCCTCTCATACAGCCGCCCGCTCGAGATTGTGCCGCTGCCCGACGATCGCAAGTCCCGGCTGGTGGTCGCGGCGGAGTTCGTCACAGCGGATGACGGCTCCGGAATGGTGCATCTCGCGCCCGCGTTCGGCGCCGATGACCACGCGGCGGGGCGGGAGCACGGCCTCGCGCTGGTGCGGCCGGTCGCGCCGGACGGCACCTTCAGCGGCACCACCTGGCCCGAGATCGAGGGAAAGCTGGTCACGGCCGAAGAGACCAACGACCTCATCATCCGCAGGCTCAAGGCGGAGGGCCGGTGGCTCGCGACCGAGAGCTACGAGCACAGCTATCCCCACTGCTGGCGCTGCAGGAGCAAGCTGATCTACTACGCCCGCGACTCCTGGTTCGTGCGCACCTCGGCCGTCAAGCAGCGCATGCAGGAGCTGAATGCGGCGGTCAACTGGAATCCGCCGGAAGTCGGCAGCGGGCGGTTCGGCGAGTGGCTGGCCAACAACGTGGACTGGGCCCTGTCCCGCGACCGCTACTGGGGAACGCCGCTGCCGGTCTGGAGCTGTGACCAGGAGCCGGCGCACGTCGAGGTGGTGGGGAGCTACGCGCGCCTGGCGGAGCTGTGGGGCAAGCCGCTGCCGAAGGACTTCGATCCCCACAAGCCCTTCATCGACGGCTACACCTGGCGCTGCCACTGCGGTGGCGAGATGCGTCGCGCCCCCGAAGTCATCGACACCTGGTTCGATTCGGGATCGATGCCCTACGCCCAGTGGCACTACCCCTTCGAGCATGAGGCCGAGTTCAAGGCCCACTTTCCGGCTGATTACATCTGCGAGGGGGTCGACCAGACGCGCGGGTGGTTCTACTCGCTGCTGGCCATCGCGGCCACCGCGTTCGACCAGACGGCCTATCGCAACGTGATCGTGAACGAGCTGGTGCTCGACGCCGACGGCCAGAAGATGTCGAAGACCAAGGGGAACGTCGTCGACCCCTGGGACATGGTCCGCGAGTTCGGCGCCGACGCCGTGCGCCTCTATCTCCTCGCGTCGAGCCAGGTCTGGCTGCCCAAGAAGTTCGACAAGCGGTCGATCCCTGAATCGGTCGGCGGCTTCCTCAACACGCTGCGCAACAGCTACACCTTCTTCGCGGCCTACAGCGGGGACTGGCGGCCCGGCTCACCGGGCGGCACACCGACGCTCGCCGACCGGTGGCTGCGCTCCCGTCTCGACGCCACGGTCAGGGCGGTCACCGCGGCCTGGGAAGGGTACGACGTGACCAGCGGCGTGCGCGCCCTCATGGATTTCGTCGTCACCGACCTCTCCAACTGGTACGTGCGGGTCAACCGCTCCCGGTTCTGGGCTCCGGATCACGAGGCCGACCCGGCAGCGGTCGCGACCCTCCATGAAGCGCTCGTCACCGTGGCCCGGCTGCTCGCGCCGGCTGCGCCCTTCGCCTCCGACTGGCTGCACCGCTCCCTGACCGGCGGACCGGTGCATCTGGCCGATTTCCCCGTGAGCGCCGGGCGCGAGGATGGGGCGCTGGATGCGGCGATGGACGGGATCCGGCGGCTGGCGTCCCTGGCCCGCGCCGCCCGGGGACCGGACCTCAAGGTCCGGCAGTCGCTGGCCCGGATGCAGGTCGCGGTGCCCGCCGCCGTGCGCGGACCCCACTTCGAGGCCCTGCTCGAGACGCTCGGGCGCGAGGTCAATGTGAAGCAGGTGCGGGTCGTCGGCTCGGAAGCCGAGCTGGTCCGCCTCAAGGGGAAGCCCAACTTTCGCGAACTGGGCAAGCGGTACGGCAAGCAGACCCCGGAGGTGGCTGCGCTGGTCAGCACCTTGACTCAGGACCAGCTCCGGACCCTGGAATCGGGCGGGGAAGTCCGCCTTGAGGTGAACGGGGCCCCGATCGTTTATCTTTCCGCCGATGTAGTCGTGGAGCGGGAGGTTGTGACCGACTGGCTGGTGCAGAGCGACGGGCCGTTCGTCGTCGCCCTCGACCCCGCGCTGACCCCGGAACTCAAGAGGGAAGGGCTGGCCCGGGAGCTGGTCCACCTGGTCCAGCGGCTGCGCAAGGATGCAGGGTACGACTTCGCGGCCCGGATCCTTCTGGCAATCGACGGCGATCCCGGGGTGCTGGACGCGGCCCGGGAGTTTGCCGATTTCATCGCCGGAGAAACCCTGGCACGGCAGATCCTGACAGGTGAGTCACTGCCCGGCGCCGACCGGGCCGAGTCGTTCGAAATCGAAGGAATGAAGGTGCGCGTGGCGGTCCGGCAACTCGTGGCCGGCGCCGGGGCACCCTGAACCGGAACAGGACTGAATGAACAAGAAGAACCTGACGCATCTGGAAAAGCGCCTGCTCGAGGAGCGGGCGCGGGTCATGAAGGAACTCGGCTACTACGACGAGTCCTTCAACAGCACGCTGCAGGGCGCCGACGGCGACCTCAGCTCCTATTCCTTCCACATGGCGGACCAGGGCACCGACGCCATGGAGCGCGAAAAGCAGTTTCTCTTCGCCTCCCAGGAGGGCCGCTACCTCTGGCACGTGAACGAGGCGCTCCGGCGCATGTACCAGACGCCGGAGAAGTTCGGCCACTGCCACACCTGCGGCGACGAGATCACGTTCGAACGGCTGGACGCGCTGCCGCACGCACGGCTCTGCATCAAGTGCAAGGAAAAGGAAGAGGATGGCAAGCGCCGCTGACCGGCGGATGTTCTGGGGCACCGCCGGCCTGGTGGTCGTCCTGGACATCTTCACCAAGGTCCTGGCGGAAGCCCGGCTGCTCCGTTCCTCCGGGGTGGAAGTGCTGGGCGACTGGATTCAGCTCCGCCTGGTCTACAACCCGGGAGCGGCGTTCGGCCTCAACGTCGGCCCCTACTCCCGCTGGATCTTCCTGGGCATCGCGCTGCTGGCCGTGGTGGTGCTCTACCGCATGTCGGAGCGCTCCCCGGGCGGCGACCTCGTCCGCCAGCTCGCCCTCGGCGCGGTCACCGGCGGCGCCTTCGGCAACCTGGTCGACCGGCTGCGCAATCCGCAGGGCGTGGTCGATTTCCTCGACGTCGGCTTCGGCACTCTGCGCTGGCCGACCTTCAACGTGGCCGATATCGCCGTGAGTTGCGGCGCCTTGCTGCTGGCCATCTCGCTCTGGCGCGAGGACGCCCGCCGGGCGGACGAAGCGGCAACCTCCCAGTCCATCACCCCGGTCTAATCCTGTGGCCGAGCCACTCCGGCTCGCCGTCTGCGCCGATCAGACCGAGCGGCTCGACCGCTTTCTCGCCGACCAGCTGCAGCTTTCCCGCACCCAGGCCGCCCGCCTGGTGGGGGAGTTCCGTGTCCGGGTGAACGGCGCCGTCGCCCGCGCCTCGCGCCTGCAGGTCGGGCGGGATCTCATCGAAGTCGATTTCCCCGAGGACGAGCCCGCCCGCACCCTCCAACCGGCGGATATCCCGCTCACGGTGGTTTACGAAGACGAGCACCTGGCCGTGATCGACAAGCCGGCCGGGCTGGTAGTCCATCCGGCTCCGGGACATTGGCAGGACACCCTGGTCAACGCGCTGGTAGCCCGGGGGACGACGCTCGCGGGAGGCGCAGCCGGCCGCCCCGGGATCGTGCACCGGCTCGACCGGGACACCTCGGGCCTCATGGTCGTGGCCAAGACGGATCCGGCCCACCGGAAGCTCGGCGCGGCCCTCGCCGCTCGCCGGGTCCGGCGCCATTACGCGGCGCTGGCCTGGGGGCACCTCGACGAGAGCCCGCTCGTCATCGAGGCCCCGATCGCGCGGTCGCCGGGGGACCGCAAGCGGATGGCGGTTCTGTCGACGGGCCGCCCGGCCCGGACCGACGCGTACGTGATCGGCCGGTTCGATGTGGCCGAGCTGCTGCGGCTGGAACTCCATAGCGGCCGGACGCACCAGGTCCGGGTCCACCTGGGGCACATTGGTCACCCGCTGATCGGCGACGCCGTGTACGGGATGGGTGGCAGCAAGCGGATCTCCGGCACGGCCCGGATCCGGGCCGAGGGCCTGGAACGGCTGGCGCCGAGGCAGGCACTGCACGCCGCCTACCTTGCCTTTCGCCATCCGGCGACCGGGGAGGAGGTCGAATTCCACTCCGACTGGCCCGCCGATCTCAAGCCCCTGCTGGCGGCCGTGGCAGGCGAGTTCGCTCCCGTTGCTCCCACTGATTGGCTTCGGTATCTTGCTTTCTTTAAAGGACATGGCTGATCCCGCGCGAGTCCGGCTCGTCATTTTCCAGGTCGCCGACCTGTGCTGTGCGCTGCCCGTCGAGACCATCCGGGAGATCATTCCCGCGCAGCCGGCCACCCGGATCCCGGGGGCGCCCGATGTCATCGACGGGCTGATCAATGTGCGCGGTTCACTGCTGACCGTGGCGCGGGGAGCGGCAGTGCTGCAGCGGATTCCCGTCTCGCTGGGCAACGCGTCGGTGCTGGTGCTGGCGCTCGAAGGGCGATCCGTCGGACTGGAAGTGGATGAAGTGCTCGACCTCGTCGAAGTGGATTCGGCGAGTCTCAATCCCGCCGAACGGATGCCGGGCGTCGATCCCGCGCTGGTCCGCGCCGTGGGGCGTCATGCCGATCGCGTGTTCATCCTGCTGGATCCCGGGGCTCTCGTGGCCCCCCTCGTCGGCGGCTGACGCCGCCCGAATGCCGCTGGACCCATATCGCCCGGAGGGCGCGTGAGCCACACAGTCCTGGTCTGCGACGACGCCATCTTCATGCGCACCATGATCAGCGACATCCTGACCCAGGCAGGATTCGAAGTTGTCGGGGAGG
Organism: Gemmatimonadales bacterium; assembly: GCA_035279705.1. Classification (GTDB taxonomy): domain Bacteria; phylum Gemmatimonadota; class Gemmatimonadetes; order Gemmatimonadales; family GWC2-71-9; genus DATEHG01. Next base: position 8,295 of record DATEHG010000250.1, read on the forward strand.
CCGAGACGGGGCGCGAGGCGGTCGAGCGCTACCGGGAACTCAAGCCCGATCTGGTCACGATGGACATCGTGATGCCCGACATGGGTGGGATCGACGCGGTGCGCGAGATCTGCAAGAGTGATCCCGACGCCAAGATCCTGATGTGCAGCGCCATGGGGCAGCAGGCGCTGGTCGTCGAAGCGGTGCAGGCGGGCGCCAAGGACTTCGTCGTCAAGCCCTTCCAGCCCTCACGCGTGCTCGAGGCGGTGCAGCGGATCCTCGGCTGACGCCATGGACCTGTCGCGGTACGCCACCCTTTTCGTCACCGAGAGCCGCGAACACCTCGGCGCCTGCAGCCAGCTGCTGCTGGACTGGGAGCGGGATCCCCGCGCCACCGAACCGGTCGTCGGAATTTTCCGCGCCATGCACACGTTCAAGGGCATGGCCGCCGCGATGGGATACGCCAACCTGACCGAGCTGGCGCATCGCACCGAAAGTCTGCTGGACGTACTGCGCAGCGATCCCGGATCCGCCTCGCCGGAGCTGCACGACCTGCTCTTCTCGATCGTCGACGCGCTCGAGGCCGGCGTCAACGATGCGGTGGCCGGGAACGACGGGGCGCTGGATTTCACCGGTCTGCTGGCCGGCCTCGACAACGCCTCGGTGGTGGCGCAGCCGACGGGAAGCTGGGCCATTCCGGCGCGAGCGCCCGAGCCGGTGGTCGGCACCACGGGGCGGGTGGTGCGGGTCGCGATCCGGCCCGGCGCGCCGATGCGCGGGGCGCGGGCGCTGATCGCGCTGCGCAAGGCCGAGACGCTGGGCACGGTGGCCTCGGTCCGCCCGGCGCCGGCGGCGTTCGAGCAGGACGAGTTCGACGGCAAGTTCGCCTTCCGGCTCGAGACGTCGAAGAGCGATGAGGAGGTCCGCCAGGCGCTGCTGACCGCAGGCGACGTGGTGTCGGTCGATGTGGGCGATGTGGCCGCCCCGGTGACCGCCGCAGTCAGCGACGAGAAGGCAGCGGGTGAAGGCGGCGGGCGCAATCGCCAGATCCGGGTCGATCTCCGCCGCCTCGACGCCCTCATGAACCAGGTGGGCGAACTGGTCGTGGCCAAGGGCCGGCTGGCGGAGCTGGTGTCCCGGGAGGGGAATCCGGAGCTCGAGGCGGTCAGCGCGCGGGTGGCCCGCGTCGTCGCCGAGATGCAGGCGGAAGTCATCCAGGCGCGGATGACGCCGGTGTGGCAGGTCTTCGACCGCTTTCCCCGCGTCGTGCGCGACCTGTCGCGCCAGCTCGGCAAGCGGGTGGCCTTCGAGGTCGAAGGTGAGGAGATCGAGCTCGACCGCGCCCTGCTCGACGAACTGGGCGAGCCGCTGATCCACATGCTCCGCAATGCGGTGGATCACGGCATCGAGTCCCCGGCGGAGCGCAAGAAGCGGAACAAGCCGGCGGAGGCGCGGGTGCGGCTCTCGGCGACGCGGGAGCGCTCCGGTGTCGCCATCCGGGTGAGCGACGACGGTGCGGGCATCGACCGCAAGAAGGTGCTGGCCAAGGCACTCAAGCAGGGACTGGCCGAACCGGGTACCACCGAGCTCACGGACGACCAGCTGCTCCGGGTGCTGATGCGGCCCGGCTTTTCGACCGCGACTCAGGTGACCGATGTGTCGGGTCGCGGGATGGGCATGGACGCGGTGGTCTCGCGGGTCCGCGCGCTGGGTGGTTCGGTGCACCTGGGCACGGTGGCGGGTGAAGGCAGCACCTTCACGCTGCACCTGCCGACCACGCTCGCCATTCTTCGCGCGCTGCTGGCCCGGGTGGGAGAGGAGCGCTACGCCGTGCCGCTCACCAGCGTCGCCGAGACGCTGGAGTTCGACGGGGCCCGGGCGGCGGAAGTGCAGGGCCGGGAAACGCTGCTGCTCCGGGACCAGGTGATCCCGACGGTGCACCTGCGGGAGCGGCTGGGCGTGGGACCGCGGCGCACCGAAGGCCGCCGGCCCACCATCGTGCTCGACGTGGGAGGCCGCCGCTCCGCCCTGGTGGTGGACGGACTGGTGGGCCAGCAGGAAATCGTGGTGGAAGCATTCGACGGACCGCGGGGGATGCTGCCGGTCTTCAGCGGGGCGACGATACTGGGGGACGGGGTGCCGGTGCTCATCCTCGATCCGGCCGCGCTGGTCTAGGAGCTGCCATGGACGACGTACGCGACTTGCACGCGCTGCAGCAGGATGCCCTCCGCGAAGTGGCCAATATCGGGGCCGGCCACGCCGCGACCGCGCTGTCCCAGCTGACCAACCGCACGATCATGATCAGCGTGCCGGAGGTCAACATCACCCGGCTCGAGGAGGTGCCGGAGGTGCTCGGCAAGGCGGACGATGTCGTCGCCGCCGTGCTGATGCACATGATGGGCGACCTGACCGGCCGCACCCTGCTGCTCTTTCCCGAGCAGAGCGCCCGGCTGCTGGTCGACATCCTGCTCAAGCGGCCGATGGGCACCACCAGGGAATTCGGTGCGATGGAGCAGTCCGGCCTCAAGGAGGTCGGCAACATCCTCTCCAGCGCCTATCTCAACGCGCTGAGCGATTTCATGGGCATGATGCTGGTGCCCTCGGTGCCGAGCCTGGCCATCGATCTCTGCGGCGCGGTGCTGACCTCGACCTACATGAACTTCGGGTACGCCCGGGACTTCGTCTTCTGCGTCGAGACGGAGTTCCTGCTGGAGGACCGTACCCTCAACCTCACCGGCCACTTCCTGCTGCTGCCGGACGTGGCGTCCCTCCGGGTCATCTTCGACGCCATTCGCCTGACCTGAACCGTGAGCGTTCCCGCCCTCTCCGAGCGGGACCTCGCGGTTCTCCGCTCATTCGCCCGCCGGATCGACCCGTCCGACGCGGGAGCGCACAACAACCTCGGCGTCCTCTACTACCAGAAGGGGCTGGTGGCGGAAGCCATCACCCAGTTCCTGCGCGCCCTCGAGCTCGACCCCAAGATGCAGGTCGCGCAGACCAACCTCGAAATCGCCTACCACGCCAACGGCTACTACGACCGCCGGGTCGGAGAGCTCAAGGAGCGGCTGCGCCGTTCGGCCGATGACCGCGAGGCGCGCTGGGAACTGGCGCGGACCCACGCCTCGCTGGGGCACCAGGCCGAAGCGGTCGCGGAATTCGAGGCGCTGCTGCAGCGCCACCCCGACGATGTCGCCTGCCTGGTGCAGCTCGGGATGGCGGAAAAGGCGCGGGGCAGGCTGGAAGCCGCCGAGGATTATCTCCGCCGGGCCACGGCGCTCGATCCGCAGGGACCGGTCACCCTATTCCACTACGGCGAAGTCCTCTACAACCGGGGCATGGCGGACCAGGCCCGCAAGGTCCTCGAAGAAGTCGTGGCCCGCAATCCCGACCACGCCGACGCGCACTACCTGCTCGCCTTCATCTACGGCGACCAGGGCGCTCACGAAGAAGCCCGCGCGGCCACCAAGCGCGCCATCGCGCTGAACCCGACCCTGGCGCGGGCCCAGAGCAATCTGTCGCTCGGCCGGAGACGGGACAGCGGCCGGATTTCGCGGGAAGTGCAGCGCGCCATCGAGAATCCGCGGCCCGCCATCAGCGAAGGCGGCGCGCTGGCGCACTACAACCTGGGCCTCGCCTTCCGCCAGAAGGGGTACTACGTCGAGGCGCTGCGGGAATACCGCCTGGCGCTCGATGCCGGGGAAGAGCGCCGCCTCGTGCTCCAGGCCATGGCGGAGGTGCACCTCCTCCGCCGCGATCTTCCCGCCGCGCTGGGCCTGTACGACCAGCTCTCCAAGGAAGCGCCCGAGTCGCCCAAGATCTGGAACGAGCGGGCCGTGTGCCTGCACCAGTCCGGGCGGCGGCAGGCAGCGGAGGAATCGTACCGCAAGTCCCTGGCGCTCGACACCTCGTATGCCCTCGCCTGGAACAACCTCGGCGTGCTGGTCGCGCAGGACGTCGATCCTGCGGTGGCGCTCGACGCGTTCCAGCATGCGCTCCGGGTCAATCCCGGCCTCTCGGGCGCGCGGCTCAATTACGGCCTGCTGCTCTTCCAGAAGCGCCGCTTCCAGGATGCCATCGAGGCTTACCGGCAGGCGCTGAGCGACCGCGCGGCCGAGAGTGTGGCCTGGAACGGCATCGGCATGGTGCTGGTCGAGCTGCGCCGGTACGACGACGCACGCAACGCCTTTTCGCGCGCGGTGGATGCGGACAGCAGCCACGCCGCCGCCCACTACAACCTCAGCTTTACGCTGAGTCATCTCGGCGATTTCGACGGCGCCCTGCGAGAAACCAAGCGCGCGCTCGAGCTCGAGCCCTACTACGTGCCGCAGAAGTACGCCCTGACCATCGATCTCCAGTTCGAGAACGCCCAGATCGCCATTGTGCCGCAGATCTCGGCCGATGTCGAAGGTTCGGCGGTCGGAGAGGATTTCACGCTCGATACCCGGCTGCTCGACCGGATCTTCGAGGAGCTGGCGCCGGCGCCGCCCACGAGCGGCGCCGAACCGGCCGCCGAGGACGCCCTGGCCATCGCGGCGGACTGCATCGCCAAGGGTCTGCTGGATCAGGCGACCGCCGAGCTCGACCGGGCGCTGCAGCGCGGTGCCCCGCGGGCCCGGGGGCTGGCGCTGCTGGGCCAGGTCTTTTCCCGCCGGGGCCTGCACGGCGAGGCCCTCGAGCGCTTCCGCCAGGCGCGGATGCTCGAACCGCGCGCGCACGACGCCCGGCTCGGCGAGGTGCGGGCGCTCCTGGCGCTCGATCACGGCGAAGAGGCGGCCCCGCTGGCGGACGAGCTGCTGCGCGATTTCCCCGGGGATGTGGAGGTGCTGGTCGCGACCGCCCGCGCGCGGCTCGCCAGTGCCAATCCGGGTGGGGCGCTCGAGCCGCTCCGCCAGGCTCAGATCCTGGCGCCGGGGCGCGCGGATCTGCTCCAGCTCCAGGCGCGCGCCACGTTCCGCCTCGGGGACGCGACGGCGGCGGTCGATTCGTACCAGGCCGCCTTGCAACTCGATCCGGGCGTGGCCTCCGTGTGGGTGGAGCTGGGCCGTCTCGAGGAGGCCCGGCAGAACTGGGTCGCGGCGAAGGTCGCCTTCCAGCGGGCGATCGATCTGCTGCCGACCTACATGGAGGCCGCGCTCGCGCTCGCGGACCTGATCCGCCGGGTGGAATCGCCCGCCGCCGCCATCGACACCCTGGTGCAGATCCTCTCCGCGGAGCCGTTCGACCTCGATGCCCTGCTGCTGCTGGGGCAGTGCCTCGTGGATGACGGCCGCCCCGAGCGGGCCGTCGAGGCCTTCGAGCGGATCCTCCGGTTCCAGCCCGACCACGCCGCCGCTCTCTTCCATCTCGGCGCCGCGCAGGCCCGGATGCGGCGCTACACCGAGGCGATCCAGGCCTGGGAACGGACGATCCAGGCGGAGCCCGCGGGGCCGCATGCGCAGGCCGCGCGGACCCACGCCCGCTCCGCCCGCGACCTGCAGCGGATCTTCACCCCGCAGGCAGTGTAGCCATGGCGATCGAAGGCCCGCTCAAGGAACTGGGCATCCACGATGTCTTCCAGCTGCTCGATCTGAGCCAGAAGACCGGTGTGCTCAAGGTGACCTCGGAGCTGCGCCAGAATCAGGGCACGGTGTGGTTCGACCAGGGCAGCGTGATCGGCGCCGTGATCGACAGCAACCCGCACCCGCTTGGTACCATGCTCATGCGCTCGGGAAAAATCGCCGAGGGGGACCTGATGCGGGCCCGGGCCATGCAGCAGAACGGCGATGCGCGGCGGCTGGGCGAAATCCTGGTTTCGATCGCCGCCATTTCGGAGCGCGAGCTGACCAAGCAGGTGCGCCGCCAGTCGGAAGAGGTCGTATTCGAACTGATGAGCTGGTCGGAGGGATATTTCTCGTTCCAGGACCAGCCGGTGGCGGACGCGCCGGCCGAGGCGCTGATCCGCACGCCGGTGGGTTTCCTCCTCATGGAGGCGGCCCGGCGCATCGACGAGTGGTCCCGCATCGAAAAGAAAATCCCGCACCTCGGCATTGTGCCGGTGTTCGCCCCGGCGGCCGATGGAGCCGGATCGCTCGACCTCCTTCCCGATGAGTGGGAACTGCTCGGGGTGGTGGATGGCCTCGGCAACGTGCGGGTGCTGGCCTCCGCGCTCGGCCGGCCCGAGTTCGACGTGGCCAAGACGTTGTTCGGCCTGGCCAGCGCGGGCATCATCCATCTCGAGGATCCGGCCACCCGGCGGCTCTCGGCACCGCCGCCGGGCGGACTCACCTTCCAGATCGGCGAGGCCGAGGCCCATCTCGTGGCGGGGGACGTGGCCGGTGCGCTCGCTGCCGCCGAATCGGCGGTTGCGGCCCATGAGCACCAGGCGCTGGCTTCGCTGGTGTACGGCCGGGCGCTGCTGGCCGCGCATCGCTACGAAGAGGCGGCGCAGGCGCTGTGGCGCGCGGCCGAACTCGACGCGACCACGCCGGCGCCGCTGCGCTATCTCGGCTACGCGCAGGCGGCCCTCGGTCGGTTTCGTGAAGCCGGCGACAGCTGGGAGCGCTGGGGGGGCCAGTCACCCAAGCCGCCGGAGGAAGAAGCCCAGGCCCGGAGCGTGGACCGGGCCCGTGAGGCGGCCATGACTCTCGACATGGTGCTGCGGAACGCCCATGAATGACGACATTCGTGCGCTGACGGCCGAGGTCGCGGCCGACCCGTCGAGCCTGGCGTTTCTCGATCTGGCCGAGGCGCTGCGGCGCAAGGGTCAGTTCGAGGTGGCCGAGAAGGTGGCCATCAACGGACTGGGCCGGTATCCGCACCTGCCGGCGGCGCACGACCTCTATGCCAGGATCCTGGCCGACCGCGGCAACTTCGAGCACGCCTTTGACGAGTGGGACATGACGCTCCGCCTCGAGCCGCGCCATCTCGGTGCGCTCAAGGGCCTGGGCTTTCTTTATTATCACGCCGGAGATCACGGCCAGGCGCTGCACCACCTGGAGGCGGCCTGGCGCGAGGCGCCGAGCGATGATGGGCTGCACAGCGCCATTGTCCGTCTCCGCGAGCTGCTGAGTGAAGCCCGGGAGGCCCCGCCGCCGGAGCCGGTGACGGTGGAAGCGGTGGCCGAAGCCGTCACGCCGCCCGCGCCGTCCGGGCCCGTCACACCCTTCGGAGGAGCGGAGTCACAGCCGGGCCAGCGGCTGCTCATCGGCAATGGCGGACTCTGCCTGGCGGGCGGCATGGTCACCTGGACCGGCGCCGACGTCGCCGAACGCACCGCCTCGGAGGCCGAGACCGTGGTCCATGAAGCGGTCCGGACTGCGGACCGGATCGGCCTCGGGCCCTGGCGCTCGCTCATCGTCGAGACCGACGGGATGAACGCCTGCCTGGTCTCGCCGACGGCACGCACCATCCTGCTGGAGGTGCAGGAGCGGGAGCAGCCGATCGGACAGATCGCTCTGATGGCCGAGCGGGCGGCGCGCGGCGCACGGACCTGGCTGGGGGAGATCAGCTGATGCCGGACCTGCAGGCGGTCATCGAGCCGCTGGTCCGGATCCGGGGCGTCCGGGGAGCGGTGCTCTTCTCGGCCAGTGACGGCGTCGTGGTTTCCGAGGCGCTGGCCGAAGACATCCAGAGCGCCGGTGTCGCCGCGCTCGCCGCGAGTCTCGCGGAACGGGTTGGCACCATGGCCGAGGTGCTCGGGCGGGGCGGGGTGCGCTGCATCCAGCTCCACGCCGAGCGCGGCAGCATCCTGGTGTGTCGCGCGCCGGGCGACCTGCTGCTCGCCATCGTCACCGGCCCGCAGACACCCGTGGGGCTGGCCCGCCTCGAGCTGCTGCGCGCCGCGGAGCAGGTGGCCTGATGCGGACGGTCGAGGGATGGGTCGAAGGCCCGCTCCGCGCCTTCGTGGACGACGCCGCGCCCCGGCTCACCCTGATCATGACCGGCTCGGGCCAGGTGGTGGCGCAGCACGGGTTCGCCCGCTCACTGGACGTGATGTCCGCCGCGGCCCTGGGCGCCGGCATCATGGCGTCGTCCCAGGAGCTCACCGTGCTGATGGACTGGCCCGAGTTCCGGGTGCTCGCGCACCAGGGAGTGCGCCAGTCCCACATGCTGGCCCGCATCGTCCTGCCGCAGTCGAGCTGGATCGGCCTGGTGGTGTTCGGGTCCGAGACCAAGCTCGGCGTGGTGCAGTTCTTCTTCGACCGGATGGTGGAACAGCTTTCGGCCGCGGCGCCGGTGGTGCAGCAGCCGAAGCAGGTCCTGGCCATCGACTTCGAGCGCGAGCTGAATGCCAGCCTGCGCACGCTCTTCGGACGGTGACCTGATGTCGCTCGTCAACTTCACCACCCGCGAGATCACCTGCAAGATCGTGTACTACGGTCCCGGGCGCTCGGGGAAGACCACCAACCTGCACTACATCTACGGCCGGGTGCCGGAGAGCCGGCGCGGGCGGATGGTGTCCCTCGCGACCCAGACCGACCGCACCCTCTTCTTCGACTTCCTGCCGCTCGACCTGGGCATCATCTCGGGCTTCACGACCCGGTTCCAGCTGTACACCGTGCCGGGCCAGGTCTACTACAACGCCACCCGCCGCCTCGTGCTGCAGGGCACCGACGGCGTGGTCTTCGTGGCCGACAGCCAGGCCCGGCGGCAGGACGACAATCTGGAAAGTCTCCAGAACCTGCAGCAGAATCTGCTGCAGCAGGGCGTCGACATCCGGCAGTTTCCGGTGGCGCTGCAGTACAACAAGCAGGACCTGCCCCGGGACCTGATCCTCCCGCCCGAAGACATGGACGAGATGCTCAATTTCCGCGAATTCAAGAGCTTCGGCGCCGATGCGATCCGTGGCGTCGGGGTCTTCGAAACGTTGCGCGCCATTTCCGAGCTGGTGCTGAAGCGGCTCGCCGCAGGAGGATCCGTCGGGTGAGTCTGCCGCTCAATCCCCGGTACCGCTTCGAGAGCTTCGTGGTGGGCGCGGCCAACCGGCTGGCGGCCACCGCGGGGCGCGCCGTGAGCGAATCCCCGGGGGCGGTCTACAACCCGCTGTTCATCTACGGCGGTTCGGGGCTGGGGAAGACCCACCTGCAGATGGCTATCGGTCACGCCGCCTCGACCATCAACGCCCAGCTGCGCATCGAGTACCTCACGCTCGACGATTTCGTCGAGGCGTTCCACGCGGCGGTCGCGGCGGGGCAGGGCGAGGCGTACCGCCGCCGCTTCATCGATATCGACCTGCTCCTGCTGGACGACGTCCAGTTCCTGACCCACCGGCGTGAAATGCAGGCCGAGCTGCTGCGAGTAGTGAATGCGATGCTGGCCGCGGGCCGGCAGATCGTCCTCACCAGCGATCGTCCTCCGTCCGAGATCGAATCGCTGGATGAGCGACTGATCCAGCGCTTCGCCGGTGGCCTGGTCATCGATATCGCAGCTCCTGAATTCGAAACCCGGGTGGCGATCCTCCGGCGCCAGGCGGAAGAGCGGGGGGCCTCGCTTGACCCGTCCGTGCTGGACACCGTAGCCGGGATGGGGCATGGCAGCGTGCGCGAGCTGATCGGCGCCCTCAACCGTCTCATCGCGTTCCAGGCGGTGAGCGATGCCCCCCTCGATGCCGCCGGCGCGCTCGCCGTACTGGGCCAGAAGGGACGCCCCACGGGGAGCGATGGCTCCGCACTCCCGCCACTCAAGCCGGCCGGAGATGAATTCGGATCCTTCCTGAGCGAAGTGACGCAGGCGGTGAGCCAGCAGGTGGAGGTGTGGCGCGCCCGGGTGGCGGAAGCGCTGCAGGGCTGGGAAGGGGAGGGCTACCGGGTCCAGCGGCTGGTCTCGCTGCTCAACGAGGATGCGCCGCTCGATCCCGAGGAAGTCCTGCGCCAGTTCGTGGCGGATGTGGAGCAGCTTCGCGTGCTGGAGGCCGAAGCGGCCGAGCTCGATCCGGCCATGTCGGGTCTCTCGGTATTCCGTGATCCTGATGCCCTCGAGGAGGCGACTCAGCGGGTGGAGGCCGCCCGCCAGGGCACCATCCCTCCGCCGGCGCCCAGCCCGCATTTCACGCTCGGCGAATTTGCCGAAGGCAGCGGAACCAAGATCGCGCTCCGCGCGGTGCGGGAGGTGGCCGACAGCCCCGGCACGGCCTACAACCCCATTGTCATCGTCGGGCCGCCGGGCATCGGAAAGACCCACCTGCTCCATGCGCTCGGCAATGAACTGGCGCGGGAGCCGGGATCGGTGGTCGCCTGCCTCGATACCGCCGATTTCATCGACGACCTGATCAAGGCCATCGAAAAGGACCGGGTCAACTGGTGGCGGGCGCGCTTCCGCCGGGTAACCGCGCTCCTGCTGGATGACGTCCAGCTGCTGGCCGGCCGGGAGCGCTCCCAGGAGGAGCTGTTCTGGCTGTTCAATCTCCTCGCCGAGGGGAACCGCCAGATGGCCTTCACCAGCGTGGAACCGCTCGATCAGCTGAAGGGGATCGAGTCGCGGCTGCTCACCCGCCTGGAAGGCGGGCTGGTGGTCGAACTGCCGCCGCCGGACCGCGATGTCCGCTTCGGCATCGTGCAGCGGCTGCTGCCGGAGCAGCTCGATTCCACCGAGGCGGAACCGCTGGCCAGCTATCTCGCCGGCCGCGCCGTGGACTCGGTGCGCGCCTTGCAGGGCCTGGTGCAGCGAGTGCTCAACGCCGCCGAGACCCAGCAGGTGGCTCCGACCGCGGCGCTGGCGCGCAAGGTGCTCGAAGGTGCGCCGGCGGCCCCGCAGCGGCGCTCGACCGGCGTCCGCACCAGCGGGGTCGTCACCCCGCTCGCCTCCGTGAAGAGCCGGGAGAAGGTGGTCTGGGACTGGCCCGACGCGGCCGACCGCCTGATCGAGGAGCTGCGCTAGCATGGCCATCAAGGGCAGTCTCAAGGAGGCCAGCCTCCCCGACGTGCTGCAGCTCCTGGCCATGGGAAAGAAGAGCGGCTGCCTGGCCGTCGCCGACCGGCAGAACTTCGGCTACATCTTCTTCGACCAGGGGCGGATCTGCTACGCCAGCATCGTCAACCGGCGGGACCGGATTGGCGATCTGCTGGTCAAGAACGGCCGCATCACTCCGGACCAGCTGGCGCAGGCCATCAAGCTCCAGGGGGAGCGCCGCGACAAGAAGCTCGGTGAAATCCTTCTCGGCATGGGCGTCATCGCCCGGGACGAGCTGGAGGAGTACATGCGCCTCCAGATCGAGGAGGCGGTCTACTACCTGTTCACCTGGACCTCCGGCACCTTCAATTTCGAAGCGGGGATGAAGCCGGAACAGCAGGACTTCCTGGTCACCATCAACCCCGAATCGCTGCTGCTCGAAGGCGCCCGCCGGATCGACGAGTGGAGCCTGATCGAGAAGAAGGTGCCGTCGTTCGACCTGATCTTCGAAGCGGATCGCCTCAAGGTCGAAGGCACCGACGCCGAGCTGTCGCCGGCGCAGGCGCGGCTGCTGGCCCTGATGGATGGTGCCCGGGATGTGCACCAGCTGGTGGAGGAATCCGGGCTGGTCGAGTTCGAGGTCGGCAAGGCGCTGTTCGGCCTGCTGACCGCCGGTTTCATCAAGCGGACCGGCACCTCGACGCCCAAGAGCGAAGTGCGCGCGACGGATGCCCGGGTCATGGAGCACCAGAATCTCGGCATCGCGTTCTACAAGACCGGCATGCTCGACGAGGCCCAGCGCGAATTCCGCCGGGTGGCGGAGTTGCGCCCGATGGAGACCAACACCGCCTTCTACCTGGGCCTCATCGCCCTCCGCCAGGCCCGCTGGGCGGACGCGGTGGAGGTGCTCAAGGAGGCACAGGAGAAGGGCGTGGCCAGGCACGCGGTGCTGCACAACCTGGCATTTGCGCTCGAGCAGCTGGGCCGGATCGTGGAAGCGGAGCAGCTGTATGGTGAGGCGGCGAGCAAGGCCCGCGACGATATCCGGCCGATGATCGCCTGGGGGGTGGCGGCGCTCAAGCGCCAGGACCCCGGGGTCGCGCAGGGGCGGCTGGCCCGCGCCCGCGAACTGGTTGGCGCGAAGACGCCTCCCGCAATCTGGTACTGGGCCGCGACCCTGGCCGCAGCCGGCAACGGCGAGGTCGACGAGGCGCTCAAGCTCGGCCGCGAGGCGATCGAAGCCTATCCCGGCAACGCCGTGCTCCGGAACAACCTGGCCTCGCTGCTCGAGCTGGTCGGCGACCTCGAGGGAGCCTCGATCCTGCTCAAGGCGGCGCTGGTCGAGGATCCGACGCTGCCGCAGGTTTCGAAGAACCTGGGCGACCTGGCGTACCGCGCGGGATTGTACGACGAGGCGTTCGAGGCTTACGAGCGGGCGGCCAAGCTGAGCCCGGACCTGGGCGAGGACCTGCACTTCAAGCTGGGCAACATCGCCTACAAGCGGCGCGACCGCGAGCGGGCCCGGGTCGCCTGGCAGCGCACGCTCGAGCTCAACCCTTCACACCAGCTGGCGCGGGCCAACCTGGATACGCTGGGCGGCCCCGAATGAACCCGGGCGACGACGCGGCGTTCGAGCGCCTGACCCGCTACGTCTCCGGCCGGGCGGGCCTCGCACTGGACGACTACAAGGACAAGTGCCTGCGCCGCCGCGTGGCGGTGCGGATGCGGGCCTGCGGGGCGCACACCTACGACGAGTTCCGGGGCATCCTGGAAAAGTCGTCCGGCGAGCTGCAGCGGCTTACCGATGTGCTGACGATCAATGTCACCAAGTTCTACCGCAATCCCGAAACCTGGAGCACGGTCGCCCGCCTGGTGGCGCCCGAACTGTTCCGCGGCGAGGGTCCGAGAAAAATCTGGTGCGCGGGTTGCGCCTCCGGTGAGGAGGCCCACACCCTGGCCATGGTGCTCGCGGAGGCCGCCACGGCGCTGGGACATCCGGCCTGGCTCGAGCGCATCACGATCGACGCCACCGACATCGACCGCCTTTCGCTGCAGCGGGCCGAAGCGGGTGTCTACGGTGAGGCGGCGCTGGCCGACATGGAGCCGGCGCTTCTCGCCCGCTGGATGGAACCCGCGCCTGAAGGGCGCTACAAGGTCGCCGACCGGCTGCGCCACCGGATCCGGGTGCGCCGTCACGACATGCTGCGCGAGGCGCCGCTGGCCCGTGCCTACGACCTCATCACCTGCCGCAACGTCATCATCTATTTCGACCGCCCGGGGCAGGAACGGCTGATGGCTGCTTTCTGCGACTCCCTCAAGCCGGGCGGGTTCCTCCTGCTCGGCAAGGTGGAGACGATCCTCGGGCCCACCCGCCACCGCCTCGAGCTGATCGATGCGCGGGAGCGGCTCTATCGGCTGGCGGCCTGATGCCAAAGGACATCATTGTGCGGGTGGCGGACTACAGCGCCGGTGACGCCGAGGCGCGCCTTGTCACGCTCGGCCTGGGGAGTTGCGTCGCGATCATCCTGTACGACGCGACTGCGCGAATCGGCGGGCTCGCGCATATCCTCCTGCCCTCGCTTTCACTCGGGCGCCGGGGAGCGGAAAACCCCGCCAAGTTTCCCCAGACGGCCGTTCCCGCGCTGCTCACCGACATGGGCGGCCTCGGCGCCGAGCGGCGGCGGATCACGGCCCGGCTGGTCGGGGGCGCGTCGATGTTCGCCAATCTCGCGCCCCCGGGCTCCATGCAGATGGGCGAGCGCAACGTGGTCGCGACGCGCGAAGTGCTCAACAGCCTGGGCATACCGATCACGGCCGAGTCGGTGGGGGGAGACTTCGGTCGCTCGGTGCATTTCACGGTCGGCGACGGAGTGATCCGGGTCCGCTCGGTGGCGCATGGTGAACAGTCGCTCTGATCGCCCCACCGTCCTCATCGTGGACGACAGCGCGCTCTATCGCCGCATGATCGGCGATATCCTCGGCGGGTCCGGGGAGTTCGTAGTCGTGGGAACCGCGGCCAACGGGATGGAAGGGCTCAAGCTGGTCCACGAGCTCCATCCGGACCTGGTCACCATGGATCTCCAGATGCCGGAGCTCGATGGACTCGGCGCCATCGGCTACATCATGTCGGAGTCCCCCCGGCCGATCGTGGTGGTGAGCGCCTACGCCGGTCCGGGCTCGGAGGCCACGATCCGGGCGCTCGAGCTCGGCGCCGTCGAGCTGGTGGCCAAGGAAAGCGCGCCCGGCCCGGGCTCCGCCTTGCGACTGGCGCCGAGACTGCTCGAGGCCATGCGGGCGGCGCGGGCGGCGGAGATCGGGCGGCTGCCGGTCCTGGCCCGGCCCAAACGGGCGGGCCCGCGACCACTCCCCAGGACGGGCCGGGCCCGCTGGGCGGTGGCAGTGGCCAGTTCGACCGGCGGCCCGCGCGCCCTGGCGGAGCTGATTCCCAATCTCGTGCCGGGCCTTGATATGGCGGTGGTGGTGGCGCAGCACATGCCTCCGAAGTTCACCGCCAGCCTGGCGGAGCGATTGGCAGCCATGAGTCAGCTTGCGGTCAGCGAGGCGAAGGACGGCGAACCGGTCCGTCCCGATTCGGTCTACATCGCGCCCGGAGATTGGCACATGCGCGTGGTATCGGGCGAGGACGAACCCAGGATCGCCCTCGACCAGGGCGCGCCGATCTGGGGAGTGCGGCCCTCGGCGGATCCGCTGTTCAATTCGGTGGCGCAGGTCTGGGGGGCGGCCGCGGTCGGTGTGGTGCTCACGGGTCTGGGGCGGGACGGCGCCATGGGCCTCAAGTCGATTCACGATGCCGGCGGGTTCGGCATCGCGCAGGACCAGGCCAGTTCGACCGTCTGGGGCATGCCCAAATCGGCGGTGCAGGGCGGGGGCGCGAACGAAGTGCTGCCGCTCGCCGGCATCGCGCCGCGGATCACGGCACTCATGGAGCAGCGGAAGCGGGCATGAGCGGAGCAGTCGATTTCCTGCTGGCCCGTGCCGGCGGCCGCGACATCGGCCTGCTGCTGGCCGACGTCGTCGAAGTGGCGGACCTGGGGGAGGTACACCGGGTGCCCGGCACCGACCCGGCCCTCCGGGGCGTCACCTGGGGACGCGGCCTCGCGATGCCGGTGCTGCATCTCGGGGCCCTGCTGGCGGGAGGCGACTGTCCTCCGGAGATTTCCCCCCTGATGCTGGTGACCGAACTGAACGGGGCGCCGATCTGCCTGGAGGTCGATGAAGTGGATGTGGTCTCCCATGGCGACCTGCTTCCGGTCCCGCCGGGCGAAACCATGCCCTGGGCCATTGCGGTGGTCCGGCGCGAAGACGCGCTGGTGCCGATCCTCAACCTGAACGCGCTTCGCGACCGTCTGGCCGAAGCGGGGACACGCGCATGAACGCTCCCGGCGATGAACTCCAGTTCGTGGCCTTCCGGGTGGGACCGCAGGAGTTCGCGGTCAACATCTTCCAGGTCGAACGGATCCTGCGCTACGAGGCACCGGCCCTGCTGCCCGGCGCACCCGATTTCCTCGAGGGGGTTGTCCGCTACGGCGGCGGTGTCGTGCCGGTGGTGGACCTGCGCAAGCGCCTCTCGGTGCCCTCGGAAGTCCGCGAGGAAGTCCGGATGATGGTCCTGGAGCTGGAAACCCAGCGGGTCGCCATCGTGGTGGACCAGGTGCTGGAAGTGCTGCGGGTCGACGCCGCGGTCATCACCGCGCCGCCGCCCATGGTGCGGGGCCTCGCGGCCCAGTACATCTCCGGCATCATCGCGCAGCAGGACCGGACCATCGTCCTGCTCAATGCCGCCCGCCTGCTCAGCTCGGAAGAGCGGCTGGCGCTGGCTGCCATGGAGGCCTGATGGATTCGCCCGAGGGACTGGTGGCTGGCCTGAGGGCCCAGTACGCCGAACTGGACGGCCGGCTGCAGAAGGTGAACAACCCGGCCGAGCGGGAAGTGGTCAAGCGCGAGATCATCGCCTTTTTCAAGCGGGTGGACGGCGCCCTGGCGGACCTCACCACGCTGAAGGAGGAAATCCGCGGCCTCGTCGAGCGCTACAAGCAGCTGGCCGCCTCGTCCGAGTCCGCCTCCGCGCCCCAGTTCACCGGCGCCCGTCCCATGATTCACGCCGACCACCTGGGGGCGTCGACGTTCATCGAGAAGGGGTGGAGCCTGATCTCGCTGGGAGACTACTCCGGCGCCATCCAGTCCCTTACCCGGGCGCTGACCCTCTCGCCCAACGACACCCAGGCCCAGTCGCTGCTGGGCTGGGCCCAGATGCTCCACGAAGAGTACGATGATGCCCTCACCACCTTCTCCAAAGTGCTGATGCGGGAGCCGGCCAACTCGCTGGCCCGCATCAACGTGGGGTACATCTGCCTCAAGAAGCGGATTTTCGGAGAGGCGATCGAGCATCTCTCCAAGGCCATCCGCCTCGACAACGATCGCAAGGCCACCCTCTACGCCCACTACTACCTGGGGCTGGTCTACCTCGAACGGGAGATGTACGAGGACGCCCAGACTTTCTTCCAGAAGACCGTGCAGCTCGGCCCCAACCTGATCGAGGCCTACTACGAGCTGGGGCGGGCGCAGTGGTTTTCCGGGGAACAGGACGCGGGCAAGCAGTCGTGGACGGAAGGGTGGAAGGCCAACAAGTTCAGTCCCTGGGGCAAGCGCTGCAAGGAAATGCTCGACCTCGTCGCTGCCGGAGGCGAACCGCCGCGCGCCTCGCCGGCCTGATCCCGCTGCTGCTCGCGGTGCAGGGCCCGCCCGACGCCATCCAGGTGGGGCGGGTGACGGTCGTCGCGAGTCGCACCACCTCGGCCCTGGCTATTCAGCTCGCCGAAGCGGCCGATCCCATCCGCCGCTGGCCGGGCCTCGGCACGGTCGATACCCTCCCGATTACGCTGGTGCTGGTGCCGGATTCGGCCGCGATGTCCCAGGCCTTTCGCGGCCGGGCCCCGGGGTGGGGTGCCGGCTTCGCGCTGCCCGCCACCCGGACGATCATCCTGCGGGCCGATCTGCCCGACGTCCAGGCGACACTGCACCACGAGCTCGCCCACCTGGCACTCCACGCCGCCATCTCGGTCCGGGTCCCGCTCTGGTTCGATGAAGGCTACGCGGCGTGGTCGACCGGCGAATGGGAGCGTCTCGAGTACCTGCGGATGGGCGCGGCGCTGGCGGGTGTCACGCCCCCGACGCTGACCGGCCTCGATGGCATGCTGCGCGGCTCGGCCCGGACCGCCGACGTGGCGTACGCGCTGGCCACCTCCGCCATCATTGAACTGGCCCGGAGGAATCCCAGCGGCCTGCTCGACCCGCTGCTGAACCGGCTCCGGGAGGGCGTCGATTTCGACACCGCGGTCCAGCAGTCTACCGGTCTTTCTTTGTATCAGTTCGAGGACACCTGGCAGCACGCCGTCCGGGTGCGCTACAACCTCGTGACCTGGCTGCTGGCGGGCGGTTTCTGGTCACTCGCCGCCGGCGCTGTGATCCTCGCCACATGGTACCGCCGGCGCGCCGACCGCCCGAGGCGAGCCGCGCTCGATATTGGCTGGGTGGTGCCGGTTGACGCGGATGCGGTTGACCCGGACGATTCTGGCGGCTAAACTCCTGCCCTATGGCCACTTCGCCCCCTTCCTCTCCGCCTGCGGCACTACGTTTCAAACCCCTGAACGTGGCACTGCTGGTGGCCGGCCTGGCCGTCATCATTGCGGGATACTGGTGGCTCAAGGCCGGGGGCACGACAGGTGCAGCAGCACTCCTCGTGCTGGGCTACTTCGTGCTCCTGCCCCTCGGTATCGGTCTATAGGTTCCCGGGCGAATAGCTCAGCTGGTCCAGAGCGCCTGCCTTACACGCAGGATGTCGGGGGTTCGAATCCCTCTTCGCCCATTGCGGCCCGAGGGCACCGGTCGCTGGGTATCGTCTTTCAGGAGGCTTTACGGATGCGGTTGCTTCGTCTGACTGTTCCTGCCACGGCGGGCGCCCTGATGGCGGGCTCGCTGCTCTCGGCCCAGATCCCGGTGCGGCGCACCTCCCCGGACCAGCAGGTCTCGAATGCGCCCAGGCTGCTCGTGGCCAATCCCTTCACCTTCCTGTCGCAGGACAGCAGCGCCGCCGTGAAGGTGGGCACTGCCATGCGCACGCGCATGGAGAAAGTGGTCGGGTCCAACTATTTCGTGATCCCGCGCGAGAAGATCAATGACGCGCTGGCCCAGTTCGGGATTCCGGCGGACGCCATCTTCCCGCTCAATCAGCAGCGCCAGCTCGCCACCTCGCTGCAGGCCCGGGCCATGGTGAGCACCGCGCTCTCCAAGACGGACGGCGGCCACTACAGCGTCACCGCCCGGCTGGCAGGGCTGGCCGACTCGGCGGGGAACACCTTTGTGGTGCCACAGCAGCCCGGACAGAGTTTCGAGGCCCTGGGCAGCGCCGCCGCCGACGCCTTTACGCCGGCCATCAAGAGCCTGGCCGACTCGCGCGACTGCATCAATCAGCGCTCCACGGCCCGGGACAAGGCGCTGGCTTCCGCCAAGAAGGCGCTGGCTACCATGCCCACCAGCGGGGTGGCCAACTTCTGCCTCGCCCTGATCTCGCTCGACAAGAAGACCAAGGCGGACAGCGCCGAAGCGCTCAAGTTTCTCCAGGCCGCGGTGGCGGGGGACCAGCTCAGCCTGGCCGCCTGGACCCAGCTGGCCGGTCTGTACGAAGCCAAGGGGGATACGGCCCATACCGTCGACGCGCTGAAGCAGATGCTGCTGGTCGCGCCGACCAACCAGCCGCTGCGCGAGCTGGCCTTCAAGCTCTTCATCAAGTACGAGCATCCCGAAGCGGCGGAGCAGGCGGCGCTGGACGGCCTCAAGCTCGATCCCACCAACGCGGACCTGTGGGACCTGCTCAGCAACGCCCGGGTGTACAAGGGCGACTACAAGGGCGCCGTGGATGCGCTCGAGCAGGT
>DATEHG010000251.1:0-13531 GCA_035279705.1 Gemmatimonadales bacterium
AAGCGCGCGGGCGGAATGCCGGCGGCGCGGGGCCAGAGCCAGCCCCATGCAGCAAGCGCGGCGACCACCGCAAGCAGGCCCAGATAGACAACGGGGGGGGCAGCGGGGCGGCTGGGCAGTGTGCTCGAGGTGTGCCTCCTCACTGCCCCACTGCCCCCCTGCCCCCCCAGCGCCGCGGCAAACTCCGCGGCACTTCCCCACCGATCCGCCGGGAGCTTCTGCAGCGCGGTGAGGACGGCGTCTTCCACGGCGGCTGGAATGGTGCTCCGCTGCGGGGTCAGCGGCCGCGGCGCTTCGGTCACCACCCGGGCCACGATGGCCTGTGCAGTTGAGCCGGTGAACGGCGGATCCCCCGTGAGCATTTCGTAGGTCACGGCCCCCAGCGCGTAGACGTCGCTCTTGGCCGTGATCTCGCGCTCGGCCATCGCCTGCTCAGGCGACATGTAGTGCGGCGTACCGAGGCTCATCCCGGTCTCGGTCATCCGGGTGCCGCCGGCCTGGCTGACGGCCAGCGCGATGCCGAAGTCGGCCACCAGCGCCTGGCCATCGTGCAGCAGGATGTTTTCCGGCTTGATGTCGCGATGAATGACGCCGTGGCGGTGAGCGTAGTCGAGCGCCGAGGCGACCTCGGTGGCCAGGCGGACCGCATCGGGGATCGGCAGCTGCTTCTCGCGGGTCAGCCGATCCCGCAGACTCTCCCCTTCCACGAAGGGCATGACGTAGTAGACGATCGAATCGGCAGTCGGAAGTCGGAGGTCAGAAGTCTCTGCATCAGTGACTTCCGACTTCTGACTTCTGACTTGGGCAATTCCCGAATCGATTAATCCGAGAATATGCGGATGTTGCAGCCCCGCGATCGTCTTGATCTCGCGAAGGAACCGCTCGGCGCCGATGACCGCGGCCAGCTCGGGCCGCAGCACCTTGATGGCGACTCTGCGATCGTGCTTGAGGTCCTGGGCCAGATAGACCGTGGCCATGCCGCCGGCGCCGAGCTCCCGCTCGATGCGGTAGCGGTCGGACAGGGCGGTCGAGAGTCGAGAGTCGAGGGTCAAGAGCTGGTCGTTGGTCGTTAGCGGTGAACAGTTGATGGTGAATCGGGAACCGTAATTCAGCGCCTGTTCACTGTTCGCTGTTCACACTGTTCCTGTTCACTGCGTTCGGATTGCGCGGGTTTCCTGGCCCCGGCGCACCGCAACAACGGCACGCCGGCTCCTGAACCGCCCCGGCGAAACGCCGGAGATGGGATCACGGATTGAGGCACGGTGGAATGGCCGAAATGTACCGGTGGCAGGCACCTGCGGTAACCCGGCGGAGGAGCGCTGTCCCCGCGCCGGCCGGCAACACCCTGCCGAAGCCAGCCTGAGACCGGCTTCACACTTGATTCAGGCAACCCTCAAGGGGCCGAGGGCCAATTTCACCCACGACTATGCCGATCAACCCGCGTGATGCCCTGCGGGCCTGGTTTCTCGGGCCACGCGGCGAGAATGCCGACCTGCTGGAGCGCCTCGTCCTGGAGTCGCTCAGGGATCACGTCTTCTGGCGCCGCAACTTTCACCCGGAAGACGGGGTGGCCATCCGCGAGGCGGACCGACGCCGCGAGGGCTACGAGGACGCGGTGGCCACGATGACCCAGGAGCTGATCGGGCTTCTGGCCGAGCTGAAGCAGGATGCGCCGCTGTTCAGCGGACGGTACAAGGGGCACATGATCGGCGAGCAGACGATCGCGTCGCAGGTCGGCTGGTTCGCCACCATGCTGTACAATCCCAACAACATCGCCAGCGAAGTTTCACCGGCCACCACCCGCCTCGAGCTCGAGGCTGGCGGACAGCTGGCCCGGATGATCGGCTACGACCCGGACCGGAGCTGGGGGCACCTCACGTCGGGTGGCACCATCGCCAACTTCGAGGCGCTCTGGCTGGCCCGGAGCGTCCGCTACCTCCCGGTCGCGGCGGCCGGCGCGGCGAGAGAACTCGGAGTCGACCCGTCGGTGGTGCTGCCCGGCGGCGGCACCAGTCCGCTGAGCGAGTTGCCGCTCTGGCAGCTGGTCAACATCACCGGCGAGGCCACGCTCGATCTCTGGGACCGTCTCTGGCAGGCCGCGCCCCGGACCGATGTCCAGCGAGCCCTGGCCAACCACTCCCTCGCCGCCATCGGCTACCAGGAATACAGCCGCCGCCTGGCGCTCGACTATGGCGATCCGCTCCCCGCCGGCGTCGTGCTGCTGGCCTCCACGGCCCACTACTCCTGGGAAAAGATCGTCCGCGCCCTCGGCATCGGATCCAACCAGCTGGTGCACATCCCGCTCGACACGTCGTTCCGCATGGATCCTGGGGCGCTGTGGAGCGAAATTTCCCGCCTGGCGCGGCGGCGCCAGCCGATCCTGGCCTGCGTGAGCGTCTGCGGGACGACGGAGGAGAGTGCGGTCGACCGGCTGGACCAGATCCTCGAGGTCCGCCAGCGGGCCGAACGGGAGCTGGGCGTCTCCTTTCATCTCCACTCCGACGCCTGCTACGGCGGGTACACGGCCGCGGTGACCCGCCGCGCCGATGGTTCCCGCCGCCCCGCCGGTGAAATCCGGGGTTCGGCCGGCACCGACTGGCCAACCACCGAGTGGGTCCGCGCGATCGAGGCGCTGGGAGAGGCGGACTCGGTGAGCATCGATCCCCACAAGATGGGCTTCGTGCCGTATTCGGCCGGCGCCATCCTGGTCCGCGACGGGCGGACCCGCCAACTGGTGGCGACCGATCCGCCGTATCTCGCGCCCGACCAGTCCGAGGTCGGCGTCGAACGGTTCCTGGGCCGCTACATCCTCGAGGGATCGAAGCCTGGCGCCGCCGCCGCCGCGGTATGGCTCAGCCACAAAGTCCTGCCGCTCGACG
This sequence comes from Gemmatimonadales bacterium, assembly GCA_035279705.1. GTDB lineage: Bacteria > Gemmatimonadota > Gemmatimonadetes > Gemmatimonadales > GWC2-71-9 > DATEHG01. The sequence goes on from DATEHG010000251.1 coordinate 2,880, forward strand.
AACGCGGCTACGGCTATCTGATCGAGCGCACGGTGGCCGGTGCGCGGCGCCTTCACGAGGCGCTTGGCACCGGGGCGCTGGCGCCGTTCCGGATCGTCCGGCTGCCTGCCCCCGACATCAACATCGTCTGCTTCGTGGTGGTGTTCCCCGGCGCGGATTCGCTGCCCCGGCTCAATGCGTTCAACCAGCGCATCTATCAGCAGCTCAGCCTGGCGCGCCCCGATGGCGCACCCGAATACATCATCACCCGGACGAGGCTCCGTTCCCCGATGTACGACGGCGCCATCGATCCGCTGCTGGCCGAGATCGGCGTTGGCACCGTCGGCGACTGGCGGGACGGGGGGGATGAGGGTCTCGTGGTGCTGCGCTGCACCGTCATGGACCCCTTCCTGACCGAGCCGGCTCCGGATCACGTCGCCGGCCTGCTGGGTGCCTTGAGCCGAGCGGCTCAGGTTGCGGTGGTGGAGACGGGCAGACGGTTGGACGGGTAGGCGGGCGGGGCGCGCAATGATATGACAACCCGTTGCCTACAGGTCCGCTCGCCTTTCACTTTTCACTACTCGCTTTTTACGCAGTTCCCGCTCACTGCTTGCTGCCGGTCACTGCCCCCCTCCGAACGCAGCACCAGCGAGAGATTGGCGTGGACGTCCCGAGCGCCGTAGTACAACGTGCGCCCATCCGGCGGGACGGCCAGGCTGCCGACTGGAAAAGTCGGTCGAGGGTCGAGAGCTCAAGAGGTCGAGTGGTCGAGTGGTCGAGAGTCACGGCCGGCTGAACACCGCACCGTGCGGCACGCCGTTCACATCGAAACCGGGACGCGTGGCATCGGCGGGGTGGAAACGCCGATCCAGCGCCAGCGCTCCGGTGGCCGGATCAAAGGTGACGAGCAGCAGGCGATTCCTGAGCGTGCCGTAACCCGTGAGGACCAGGCGCCGCTGGTTCGGCTCGAGCGAGATCCAGTGCGGCACATCGGTGGAGTCGAGCACGACGCGCGATACTTCGCGCGGATGCGCCGGATCGGCGATGTCGAGACTGACGACGGCCGGAATCGAGGGCACCGTCACCAGCCAGTAATGGCCGGCCACGACCGGGATGGCGCAGTTCGTGCCCGCCTTGCGCGGAAAGCTCGCGACGAGCTGACCCGAGGGAGCCTCGCTCTCGAGACCGCGCAACAGGAACAATCCGCAGTGGAAGGTCGAGACCAGCACGGTCTTCCCGTCGCCCAGCAGGCGCGGCTCGGCCGTGAGGCCGTTCTCGTCGCCCTGCGGACCCGGGGGCAGCGCCACGGTATGGAGCAGCTCGAGCGTGGAGAGCTTCCAGACCTGGATCTCGGTCGCCGGGTGCGGATTCTTCTGATCCATGTCGGTCGTCGTGGTGACGACCCGGTCGAGCGACGGGACAATGGCCGCCGAATAGGGGCGGATACCGTCCGGCACTCCGGGGCCAGCCGCCGAACTCGACCGGACCACCACTCCCGCCGTCGTCATCTCCGCCACACCGCCGGGATGCATGCCTGTGGAATCGTGGCGCATCTGGAAGGTCGCCAGCACGTTGCCATTCGGGAGGCGGAGAAAGCTGTGCGGGTGACTGTAACCCGCCTGGTCTCCAAAGGCGCCGGCAATCCTGGGCCGCACGGGATCGGTCAGATCGAAGATCCAGCTCCGCCCGCTGGCGAATCCATTGGCAAACAGCTGGTGGTCGGCGGCGAGCGCATGCTCGGTGTGATGCGGCCGGTTGCCACCACTCCCCACAGGAACGGTGGTGACGAGCGCGCCGTACCGGCCGCTGTCGGGCCGCACGTCATAGACCGCGAGATAGTCCTGCGCCAGGGAATCGGCGCCGGCGGTCCAGACGTAGAGGTACCGGCTGTCCGTTGCCTTCGACGCCTGCGCCTGGAGGGGTGCACCGCACACCGCCAGGACCAGGACCCTGAGAACAATCGCCGCGATTCGGTTCATGCTTTTGGTGTCGAGGGTCGAGGGTCGAGGGTCGAGGGTCGAGAGGTCGCCTGGCCAACCAGCCAACTAGCCAGCCAGGATCGTGTCGATCTGCTGAAGCTCTTCCGGCGCGAAGGCGAGACTTTTCGCCGCGCCCACACAGTCGTCCACCTGGCCGGGCCGGCTGGCACCGATCAGCGCGCTGGTCACCTCCGGGTGGCGCAGCACCCACGCCAGCGCCATCTGGGCCAGGCTCTGGCCGCGGCCGCGGGCGATTTCGTTGAGGCGCTTCGTCCTGGCCAGGACGGCCTCGCTGATATCGGCCGGCTTGAGAAAGCGCGGGTCGTGACCGGCCCGCGAGTCGGCCGGAATACCGCCGAAATACCGATCGGTCAGTAGTCCCTTGGCGAGCGGCGAGAACACCACGGCCCCGATCTGCTCTCGGGCCAGCGTGGCCAGCAGCTCCGGTTCGATCCGCCGGTCCAGCATGCTGTAGCGCGGCTGGTGGACCAGGCAGGGGGTGCCGAGGTCGCGCAGAAGGCGAGCGGCCTCGACCGTCTGCGCGGGAGAATAGTTGGACAGCCCTGCATAGAGCGCCCGGCCACTCTTAACCGCCTGGGCCAGCGCGCCCATCGTTTCTTCCAGCGGCGTTTGCGGGTCCGGGCGGTGTGAGTAGAAGATGTCGACATAGTCGAGCCCCATCCGGGCGAGCGACTGGTCGAGCGAGGCCAGCACAGACTTGCGGGATCCCCACTCCCCGTAAGGGCCCGGCCACATGTAGTAGCCGGCCTTGGTGGTGATGATCAACTCGTCTCGATGGCTCTTGAAATCCTCGCGCAGGATGCGGCCGAAGGTGGCTTCCGCTGACCCTTCCGGCGGGCCGTAGTTATTGGCCAGGTCGAAGTGCGTGATGCCTGCGTCAAAAGCCCGGCGGAGGATGGCGCGGGCGTTCTCGAAATCGTCGACCGCCCCGAAGTTGTGCCAGAGGCCGAGTGAAATCACGGGCAGAAGGACGCCGGAGCGCCCGCAGCGGCGGAAGAACTCCGGGCGGTCGTACCGGTTTGCGGCGGGAAGGTAGTTCCCGATAGTCATGTCGCGACCCACCCCGCGACAGGGGGGACGCTTTCCTGGAATGCTGTCTGCAATTGGACCCGGGGTCGGGAGAGTGCCATAGTATAGGAACCGCGAAGCCCGGCAGCTAGAGCGGAAATCCTTCCACCCGAAGGGGTTGAGCGTTCCCATGGCGCGACTGCTTGTCCTGTTCGTCACCGCATTCGTGGACATGGTGGGGCTCACCATGATCATCCCCCTCTTGCCCTACTACGCCACCGATTTCGGGGCCGACGCCACCATGGTCGGCTTCCTGATCTCGGCCTTTTCGATCGCGCAACTCGCCGTGGCGCCGGGCTGGGGCCGCTTCTCGGACCGGTACGGCCGGCGGCCCGCCATCCTTGCCGGCCTGCTGCTGACCGGCGCCTCCTACGTCCTCTTCGCCTTTGCCGGATCGATCATCGCGCTGCTGATCTCCCGGCTCATCCAGGGCGCCGGCGGCGGCACGATCGGCGTGGTTCAGGCCTACGTGGCCGATGCCTCGCCGGCGCAGGAGCGGACCAAGAGCCTGGGCTGGCTCTCGGTGGTCACCAGCCTCGGCGCAGTGGCGGGACCCGCCTTCGGGTCCGCCCTGATCTCGCTGGGTGGCCGTCGGGCACCCGGCCTCGCCGCCGCAATGCTGAGCCTCCTGGTGGCGGCCTTTGCCTGGCGCTTCCTCCGGGAGTCGCGGGAACTCCGCCACTCGGCGGGCCACTCGAAGCCCTCCGAAACGACCGGACGAGCGGCCATTCTCCGGGTGGTGACCCACTGGCGGGAGCCGGCGTCGCGGCTGATCTGGATCTACACCATCGGCATCGGCGCCTTCTACGGCACCATTCAAACCGCGCCACTTCTGCTCTCCGGTCGATTCGGGGTGACCGAATCGAACATCGGCTACTTCGTCATGTACCTCGGCGGGATGGGCGTCATCGTGCGTTCCCTGCTGCTGGGCCGGATGGTCGATCGCCTGGGCGAGGTGCGCCTCGCGCGGCTCGGAGTGGTGCTGTTGTCCCTCGGCCTCGGAGCCGCGGGGCTGGCCCACGGCTACCCGGCGCTGGCGCTGGGATTCACGCTCATGCCGATCGGGACCGCGTTCCTCTTTCCCTGCGTGACCGGCCTGCTGTCACGGGTCGTTCCTTCAGCCGAGCGCGGACTCTACATGGGAGTGCAGCACACCTTCGGTGGGGTATCGCGGGTGGCCTTTCCGATTGCGGCGGGGTTCCTGATGGATCACGCCGGGGTCGGCGTCCCCTTCTGGCTGTCGGGAATCCTGGTGCTCGTGACCCTGCCGCTGGCGGCGGCCCTGCTCGACTACTCGCCGGCCGTCTCGACGCCCGCGCCCGTGCCGGCGGAGGAGATCACGGGACAGTTTCCGGTCGTCGCGCCCGAGGAGGATTAACCCACGGCTGTTGCGACGGGGCCGATGGCAGAGTCAATGCGTCGAGCCCGCCATGGCAGTGCCCCAGTTGAGCACCAGGTGAAGTCGACGCGGCGTCAGTTCTCTCGGGCGGCGGATGGCGTACAGAGTACCCTCGGGACCAACCTCAAGGGACGACCCGGAGTTGCCGGTCCAGAGGTCTCGGCCCGGGTAAAGCACCCGGGAAGCGCCGACCCGTCCGCTCGCAGGATCGATGGCCACACCGGTGACTCCTCCCGCCGAGAGAAAGAACAACTCCCGACCCTGGTGGCCCCAGCGCGGATTGGCACCGCCGCTGCGCGAGACCTGGATCCGGTTGGGCCAGGCGCCTTCGCCGGCGCGTTGCAGGTAGACCTGGTTCTCGCCCGATTCGTCCGAGTGATAGGCGATCCAGCGGCCATCGGGCGAGTAGGTACCGTGCTCCTCGGTCGATACGGTGCTGGTGAGCGACCGGGACGCACGGTGTCCGTCCAGCGATAACTCCCTGAGATCTCCCGCGGGCGTGAAGTCGGTGTACAAGAGGGTGCCGCCATCCGGGGAGACCGAGGACGGATACATGTCGTGTCCCGACGAGTACACCCGCGTCTCGCTGCCCCCGCCGTCGGCGGTTCTGCCAAAGATGTCGAAGTTCCGTTTTCCCTCGCTGCCGTAATACAGCGTGTGGCCGTCTGGGCTCCACACGGGGGCAATTTCAAGTTCGGGCGAACGGGTGAGCCGGGTCAGAAACCGCCGGGACAGATCGAAGCTGTACAGATCGTGATCGAGCTCGATGGCCAGGCGCTGGCTCGCCCGATCGAGGGACAGGCCGCCGAAACCGCCCATCGAGTCGATGACGCGCTCCACCCTGCCCTCGCGGCCCAGGGCGACGATTTCCCGGGAATTCCATTCGCTCCGCGGGAGGTAGGCCAGCGTGCCATCTTCGGCGACGTCAAACCCGGCCTCGGCGTTGACCTCCTCAAGCGCCACGCTTTCCACGGCCGGTACCGGAGTCCCGATGACTTCGAGCCGGTCGGGGTCGAACCCGGTGACCATCAGGGTACCGTTCCGGATGAACAGCAGTCGCCGCGGGCTGAGGTAGCGCGGATAGTACGCCCCTTCGAGTACTACCCTGGTCCGGTGGGTGGCGGTGTTGACGGCCTCGACCCGCGAATGGCCGAACGGCGTCACGTAGGCCGTATACAACACGACCTTGCTGCCGGGAACGGCGGCCGCATTCCAATGGCCGAGTTCACCGGCAGTCGTATCCGGAACGGTAACGGCTTCCGGGATTCCGCCGGCGGCGGCCACCCGCCACAACCCGCCGTTGAAGTGCGGGGTAAAGTAGATCGTGCCATCGTCAGCCCACGCCCCTTCGCCCCAGTCGACCGAGTCCGCAATCACGACCGGAGGTCCGCCAAGCACGGGGATCCGCCGCAGCTTGCCACCCGCCGCGAATCCGATCCACTTGCCGTCTGGGGAGAAGAACGGATTCTCGGCGCCAAGAGTCCCCGGCACGATTTCGAAATCGGAGGCGGAGGCCCGGCGCACCACGAGCTGACTGCCCGAGCCGCTGTCGGCAACGGCCACGATGATCGCGCCATCGGGACTGATCGCCACCTGCGGCTTGCTGAACCAGTATCCCCGGGGCAGGCTCATGTCGATGCTTCTTGCGCCAGACTCGGGGCGAGTGGTGCCGTGACGGAGCCAGCCCCAAAGCGCCAGCAGAAGCAGCGTCGCCGCGAGTGCCGTCATTGCCGCGAACGACTGGCGTGATACACCGTGCCCCGCCGGTCCGCCGGCTCGCTCCGCTCCCCTCGCGGCCCTGAAGGCCGGATTGGCAAGCGCATCGGCAAACGCCCTGGCGCTGTCGAAGCGATCGGCCGGCAGTTTCTCGAGCGCCCTTTCCACCGCGGCGGCGACGTTCGGCGGCACCGACTTCCGCGCATTGGTGACCGGCGCCGGCTCCTCCGTGACGATCTTCATGATGATCTGCTGGGCCGAGGCGCCCGTGTGCGGCGGGTTGCCGGTCAGCATCTCGTACAGCACCGCCCCGAGCGAGTAGACGTCGGAGCGGGCGGTGATCTCCTTCTCCGCGGTCGCCTGCTCCGGGCTCATGTAGTGCGGCGTGCCGAGGCTGAGCCCCGTTTCCGTCATTCGCCCGCCGGCCGCCGCGCTCACCGCCAGCGCAATGCCGAAATCCGCTACGATCGGCCGGCCATCATGGAGCAGGATGTTCTCCGGCTTGATGTCCCGGTGGATCACGCCGTGGCGGTGGGCGTAATCGAGGGCGTCGGCGACGTCGCAGGTAATCCGGACCGATTCCTCGATGCCGAGCTGGGTCTCGCGGTTGAGCTTGTCGCGCAGAGTCTCGCCGTCGATGAACGGCATGACGTAGTAGAGGAATCCATCGGCCGTGCCCGAATCGAACAGGGGAAGGATGTGCGGATGCTGGAGCGACGCGGTCGTCGCGATTTCCTGGACGAATCGGTCGGCTCCGAGCACGGCCGCCAGTTCGGGGCGGAGTACCTTGACGGCCACCTGGCGACGGTGCTTGAGGTCGTGGGCCAGATAGACCCTGGCCATGCCGCCTGCGCCAAGCTCCCGCTCCAGGTGGTAGCGGTCGGATAAGGCTGTCGAGAGTCGAGAGTCGAGAGTCAAGACAGTCGGGGGTGAGGGTCCACTGCGCTCTTACCGGTGCTGCGGACAGCCCCGAACCGCTTGACCGCCCGGGCCCGCGCCCGGGCCGCTTCCACTTCGCGATTCTTCGGGGCCGCCGTCGTCACCAGGGAGTCAAGCAGCGCGTGCACGGTCGCGGTCACTTCGTCGACCGCATGATCGAACGCCGCCTGGTTGGCGGCCGACGGCCTGTTGAAGCCGCTGACCTTGCGGACGAACTGCAGCGACGCCGCCCGCATCTCGTCGTGGCTGACGGGAGGATCGAAGTGATAGAGCGTTCGAATGTTCCGGCACATGCGCGGTGCTCCTCCAATCGGCGCTACGGTCCCAGCGGCTGGTACTTGTCCAGCCAGGCCAGGCTTTCCTGGATCAGGCGGACCCGGGGCACGAAATGGCTCCCCTCCTCGATCACATGGCGCTTCTGTTCGGCCGGGGTGCCCAGCAGGCGGAACATCGGGATCTGCGAGGTCGCGACCGGAAAGTAGAAATCGTATCGGCCGTTGATCATGAGGGTCGGGATCCGGACCCGGGGCAGGTAGTTTACCGGGTCCACGTCGGGCCGCACCGGCGAGTATCCCAGGCCCGCGACCTGCAGCACGCTCACCGTGAGCCGGGGCTCGATCGCCGGCATGATCGCCCCCATCTCCCCGCCCCAGCTGATCCCGTAGTAGGCCAGCCGCGTGGTCGTCACCTCGGGCCGGGTCTCCAGATAGTCGATACCCCGGCGGAGGTCCTTGCCCCACATGACCACGTGATCGCGGTAGAAGGCCGTCGAATCCGGGTTGTCGCCCCGCAGCGAGTCCTGCCGCTGATACGTCCCCTTGTAGACCGGGTACAGAACCGCCCGTCCACTCTTGATGAGGAAGTCGAAGTGACGGGGATCCGCCGCCGTGAGCGCCGGATTGGTCACCGCACTCCCCGGCGGGAAGAACACGATGGCGGGCGCGGGCTTCGGGCCGCGGTGGGGAAGATACAGGTAGAGCAGCAGGCTGTCGTTGGCGTAGGCCGCATCGACCCGCACCAGCTCCCGGGTCCACTCCCCCTCGTCCACTGTCTCGAGGATCCGCGGGTTCAGTGGTTTCCGGTCGTATTCGTACATCTGCCGGTAGGCAGAGAACACCGCATCGCTGGCGGGCGTGAGGCGCAGGAAATCCCGAGACCGCCGGTTCAGCGGCCCGGAGGCCCGCGCCAGGTTGGAATCCGAGGACTGGTACCGCGCCAGGCGGATGCCATTGAGCGGCGAGCGGTCGAAGGGAGCCTGCGCGTACGCGTCGTTGAATCGGTAGGGGGGATCATCCCAGCCGCCACCGAGGATGTACCGCTGGCCCTGGGTCTCGTTCTCGCACCATTCGCGAACGTTGCCCGCCATGTCGTACGCCCCAAAGGCGCTGATCCCCCGCGTGCTTCCGGTGGAAACAGGCCCCTGCCCGGCAAAATTGCTGGCCGGGACCATCCACGCGCTGTTGCGCACGCTGGCGGCGTGACTCCAGTGGATCACCGTGGGCAGCGCCTTGCCGCTGAACCGGGCATAGGCCGCCGCCTCGTACCAGCTGACTCCGCCGACCGGATCATTCTCTCTCCCGCTCGGATATTCGCCGGCTTCCCAGGTCGACGGTCCGGTGCGACCCGTCCGGTCGGTCATCAGCGCCATCGCCTGTTCCCACGAGAGCACCCGCCCATCCCGCTCGAACGGCTCGGTCCAGAACTCGCGTCGCCGATATCCGCCGCTGTCCACGAATCGCCGATAGTCGCGATTGGAGACTTCGTACCGGTCGATCAGGTAGTCCGCCAGCTGGAGGGGCTCCGCATCCTTGAGCCCGGCATAGTCCGCGGGGAGCAGCCCCCCTCCCACCCGGACCATTTCGGCGGGAATCGCATCCTCCCGATCGAGGGTGATCACGGAGTCCGAGAAGGGGAGGCCGACCAGCTCCATCGTGCGATACCCGGGCGCCCGGATCCGGATGCGGTTGGCGTCGAGAAAGAGGCCTCCCGGTCCGCTCTGCGCCACGAGGGCGCCGTCGAGCGGCGTCCGGCCCAGCAGCTCCCACGCCGAATCCGGCGCGTCATACGCCTTGCGCCAGACCTCGGCACCGGCCGGCGCGGTGTGGATGCTCTAGCGCCGCGCGAACCTGGGCAGGAGTGCGTTGAAGAGAGAGTCGCCGGGAGCGCGCCGGTCCACTTCCCTGGCGAGGGTGTAGGCCTGTTCCCACTCTCCCGCTTCGGCCAGCGAGAGCAGCCGCGGGATGGCGACGTCCCGGGCCCAGGCGCGATCCCGGCCGTGGCGGAGGGGAACCGCCCAGAGCCACGTCCCGGCCAGTCCGGCGAGGACCATGGCGATGATCAGCCGCCGAGGACTCAGCCATGTGGCGCCGGTTTCGGAGGCGGCCCCGGGCACACCGAGGGATTCCAGCGCGCCCAGCATCGCTCCGGCCGACTGCCAGCGGTTGGAGGGATCCTTCTCGAGACAGCGCATGACTGCCGCCGCCAGCGGTGCGGGGACGTCCGGGCAGAGCGAGCCCAGGGATTCCGGCGTCTGGCTGATGTGAGCCGCGACGAGCGACTGCGGTGTTCCTCCGTGAAATGGCGGCTGTCCACTCAGCATCTCGTAGGCCATCACCCCGACGGCGTAGAGATCGGTCCGGCCGTCGATCTCCGCCTGGCCGGCGGCCTGCTCGGGAGACATGTACGCCGGCGTGCCGATGGCGAGTCCCATGGTCGTGAGAGCCGTGGCCGCCTCCGATCCGGCCGGACGATTGCCCGCCGCCACGGCCTTGGCGACACCGAAGTCCGCCACCATCGCGTGCCGCCCGGAGAGCAGGATGTTTTCCGGCTTGATATCCCGATGCACCACGCCCTGCTCATGGGCCAGGCTCAGCGCATCCAGTACCTCCCGCAGCATCCTGACCGTCTCGGCGGCGGACAACTTCCCTTCCCGGCCCAGTTTTTCCCTGAGCGTCTCACCCGGGATGAAGGGCATGACGTAGTAGAGGAGAGTCACGAGTTGCGAGTCACGAGCTGGAGTCGAACCGCTCTCGACTCGCGACTCGTGACTCGCGACTTCAACCGCCCCCGAATCGAACAAGGGAAGAATGTGCGGATGCTGGAGCTGCGCGGCGATCCGGATTTCGCGGAGAAAGCGCTCGGCGCCGAGGTAAGCTGAAAGCTCCGGCCGCAGCACCTTGATGGCCACCTTGCGATCGTGCCTGAGGTCCTGGGCCAGGTAGACCGTGGCCATGCCGCCCGCACCCAGCTCCCGCTCGAGGCGGTAGCGGTCGGATAAGGCGGTCGAGAGCCGAGGGTCGAGGGTCAAGAGTTGGTCATTGGTCGTTAGCGGTGAACCGTTGACAGTGAACTGTCCTGCGATTCCTGTTCACCGTTCACCGTTCACCGTTCACCGTTCACCGTTCACCGTCCACTGTTCACGCAGCTCCCGCTCACCGCTTCCCGCCCGTCGCCTCCGCCACCCAGATATCTCCCCCCTCCGGCTTGTTGCGGTCGAACAGGATCCAATGGCCATCGGGTGACCAGACAGGATAGTCCACGCGCACCGCCGG
>DATEHG010000252.1:0-23708 GCA_035279705.1 Gemmatimonadales bacterium
AAGCTGGGAAGCATTCGGCAAGCTCACTCAGGAAACGTCGATAGAGGTGGAAGGCGAGGTTCGTCCCGACGCGCGTGCGCCGGGCGGTTTCGAGCTCGGCGTCTCCAGCCTGTCCATCTACGGGGCCAGTCCGATCGACTACCCGATCCAGCCCAAAGAGCACGGGATCGACTTCCTTCTCGACAACCGGCATTTCTGGCTCCGGACTCCACGACAGCGCGCCATTGCCCGCATCAGGCACGAGGTCGAACAGGCGATAAGAGATTTTTTCTACGAGCGCGATTTCACCCTCGTCGACACGCCGATTCTTACGGCGGCAATCGGCGAGCGCAGTGGTTTGTTCGGCACCGAGTATTTCGATGAGGGCACTGCCTACCTGGCGCAGACCGGCCAGCTGTACGGTGAAGCGGCGGCGGCCGCACTCGGAAAGATCTACTGCTTCGGTCCGACGTTTCGCGCCGAAAAATCCAAGACCCGGCGGCACCTCACCGAGTTCTGGATGGTGGAGCCGGAGGTCGCATTCAACAATTCCGACGACAACATGCAGCTGCAGGAAGACCTGGTTTCCTACGTGGTCGGCCGGGCGCTGGAGCAGCGGGCGGAAGAGCTGAAGGAACTGGAGCGGGATACGGCCCCGCTGCTCCGGGTGACACCGCCATTTCCCCGGATTTCCTACACCGACGCGGTGGCCCGGCTGTCGACCCTCGGCTCGGACATGGAATGGGGGCGCGACCTGGGCGGCGACGACGAAACCCTGCTGGCCAAAGAGTACGACCGGCCCGTCTTCGTCTACAACTATCCCAAGGGCGTGAAGGCCTTCTACATGAAGGAAAATCCCGCCGACCCCCGCACCGTGCTCAACAACGACTGCCTGGCACCCGAAGGCTATGGCGAGATCATCGGAGGCAGCCAGCGCGAGGACGATTACGACATCCTGCTGTCACGGATCCAGGGCCAGGGGCTCGATCCCGAGGCGTACCGCTGGTATCTCGATCTCCGGAAGTACGGCACCTTCGTGCACTCGGGGTTCGGCCTCGGTGTCGAGCGCACGGTCGCGTGGATTACCGGTCAGCCCCATGTGCGGGAGATGATCTCCTTTCCGCGGCAGTTGCACCGGCTGTACCCGTAGGGGGAACCGCAACCGCGTGGAGGTCAGAGGTGAGAGGGAGCCACTCCCTCTTGCCTCTCACCTCTCACTTCTCACCTCTCACGCTCTTTCACTTCCGCCCAGATCGCATCCAGCGCCTCCAGCCCCGCCGTCGACAGATCCATTCCCCGCTGTTCGGCCACCCGTTCCACCTTCTCGAACCGCGACTTGAACTTGGCGTTGGCCCTGTCCAGCGCCACGCTGGGCTGCACGTGAGCCTTGCGGGCCAGGTTGACGACGGCAAAGAGGAGATCGCCGATCTCGTCGGTCAGCGCCTCGGACGGGAGCGTCGGGGCCCCCGGCTCGGCTGAGTCGCGGCGAAGCGAGCCCGGTTGGCGCAGCTCCACCTCCACTTCGTCCAGTTCCTCGCGAACCTTGGCGGCGGGTCCGTCCGTATCGGGCCAGTCGAACCCCACGCCCGCGGCACGTTCCTGCAGCCGGTACGCCATGAGCAGCGAGGGCAGGGTGGGGGGCAGCCCATCGAGCAGGTGCCGCCTCCCTTCGCGCTTTTTCAGCCGCTGCCACGGTTCGGCGGGACCGAGATCGTACAGGTGCGGATGCCGCCGGCGCATCTTGAGTTCCAGCTCCCTGGCGATCTGCTCGGGAGTGAACTCACCGCGCTCCGCGGCGATCACGAACTGCCACGCCAGGTGGAGAAGGAAATCGGCCGTCTCGTCCCGGATCATGCCGGCGTCCTGGACCGCCAGGGCGTGGTCCAGTTCGAGCACTTCCTCCACCAGGTAAGGGCGCAGCGATTCCCGGGTCTGTGCCCGGTCCCACGGGCACCGGGCGCGGAGGTCGGCGACCACCGCGATGGCACGTCCAAGCGCTGAATTGTCTTGCATTTAGCCTCCGTGGGTCCTATCATACCCGCCGCCCTGAGACCATGTCAAACGCTGAGCAGTCGGCTCGTGCCTGGATGGAGGTGGATCTCGCGGCGGTGGTAGCCAACGCGAGGACGGTTGCGGCCGCCAGCGGGGCCCGCCTCCTTCCGATGGTCAAGGCTGGTGGCTACGGCCTGGGAGCGGTTCCGGTTGCCCGCGCGCTGCTCTCGCTCAACCCTTGGGGCTTCGGGGTCGCCACGCTGGCCGAGGGCATCGAGCTCCGCCGAGGCGGAGTCACCCACCCGATCGTGGTGTTCGAGCCGCTGCGTTCGGCGCTGGTGCAAGACCTTTTCGCCCACCGGCTGCGTCCCACCATCGGCGATCCCGCGGCGCTCTCCGCCTGGCTCGACGCGGGCGACCACCCGTTCCACCTCGAAGTCGATACCGGGATGCACCGCGCCGGGCTTGGCTGGGACGACTCCGCCGCGTGGGGCGCCATCCGGAGCCGTCTCGAACTGTCGGCGCGATGGGAGGGGATCTTTACCCACTTCCATTCAGCCGAAACCGACCCGGACGCGACCGCGGAGCAATGGCGGCGATTGCAGGAAGTGGTGGGGGGACTGCCCCGGCGGCCACCGCTGATCCATGCCGCGAACAGCGCGGCAGCGCTGGCCGGCCCCCGGTTTGCCGGCGACATGGTGCGCCCGGGCATCTTCCTCTACGGTGGCAGCGCCGGTGCTTCGGCTCCCGCTCCTCAGCCGGTGGCCCGGCTCAAGGCACGGGTGATTGCCAGCCGCACCGTGCGCACCGGCGATTCGGTCAGCTATGCCGCCACCTGGCGGGCGCCGCGGGACACGGTGGTGGCCACCATCGGCATGGGCTACGCCGACGGACTGCCGCGCGCCCTTTCCAATCGCGGCGTCGTGGAGCTGGGAAACGATCCCGCGCCGATCGTGGGGCGGGTCACCATGGACATGACGATGGTGCGGGCCCCGGGATCGGTGGCGGTGGGCGATGTGGCCACTGTCTGGGGCGGGCTGGTTTCGCTCGATGAACAGGCCCGCCACGCCGGTACGATCAGTTACGAACTGCTCACGTCCGTCGCTCCCCGGGTGGAGCGGAGGTACCTCGACCCGTGAATCCACATTTTGCCTCTCTGGTGCTCGGACTCGCGCAGCAGACCGAGCAGGCGCTCAATGGCAATCTTCCTCCCGGCGCCGAACAGGTGCCGGGCGCCGATGCCAGGAAGATGGCGCAGGCCATGATCGACACGCTGGGGATGCTGGAGCAGAAGACCGCCGGCCATCTCGATGCCGATGAGCAACGCCTCCTGACCGAGGCGCTGACCGCGCTGCGCTTCCGCTTCGTGCAGACGACGCCCCGCAACTGAGCCGATGCGCCGGGCCGCGATCATCGTGCTCGACGGCCTGGGCATCGGGCCGGCGCCGGATAGCGCGAGCTATGGCGATACCGGCAGCAACACGCTGGGCAATGTCGCCCGCGCCGTCGGTGGACTCGCCCTTCCCAACCTCCAGGCGATGGGACTCGGCTGCTGTGCTCCGGTGGCCGGTGTCGCCGAGGTCCCGGCGCCGAGCGCCGCCTTCGGTATTGCGATCCCGGTATCGGCGGGGAAGGACAGCACCACCGGACACTGGGAACTCTGCGGGGTCACGCTCGAACGGCCGTTCGTGGTGTACCCGGAGGGGTTTCCGGAATCGCTGCTGGCCGAATTCAGCCGCCGCACCGGGCGGGGGGTGATCGGCAACCGCGCCGCGTCCGGGACCGAGATCATCAAGGAACTCGGGGCCCGTCATCTCGCCTCGGGTGAGTGGATCGTCTACACCTCGGCGGACAGCGTCTTCCAGGTCGCGGCCCACGAAGGGAAGGTCCCGCTCGAGGAGCTGTATGCGGCCTGCGCCGCTGCTCGTGAAATGCTCCGGGGCGAACAGGCCGTGGCCCGGGTCATCGCCCGGCCGTTCATCGGGGCACCGGGTTCGTTCACGCGGACCGGCAATCGGAGGGATTTCAGCCTGGCCCCTCCCGGCGAGACGCTGCTGGACCGCCTGGCCGCGGCAGGGATCCCGCGCCACGGAGTGGGGAAGGTGGACGACCTGTTCGCGGGGCGGAATCTGACAAGCCGTCACGCCCCCACCAATCCGGAGGCGTACCGTGAAATCATCACGGCGCTGACTGAGATGACCGCGGGGCTGCTGCTCGCGAACGTGATCGAATTCGACCAGACGTGGGGGCACCGGAATGATGTGCCCGGATTTCATCGGGGGCTGGTTGAACTGGACCGGGTGGTGCCGGAACTCCTGGCCCCGATGCAAGGTGAGGACCTCATTATCTTTACCGCCGACCACGGCAACGACCCGACCACGCCCTCGACGGATCACTCCCGCGAGGTGGTCCCGGTGCTCGCGCTGGGTTCCCGGATCCGGCCCGCGGCACTCGGGGTACGCCGCACGTTCGCGGATGTGGGGCAGACGGTAGCGGAATACCTGGGCGTGGCGCCGCTCGCCTGCGGAACGTCCTTCCTCCGGGATCTGCTTCATGGCTGACGCGCTCGAATCACTGGCGCGCACCGCGCTGGGGAACGCCCATGCGCCCTATTCCCGATTCCGGGTGGGTGCGGCGCTCGAGGCGGCGGATGGGCGGCGCTTTTTCGGCTGCAACGTGGAAAATGCCTCCTACGGCCTCACCATCTGCGCCGAGCGTGCGGCGGTGGCGGCGGCGGTGGCGGAAGGAGTGAGGCGGCTCGCCCGCCTGGTGATCGTGACCGAGCGGGGCGCCCCGTCGCCGCCGTGCGGGGCCTGCCGGCAGGTGCTGGCGGAATTCGGAACTGACCTGGCAATCCGCTCGGTGAGCGGAACGGCCGAACGCTCGTGGCGGCTCGCGGACCTGCTGCCGGAGCCATTCGGTCTCGATGAGAAGGGAAAGGAAGGCTGATGAAGGCTGGTTACAAACTGGCGCTGCTGGCGGGTGCCGTCACCGTATGGGCGGCGTGCAGCGAGCAGCTGGCTGCCCCGACCCCCTGCGCCAAGCCGTGCCTGGCCGGGCCCGAGATCCGGCAGGACACCATCGCTCCTCTGAATGGCGCCGACAGCAGCTTTGCCGGCTACATCCTGGCGGATCATCAGACCACGCTGCTGGTCTCGAACAACCTGCCGGCCGGGGACGACCGGGCGTTCGTCCGCTTCATTCCGCGGGCCGATTTCGTGACCGTAGGCACGGACACGATCGATTCCCTGTCGTACACGATCGACTCCGTGGCGCTCCAGTTCAACCTGGTGGCCCGCGATTCGATGGTGAAGGGCGACAGCCTGATCATCTTCCGCCTCGATCCCGGCGCCGACACCACCATTACCTTCGCCCAGCTGGAAGCGGCGGCGACGGATCCCACCCGGCGGATCGGCAGCGTCGCGCTGCTCGATTCGGTGCATACCGGCAGCCTGCGGCTGGTGCTCGACAGCGCCCAGGCCGATTCGCTGCTCTTCATTCCCCCGGCCGATTCGGGGAAGCTGTCCGTGGGCCTCATGGTCGGGGCGGATACGCCGACCGGTTTCGTCCTGTCCGCCGCGTTCACCAGCAACGCGCCGGGCTTCGTCACCTACGTCAAGGCCGATACGGCCGATACCACGCTGCAGAAACAGGTGCTCCTGCGCACCGCCCAGCAGAGTGGATTCCGGGTGCGCAATCCGGTGGCGCCGCCGGCGGACCACCTCACCCTGGGTGGCATGCCTTCGTCCCGGGGCATCCTGCGGTTCGCCCTGCCCAAGTTCATCACCGATACCGCCACGGTCGTCAAGGCGCAGCTCTACCTGGTGCCGACGCAGCCGGTGTACGGCCTGCCCAACGTGAATGCCCGGGTCGAGGTCCGCAATGCGCTCACCGATCTGGGCAGGAAATCGCCGGTCAGCAGTACCGTGATCGAGGCCGATTCCCTGGTCTTTGGCACCGCGGATACCGTGTTCCTCCCCGTCACCACCCTGGTCAGGGCCTGGGGCGGCAGCATCGACCTGCCGCACATCCTCGTGGTCTCGCTCCGGGAAGAGGGGGGCAGCTTTGCCCAGCCGATTTTCGGGTCGACCCGGACTCCGGGGTATGAGCCCCGGCTGGTGGTGACCTACACGCTGCCCTACAAATTCTCGAGTCCTTAGTGCACCGGCTTCTCGGCTACCTGGTACTCGCCGCAGTCCCGTTCTCGCTGTCCGCCCAGTCCTCGGAATTCGGCATCCGCGGACTGGGTAACCCCTATCGCGGGGCCAGCGCCACGGCGCTCGGCACGGGCGGCAGCTTTGCGTCGTTCGACGGCACTTCGAGTCTCAATCCGGCGTCGCTCGGCTCGCTCACCTCGCTGACTGCCACCTTCACCACCCTGACCGAGTGGCGGAAGTGGGAGGCACCCACCGGAAACGCCTCGCTGCGTGATTCCCGCTTCCCGGCCTTCCTGGTAGCCGGGCCGGTGCGGCGCGCTCACCTGGTGATCGGGGCGGGATTCTCGAGCTACGCCGATCGCGACTACGACGCCTTCCGCAGGGACACGGTGGTCCTGGGCGGCCAGCCGGTGGAGGTGTTCGATTCCATCGGGGCCACGGGCGGGATTACCGACCTGCGGGGCGTGGTGGCCTGGCGCCCCTCGAGCGAATGGGTGATTGGCGTGTCGCTGCACCTGCTGCCCGGGTCCAACCGGGTCTCGGTCCGGCGCACCTTTTCGGATACGAGCTTCCGCGGCGTCATCTACAAGTCCGAACTCTCCTACAACGCCTTCGGGGCCGACCTCGGCGTAATTCGACGGTTCGGCTCGAGTGCCCTGATCGCGCTCTCCGTCCGGAGCGACGGCCAGACCCGCCAGCAGGTGGACTCGCTCGCCAACGTCATCTCGGTGGACCTGCCGTACACCTTTTCCGCGGCGGCCCTGTTACGGCCGAGCACCCGGCTCCAGATTGGCCTGCAGGGGGTCTACCGGACCTGGTCCGGCGCGAACAGTGACTTGCTGCGCCTGGGCCTCCCCGGCTCGCGCAACAACCTGGATCTTTCGGCCGGCTTCGAGTACCGCACCAGGCCCTCGGCCGACCAGCTGCCACTGCGCCTCGGCGCCCACTATTCTCAGATGCCATTCGCGCTGGAGACGGGTCAGTACCCCGACGAGTTCGGCATCTCCGCTGGTACGGGTGCGCGTTTTGCCCGCGGCCGCGGCGCGCTCGAATTTGCCCTCGAGGAGATCTGGCGTTCCGATCCGGTGGGAAGGAAGGAGCGGGCGACCATTCTCTCCTTCCAGGTCATTCTGCGGCCCTGAATGGACATGAAGCGGGTCTATCTCGAAACCTACGGCTGTCAGATGAACGTGGCCGACTCCGAGCTGATGCTCGGGGTGCTGAGCCGCGCGGGCTTCCGGCAGACGGATGACCCGGCCGAGGCGGATGTCATGCTCCTCAACACCTGCGCGGTGCGGGACAATGCCGAGCAGCGGGTGATCGGGCGGATGGGCGAACTGCAGAAGTACAAGCGCCCCGGCGGCGTGCTGGGCGTTGTGGGCTGCATGGCTCAGCGCCTCGGGGCCCGGTTGCTCGAGCAGGTGCCCAAGGTGGATCTCGTGGTGGGTCCCGACGGTTACCGGAACCTCGATGAGCTGGTGGCCCAGGCGTCGGGCGGCGAGCGGCGCTCCCATACCGAGTTCCGGTCGTGGGAGCATTACGAGGACGTGCCGCAGGTCCGCGAACCCTCACCCACCCAGTTCGTCACGGTGCAGCGAGGCTGCGATTACAAGTGCACCTTCTGCATCGTTCCGTATACGCGCGGACCGGAGCGGAGCCGTAAGCTGGAGGAGGTGGTCCGGGAGGTGGCGGCGCTCGCCGCCCAGGGAACCACGGAGGTGACGCTCCTTGGCCAGACGGTCAACAGCTACCAGGACGGCGAGCACGACTTTGCCGACCTGTTGCGCGCGGTGGGGGGCGTGGACGGCATCCGACGGGTGCGCTTTACCAGCCCGTATCCCACCGATTTCACCGACCGGGTGGTCGAGGCAATGGCCACCACGCCCGAAGTCTGCGAGCACGTCCACCTGCCCGCGCAGAGCGGGTCGAACGCCGTGCTCCGCCGGATGCTCCGGCGCTACAGCCGGGAATCCTATCTCGAGGTGGTTGGCCGCCTCCGCCGGGCCATGCCGTCCATCACTTTCTCCACCGATCTCATCGTCGGTTTCCCCGGTGAGACTGACGCCGACTTCGACGCGACCAGGACCCTGGTGGCCGAGGCCGGGTTCGACAGTGCCTTCACCTTCCGCTACTCGCTGCGTGAGGGCACCCCAGCCGAACGAATCCCGCACCACATTCCCGAGCCGCTCGCAGCGGCGCGCCTCGAGCAACTCATTGAAACGGTTAGGGATCAGGCCCGGCGGCGCAACGCCGAGCGGGTGGGCACCAGCCATGAAGCGCTGGTGGAGCGGCCGGCGCGGCGTGGAGACCTGGTGCTGGCCCGGACCCGGGGCAATCACGTCGTGCTGCTGGATTTGCCGCAGTCATGTATCGGTGAGTATCATCAAGTGGTGCTCACTGGAACGACCGGGTCGACCTTTACGGGTTCGGTTCAGCGTCCTCAGCTGGCGGTGCTATGACAGTCAAGAACCTCGTCGAACAGCATGTAAGCCAGGCCTACGAGCAGTTGAGGCCCAAGTACCCGGAGGTCTGCGGCTGCGAAATCTGCCAGACCGACGTGCTGGTCTTTGCCCTCAACCGCCTGCCTCCGCGCTACGTGTCGGGGAACGAGGGCACGGTGGTGACGGAGATCAACCTCGAGAAGGAGCAGTGGCGGGCCCAGATCGAAGTCGTGGTCATCGACGGGATCCGCAAGATCGGTCTCGCCCCGAGGCACGGGCCGATTCCGCGGTAGTACCCGCGACCGGCCGCCCGTGAAGCGGCGGCCGGCGCCACTGATCCTGCTGGCGTTCGGGGCCGGTCTTGTGACCGGCCTCTTGCGTTTCGGGGATTCCGCCGGCGTCGCCGGGATTCTGTTCGGAGTCGGCATCGTTTGCGCCTGGCGAGGCGTCGAGTGGGGGACTCTCCTTCTCGTGGCCGCGCTAGGCCGCTGTCAGGCTGCTGCTGCCGCTCTCGAGGCCGAAGCCAGTTGCGCCGCTCGACTGCCCGCGGCCCGGATCGAGCTTCGGGTGCGGCTCGCGGAGCTACCCGATCCCTCGGGCGGATTGATCGAAGCCGTGCCGATCGTCGCATGCGGGGGCAGCCTCGCGGTCCGGTGGCCATCCGGGGACACGGTGGTGGCGGCCGGCACCACGGCCCTCGTCCAGGGGCAATGGATTCCCGATTCGTCGTCATTCGGTCCGCCATCGGGAATCCTGCTGGTCGACTCGGTGGTCGGAGAGGGAGGACGTCCCGGCACGGGCGACCGGCTGCGCAACGGACTGACGCGCACGATCCGCTCGCTCTACGGGGGGCGGGCGGGCATCGTCGAGGCCCTGGTGCTCAATCGCCGCGCCTCGATGGACCCGGAATGGCGACGGCGCTATGCCCGCTCCGGCCTGGTGCACCTCCTGTCCATCAGCGGCTTCCACGTAGGACTCATTGCCGCGTGGGTCCTGTTGCTGGGCCGGCCGGTGCTCGTGCGCTGGGGGCCGCCCGGGGCCGTTCGCTTTGCGCCCCTCATCGCGGCGGTTGCCGCTGCCGGGTACGTGGCGTTCCTTGCCTGGCCGCCACCGGCGGCGCGGGCGGCTCTCCTCGTCCTCATCCTCGCCATCGAACGGTGGCGCCAGCGGAGAGTGGATGCGGACTCCCTGCTGGCGTGCATCGCGCTGATCCTGCTGCTCGCCGACCCCTGGTCGATCGCGAGCCTGGGGGCATGGCTCTCCTTCTTGTCGCTTTGGGGCGCCGCCCGGGCGGCGCGCTGGAGCGATGCGGCGCTCACCCCCCACCCGCTGATGCGGATGCTGGCCGGCTCCATCGGCGCTACGCTCGTGACCGCCCCGCTCACCGCCGCGGTGCTCGGCATGGTGAGCCTGGCGGGCGTGCTGCTCAACCTGGTCGCCATTCCGCTCGCCGCGTTGGCCCTGCCGGGAGTGCTGGCGAGTGTCGTGGTGGGGTCGATCGCACCGGCGGTGGCGGCGCCGCTCGCGGCCGGGAGCGGGCTGGGCCTGTGGGGACTCGACGGGCTGGCAACGCTGGGCAGCAGTCTTCCCGGACTCGCCATCGCTTCCGAGGGTGGGGTTGCGGCGGCGTTGCCGTGGCTCGCCCTGCTGATCGGGGCGCTCTGGGCCACGGGCAGAAGCGTGAAAGCGGAGCTGGCGGGGCGGCGCCTCGCGGCACTGGCCGCGGCCGCGCTGTGGGGGGCGCTGCTGGTGCGGCTGCACGACCGCGTCGGTGCCCGGGACGAGGGGCTGACGTTACATTTCCTCGACGTGGGCCAGGGTGACGCGGCCCTGATTCACACTCCCGCCGGACAATGGGTGGTGATCGACGCCGGCCCCCGGGGACCGGATGGCGACGCGGGGCGCGATGTGGTCGTCCCGGCGCTGGTGCGGCTGGGTGCGGGAAAGGTGGCCGCGCTGGTGCTCTCCCATGCACACCTCGATCACATCGGGGGAGCGGCCGCGGTGCTCTCGGCATATCCGACCCGCCTCGTGCTCGAACCGGGGGACGAGGTGGCCGATTCGGTCTACCTGGGCGTCCTCGACCGGGTCGCCGCCACGCGAGCGGAGTGGCGCGGGGCCCTGGCGGGGGATACGCTGGTGGTGGACAGCGTCCGACTGACGGTGCTGCATCCGGCGCCCGGATGGCCGGAACGTGGCCTCGACCTCAATGAAGACTCGGCGGTGCTGCGCCTGGAATTCGGCGGCTGCCGGATCCTCTTCGCGGGCGACGCCGGCTTCGACGCGGAGTCCGCGATCGGAGCAGGGGCCGGCCCGGTCGATCTCCTCAAGGTCGGGCATCACGGTTCGCGCGGCGCCAGCGGCGACCGGTGGCTCGACGCACTCAGTCCCGCAGCGGCGGTCATCAGTGCGGGCCGGCGCAATCGCTATGGCCACCCCGCGCCGGAAACACTCGACCGGCTGGCCGCCCATGGCGTCCGGGTCTGGCGCACCGACCGCGATGGCAGCGTGACGGTGCGGGTGCATGACGCGATGCTGGAGATTGCCGCCCGGCAAGGCACGAGCCGCGTGCCCTGCCATTCTTCCGATTCCTGACGCCTTCCGGGAGCCTTCGTGCTGAGACGGACCAACGTCACGACCATCGAGAAGTTCATCCTGGAGCAGGAACACCAGTACCCCGAGGCCACGGGGGAGCTGTCCAATCTGCTGTACGACATCATGCTGGCCGCCAAGCTCATCGCCGCCAACATCCGGCGCGCGGGGCTGATGGATGTCCTGGGCAGCGCCGGCTCGGAGAATGTCCAGGGCGAGGAACAGCAGAAGCTGGACATCCTGGCCAACGAGACGATGAAGAGCTCGCTGGAAGGGACGGGCCGGATCTGCGTGATGGCGTCGGAGGAGGACGAGTCGCTGATCCACATCCCTGAGGGCTACAACCCCGGGAAGTACGTGGTCCTGTACGACCCGCTGGACGGGTCCAGCAACATCGACGTCAACGGCCCGGTCGGTACCATCTTCAGCATCTACCGCCGGGTTTCGACCGAGGGGCGGGGCACCGAGGCCGATGTGCTGCAGCCCGGGTGCCGCCAGGTGGCGGCAGGGTACGTGATCTATGGTTCGAGCGTGATGCTGGTCTACACCACCGGCCAGGGGGTCGCCGGGTTTACCCTCGATCCCACGATCGGCGAGTTCCTGCTCAGTCATCCGAGGCTGGTCATGCCGCGGGTCGGCAAATACTACAGCGTCAACGAGAGCAATTTTGCCCGCTGGGACCGCGGGACCCAGCTGGCGGTGCGCGGCTTTCACGGCGACCGGCCGGAGGAGATCGCCGGGAAGAACAGCCGCTACATCGGCTCGCTGGTGGCCGATTTCCATCGCAATCTCGTCGCCGGCGGCATCTTCATGTACCCGGCCGACACCAAGAACCGGAAGGGCAAGCTCCGCCTGCTCTATGAGGCCGCGCCCATGGCGTTCATCGCCGAGCAGGCGGAGGGATCCGCCACCGACGGGCTCAACCGGATCCTCGACATCGTGCCCACCTCACTGCACCAGCGCACGCCGCTGGTGATCGGGTCGCGCGAAGACGTGGGCTACGTGGCCGATGTGCTGCGCCGGACTCCGGCCTGACGCACTTGGAGCAGAACGGCAGCCGCGGAAGGACGCGGACCGCTGACGCGGCGCGGATCGGCTTGTCTCTCGGCTGCAGTCGGCCTTCCAGGGCGAGGACCTCGATTTGTCGTTAACCACTGTCACTCCTGACGCCCGTTGGGCGCGACGGCCCTCCCACGAATCAGGCACGATCCGCGCGTTTCCGCGTTCATCCGCGGTCAAGTGACAGACCTGAACTGCAGCCGCGGAAGTACGCGGACCGCTGACGCGGCGCGGACTGGGCAGTCGCCCAGCTGCTGTCTGCATTCCACGGCGAGGATTTCAGTTTGTTGTTTACAGCCTTCATTCCCGGTGTTCGGATGATGATGCGTACCCGAGGAGGGTGCGGAGCAATCCGCGTGTTTCCGCGTTCATCCGCGGCTTTCTGCCAATGACCAAGAGCGACAAGCCGGTCTACGGCCCGGCCGACTGGACCGGGGATCCCGCCACGGACCTGGGCCTGCCCGGGCAGTATCCCTTCACCCGCGGGGTGCAGGCCAGCATGTACACCGGCCGGCTCTGGACCATGCGCCAGTATGCCGGGTTCGGGACGGCGGAGGAAACCAATCGCCGGTTCCGGCTGCTGCTCAAGGCTGGACAGAGCGGTCTTTCCACGGCGTTCGACCTTCCGACCCAGATGGGGTACGACTCCGACCACCAGATGGCGGAGGGGGAAGTGGGGCGGGTCGGCGTCGCCATCGACACGGCCGACGATCTGGCCGACCTGTTCCGGGAAATCCCGCTGGACCAGGTGTCGACCTCGATGACGATCAACGCGACGGCCGCCATCCTGCTGGCGATGTACGTGGTGGTGGGTGAAGAGCAGGGGGTTCCGCGGCAGAAACTCTCGGGCACGGTCCAGAACGATGTGCTCAAGGAGTACATCGCGCGCGGCACCTACATCTTCCCGGCCGAACCGTCGCTGCGCCTGGCGGTGGACCTGTTCCGGTTCGTGGCCGACGAGGGGATGAACTTCAACCCGATCTCGATCAGCGGCTATCACATGCGGGAGGCGGGGGCCACCGCGGTGCAGGAGGCCGGCTTCACGCTCTGCAACGCCATCGAGTATGTGAGCCGGGCCCGGGCGGCCGGCCTCGCCCTTGAGAAGTTCGGCCCCCGGCTCTCCTTCTTCTTCGCCGCGCACAACGACCTGTTCGAGGAGGCGGCCAAGTTCCGGGCGGTGCGCCGGCTCTGGGCCCGAGTGGTCCGCGAGCGATTCGGAGGAGACGACGCGACGGCCAGGCTCCGCTTCCACACCCAGACCGGCGGCGTCACGCTGCAGGCGCAGCAGCCGCTCAACAACGTGGTGAGGGTCACGGTGCAGGCGCTGGCGGCGACGCTGGGCGGCACCCAGTCGCTGCATACCAACGGCTACGACGAAGCGCTCGCCCTGCCGACGGCCGAGGCGGCCACCCTCGCGCTCCGCACCCAGCAGATCCTGGGTTACGAAAGCGGGCTGGCCGATACGATCGATCCCCTGGCGGGGAGCTACTACGTTGAAGCGCTCACCGACCGGATCGAAGCCGGCGCCCGCGCGCTGATCGAACAGGTCGATGCGCTTGGCGGTGCCGCCGCCGCCATCGGCCGGGGCTATTTCCAGGATGCGATCGCCCGGAGTGCGTACGAGCTGCAACGGGCCCAGGAGTCGGGTGACGCCGTCGTCGTCGGAGTCAACCGCTTTGCGGACGGGAGTCCCGTGCCGGTGATTCCTGCGCCGGACTTCTCGGCCCTGGCGCGGCGACAGAAGGAGCGACTGGCCGCGATCCGGGCCTCGCGCGATGCGGCGGCAGTGACCCGCACCCTCGGGGCGCTCGCTGCAGCCGCGCGGGGCAGCGGCCCCCTCATGCCCTCGGTCATCGACGCGGTGCGGGCCCGGGCGACACTGGGCGAGATCAGCGATACGCTGCGGCAGGAATGGGGCGTCTACCGGCCGTTTTGAACTGCAACTTGAACCGCAGAGCCGCAGAGGGCGCCGAGGGCTGCTAGTAGTTATTGACGACGCGCCTGATTCCGTTTTTCAGAACCGTCGCGTGAAAATTCAGTAGGAGGCCGAGTCGCAGGCGACTCAGTCGCAAGTACGTCAGAATTTGTGCAGTGTGGCGAGGATTCAACGCTTCCAGGGCCTTCACCTCGACCAGAATCGATCCGGACACGACCAGGTCGGCTCGATACCCGCAGTCAAGTTTTACGCCCTTGAATTCAACCGGGATTTCGACTTCACGCCGATGCTCGACCCCTCTGAGGCTGAGCTCATGGGAGAGGCATCGGCAGTAGGCGGACTCCAGCAGCCCCGGCCCCAATAGCCGATGGACCTCTATCGCAGCCCCGATGAGTTCGTGGCTGAGCCGGGAGTCACGATGGCCATGGGTCGATCCCGCAATTGCTTTCATCTGGTCAGGATGGTGCGACAGATTCAAATCAGTATCAACTCAATTCCTCGGCGGCCTCTGCGTCTCTGCGGTTCCAGTCAGCCAAACCTTGAATGCGCCCCGGTCCAAGGCTAAGTTCTTGCCCCGTTTCTTCTTAGTCGCAGGAGCTGGATGCCGACGTACGAGTACCGCTGCCCCGACGGGCACGATTTCGAACTGTTCCAGAAAATGACCGACAAGCCGCGCGCCAAGTGCCCGGTCTGCGGCAAACCGGCCACGCGACAGATCTCCGGTGGGGCCGGGCTCCATTTCAAGGGCTCGGGTTTCTACATCACCGACTACGGCAAGGACGGCAAGGGCCCCCGCAAGCCGGAGACTTCGGCCGAGAGCGGATCCAGCGCTGCTGAAGCGTCCGAGAAGACGGACAAGACGGCCAAGACGGACGGGACGGACAAGCCGACCTCGACCGACAAACCCACCAAGGCCGACAAACCCGCCAAGAGCGACAAGCCCGACGCCGCTGCCAAGCCCGCCGGCAAGAAGGCCAAGCCGTGAGCGAGGTGATCAAGGCCGCATTGACCCGTGTCGCCGAGCGGCTCGGGGCCGCGGACACGCCGATCGTGCTCGAGCGCCCCAGGGACCAGGGTCATGGCGACCTCGCCACCAACCTCGCCATGCTGATCGCGCGGGCGCGCAAGACGAATCCGCGCGCCGTGGCCACAGAGGTCGTAGCACTGCTCGACCTTCCCGTCACCGTCGTGTCGAAGACCGAAATCGCGGGACCCGGGTTCATCAATTTCTGGCTGGCCCAGGACCAGCTGGCCGAACTGCTCGGCCGGATCGTCCGCGAGGGTCCGGACTACGGGCGTTCCGACATCGGCAAGGGCGTCAGGGTCAACGTCGAGTTCGTGTCCGCCAATCCCACCGGGCCGCTGCACGTCGGCCACGGCCGTGGTGCGGCACTGGGCGACGGCATCTCGGCGCTGCTCGAGTGGACCGGCCACACGGTGACCCGCGAGTTCTACATCAACGATGCCGGGGTGCAGATCGACCGGCTGGCGCAGAGTCTCTGGGCCCGGGTCCAGCAGGCCGCGGGGCGGAAGGCCGAGATTCCGGAGGGCGGATACCACGGGGCTTATCTCGAGGAGACCGCGCGGGCTTTGCTCGAGCGCGAGGGCGCCGGGTTCGCCGATCTGGCGGAGGCCGAAGGCGTGCGGCGCTGCCGGGCGGCGGCGCTCGTCTACCAGCGGCACGAGCAGGACGAGACGCTCGCGACCTTCGGCGTGCGGTTCCAGGTCATGGCGTCGGAGCAGGCGCTGTATGACCGCAATGCCGTGAACACCACGCTCGACCTGCTGGGCCGCCGCGGCCTCACGTTCGAAAAGGACGGGGCGCTCTGGCTCCGCACCACCGATTTCGGCGACGACCAGGACCGGGTGCTGCGCAAGAGCGACGGGAGCTTCACCTATTTCGTGCCCGACATCGCCTATCACATCGACAAGCACGAGCGGGGGTTCGACCGGTCGATCGACGTCTGGGGCGCCGACCATCACGGGTACATCCCCCGGATGCGCGCCGCGCTCCTGGCCCTCGGCTACCCTCGGGAGTTCTTCGACGTGGCGCTGGTGCAACTGGTCAAGGTGATGCGGGGCGGGGAAGAGGTGAAGATGTCGAAGCGGTCCGGCGAGTTCGTCACCCTGCGGGACCTCTACGAGGAGGTAGGGGTGGATGCCGCCCGCTACTTCTTCCTGATGCGCCGGGGGGATTCGCAGTTCACCTTCGACGTGGACCTGGCCAAGAGCCAGACCGACGAAAACCCGGTGTTCTACGTCCAGATGGCGCACGCCCGGATGAGCGGCATCTTCCGCAACGCGGGGCGCGAGCCGGACCAGGTCCCGGCGGACGTGTCGCTGACGGCGCTGCCGCACGAACTGGATCTCGAGCTGCTGAAAAAGCTGGCAGTCTTTCCCGAAACGGTGAGCCGGGCGGCCCGCGAGCTCGAACCCCACCGCGTCACCGGCTACCTCGAGGAGCTGGCCCGCGTGGCGCACGGCTGGTACCACCACTGCCGAGTGCTCGGCGAACCGCCGGCCACCGAAGCCGCGCGCCTGGCGCTCGCCCGCGCCACCCGCCGGGTGCTGGCCAACGGCCTGTCCCTCCTGGGCCTCACGGCCCCCGACCGGATGTGATCCGATGAGTCTGCTGGTAGTGGGCAGTGTGGCCCTCGATTCGATCGAGAACCCGTTTGGCAAGGTGACCGACGCGCTGGGCGGCTCCGCCGTCTACTTCAGCTCGGCCGCGGCGCTCCTTACCCCGGTCCAGGTGGTCGGCGTGGTGGGCAGTGATTACCCGGTCGATCAGCTGCGGGATCTCAACCCGCGCATCGACTGGAGCGGCCTCGAGCTGCAGCAGGGCGAAAGCTTCCGCTGGAGCGGGCGCTACTCCTACGATCTTTCCAGCCGGGAAACCCTGGAAACCCGGCTCGGCGTTTTCGCCAGCTTTCAGCCCCGGCTTCCGGCAGCGGCCCTCAACGCGGACTACCTCTTCCTCGGCAACATCGACCCGGTGCTGCAGCTTTCCGTCCTCGATCAGGTCAGGAAGCCGAAGCTGGTCGCCTGCGACACCATGAACTTCTGGATCTCCGGCAAGCGGGAGCAGTTGATGGCGCTGCTCAAGCGGGTCGACCTGCTGATGATCAACGACAGCGAGGCCCGCGAACTGGCCGAAGACTGGAACATCCACCGCATCGGGCAGTGGATTCTCAGGCAGGGGCCGGGGCGGGTCGTGATCAAGCTCGGTGAGCATGGCGCGCTGCTGATCGAGCCCGGCCGGACCTTCTTCGTGCCGGCCTACCCCCTCGAAGAGGTGTTCGATCCCACGGGGGCGGGGGACTGCTTCGCCGGCGGGTTCATGGGACACCTGGCCCGCACCGGGGATCTGTCCAATGCCAACCTGCGCCGGGCGATGGTGTACGGCGCCACCATGGGCTCCTTCGCCGTCTCGGCCTTCGGCGTGGACGCCCTCCGCACCCTGTCGCCCGCCAACGTGGAGCACCGGGTGCGCGCCTTCCGGGACCTGACCTCCCTCGAACTGCCGGAGCCCGCGGCATGAACAGCAAGGACAGTCAGTACGCAGCCGCCGGTGTCGACCTCGTCGGCGCCGACCAGGCCAAGGCCCGCATCGGCCAGCTCGTCGCGGGCACTAGAACGGCGCTCTCGGTCGGCCACGTCGGTGCGTTCGGGGGGATGGTTCGGGTGCCGGCTGGAATGAAGCAGCCGGTCCTGGTGCTGAGCACCGATGGCGT
Organism: Gemmatimonadales bacterium; assembly: GCA_035279705.1. Classification (GTDB taxonomy): domain Bacteria; phylum Gemmatimonadota; class Gemmatimonadetes; order Gemmatimonadales; family GWC2-71-9; genus DATEHG01. The sequence continues at coordinate 17,891 of DATEHG010000252.1, forward strand.
GGGCACCAAGGTGCTCGTCGCGTTGCAGGCGGGCCGTTTCGATACGGTGGGCGAAGACCTGGTCAATCACAGCGTCAACGACATCCTGGTGCATGGCGCCCGGCCCATCGCCTTCATGGATTACATCGCCGGATCGGCGCTGACGGTCGAGCAGATTGCGGGAATCGTGGAGGGAATTGCCCGGGGGTGCCGGCAACACGACATGGCGCTCGCAGGTGGCGAAACGGCCCAGATGCCCGGCCTCTACCAGCCCGGTCACTATGACCTGGCAGGTACCATCATCGGTGTAGTGGAGGAATCCGAGGCGCTGCACGGGGACCGGATCAAGCCGGGGGACGTGCTCCTGGCCTACGGCTCAACTGGGCTCCACACCAACGGTTACACCCTTGCCCGGCGGATCCTGTTCGACCGGATGGGCCTGGCCATCGACCAGTTCATCCCTGAGGCCGACGGGACCGTGGCCGAGCTGCTCCTGGCTGTCCATCAGAGCTATTTCAGGGCGGTGACCCCGGTGTTGAGCCGGCTCCACGGGCTGGCTCACATCACCGGAGGGGGGATCCCCGGTAATCTGGTCCGGATCCTGCCTGATGGCTGTGAAGCCGTGATCGATTCGGGCAGCTGGATGCTGCCCCCCCTGTTCCGATTGATGCAGCACGCCGGCGGCGTTTCCACCGCCGAGATGCGTGATGTCTTCAATCTGGGCGTGGGGCTGATTGCGGCGCTCCCAGCCACGGACGTCGGGGCCGCTCAGGCGGCCGCCACCGCCGATGGTGTGCACACCTGGGTCATCGGCGAGATCCGTCCGGGAACCACGGGGGTGCGCTTTACGACCTGACCGACTGGAGGCTCCGTGATGTCACTCCGCCGACTGCTCCCGCTCGCGCTGCTCGCTGCAGCCACGCAGCCGGTCCTGGCGCAGAACTCCCAGTGCCAGCCGTACCTCGGTAATTCCCAGACGTACAATGTCTGCAACGCGGCCATCGACGGGACCGTGCTCTTCACCCCCGCGCTCGGCATGATCGTAAGCGGCGGGTCGCCGGTAATCGGGACGGCGCGGAACCTGGGCTCGTTCATCCACGTCTCGCTCGCGCTCCGGGGCAATGCCACCGAAGTCGTCACCCCCGATCTCAACTACGACGGTACCACCACGAAAGTGGGCCAGGACCAGAAGCTCTGGGTGGGTACCCCGAACGTGGATGCGGCCGTCGGGGTGTACGGCGGCATGAACGGCGGCCTCCTGGCCATTGATGTGCTCGGGTCGGCGCTGCTGATTCCGACCGGCGTGGTGGACAACCTCTCGGTCGATCCCGATGCCCCGAAGATCGGCTCTGTCGCTCTCGGACTCGGTTACGGGCTCCGGGTGGGAGTTACCCACGGCCACGGGGCCATTCCGGCGATCTCGGTCTCCTACATGCGGCGCCACCTGCCGCGGATCACCTACGGCGATGTGCCCGGCGGCGACACCTATTCGTACGGCACCCAGGTCGATGCCGACAACATCCGGGCCAGTGCCAGCTACCATTTCTCGGCGCTCGAGGTCGGCGGCGGCCTGGGCTGGGACAACTACAAAAGCAATTCGGACATCCTGTTCCGCGACCCGGTGACGAACGCGCAGGAGCCGCCCATCAATGTCGATGTGAAGCGCAGCCGCACGCTGGCGTATCTCAGCGCCGGCCTCAACTTCGGTTTCTTCACCATCGGCGGCGAGGCGGGCTGGCAGTTCGGCAAGGCGGAGACGCTCGCCACGACGTTCGATGGCAACGATCCGAGCAAGACCCGCTTCTTCGTGGACGGCGGACTGCGTTTCAGTTTCTGATCCAGCCGAGTTAGTTTGGTGGGCCGGGCCCCGGGCGTGAGCGCCCGGGGCCTCTTCCCATTCCCCCGGGCCCGTACCGATGTTGACCGCCCCAGCGGCCAGTACACTCTCGACTGCGGCCACCAATGGATGAACGGGAGGCGATGACCCGGGCGCTGGAAATCGCCTGGCGGGGCTGGGGCCGAGTGGCGCCCAACCCGCTGGTCGGGGCCGTGCTGCTCAATGACGGCATGGTGGTAGGGGAGGGGTGGCACCAGGAGTACGGATCCGCCCACGCCGAGATGATCGCGCTCTCGGCGGCGGGACCGAGGGCGCGCGGCGCCACACTCGTCGTGACGCTGGAACCCTGCGCGCATCAGGGGAAGCAGCCTCCCTGTGCCCCGGCGGTCCTGGCGGCGGGAGTGAGCCGTGTCGTGGCCGCGCTGGCGGATCCCAATCCCGAGGCGCAAGGTGGCGCGGCCTGGCTCAGCCAGTCCGGCGTGCCGGTCGAAATCGGGCTCATGAGCAGCGAGGCCTGCCGCCAGAACGGCGCCTTCCTGCACCGGTTCCGGAACAAGGAGCGGCCGTTCGTGGCGCTCAAGCTCGCCACCACGATCGATGGCCGCATCGCGGACCTGGCGGGCCACTCGCGCTGGATTTCCGGTTCGATCGCGCGCGACTACGTGCACTGGCTCCGGGCGGGCTTCGACGCCATCGCCTCGGGCGGCCACACGGCACGGGTCGACGACAGTTCGCTCACGGTGCGGGGGGAAATCGAACCTCGGCAGCCGCCGGTGCGGGTGCTGTTCGATTCCCGCGGTGACTTGCCCAGGAGCCTCAAGCTGGTGCGTTCCGCCGACCAGATTCCCACCTGGGTGGTGGTGTCGCCCACGGCACCGACGATCGCCCGGACTTCGCTGGAAAGTGCGGGCGTCAAAGTGATGGTGGCGGGGACGCTGACGGAGGGGATGGCTCAGCTCCGCGCCGAGGGGATCGAGTCGATGATCGTCGAAGGCGGGGGGCGGCTGGGCGGCGCCCTGCTGGCGGAAGGGCTGGTGGACCGGTTCCACTGGATCCAGTCGCCGCTCTGGCTCGGAGATGAGGGGGTTCCGGCATTCAGCGGCGTCCCCGGCTACTCGGTTGCGGACGCGGCCCGCTGGACCGTCGTCGAGCGCCGCCCCCTCGGCGAAGACACGCTGCTGGTCCTGGATCGGGAGCCATGTTCACCGGAATCGTGAGCGCCGTGGGCACGGTCCGCTCGGTACGGCCCACCGAGACCGGACTGGGCATGGCCATCGCCACCCCGTACAAGCGGGTCGCCAGGGGCGAAAGCATCTCCGTGGACGGCGTCTGCCTCACGGTGGAGCGCGCCACCGGCGGCACGCTCTCCTTCCACGCGATCACCACCACACTCGAGCGCACGCTGCTGGGCGACTTTGCTCCCAAACGGAAGGTCAATCTCGAACGCGCCGTCCGGGCGGGCGACCGGCTCGGGGGACACCTGGTGCAGGGGCACGTCGACGGCGTGGGCCGGGTGCGCACCCGGCGCCAGGAGGGAAGCGCCTGGCTGCTGGACCTTGAAGTGCCGCAAGAAGTGGAACGGGTCAGCGTGCCGCTCGGATCCATCGCGGTGAATGGCGTGAGCCTGACGGTCAATGGGATGCCGGCCCCGGGAATAATCCAGATCTCCCTGATCCCGTTTACTTTTCAGCACACCACGCTGGGGCAGTTGGCCCCCGGCGACCGGGTCCACCTCGAGGCGGACGCAATCGGCAAGTACGTGGCGGCGCTGCTGGAACCGCGCCGCCGGGGGAAGTGAGCGGCAGGCAATGAAATTCGGCACCATCCCGCAGGCCATCGAAGACCTGCGCAACGGCAAGATCATCATCGTGGCGGATGACGAGGACCGCGAGAACGAGGGAGACCTCGTCTGCGCGGCCGAACTGGTCACGCCGGAAATGATCAACTTCATGGCGACGCATGGCCGCGGCCTCATCTGCCTCGCCCTCCAGGCGGAGCGCTGCGACCAGCTGGGCCTGACGCAGATGACCCAGCAGAACAGCGAGGCCATGGGGACGGCGTTTACGGTCAGCATCGATGCCGACCGCCGGTTCGGCGTCACCACCGGCATCTCCGCCTCCGACCGCGCCGCCACGATTCACGTCGCCATCAACCCGGCCACCGTTCCCGGAGATCTCCGCCGCCCGGGGCACGTCTTCCCGCTGCGCGCCAGGGCGGGGGGCGTGCTGCAGCGGGTGGGCCAGACCGAAGCCAGTGTCGACCTGTCCCGCCTCGCGGGCCTCGCGCCCGCGGGTGTGATCTGCGAGATCCTCAATCCCGACGGCACCATGGCCCGGCGGCCCGAGCTCGAGAGCTTTGCCCGGGAGCACCAGCTGACATTCGTCACGGTGGCGCAGCTCGTGGCCCACCGGCTGGAGCATGAGCAGCTGGTCCACCGGGTCGCGGAGGCCAGGCTACCCACGTCCTTCGGCGAATTCAAGATTATCGGCTACCGCAATGACGTGGACCAGGCTGAGCATGTGGCGCTCGTCCACGGCGAAGTGCACGGCAAAAAGGGTGTGCTGGTGCGGATGCACTCCAAGTGCCTGACCGGGGATGTCTTTGCCTCGCAGCGCTGCGACTGCGGTGTGCAGCTCCACGCCGCCATGCAGAAGATCGCGGAGGAGGGAGCCGGAGTGATCGTCTACCTCGACCAGGAGGGGCGGGGCATCGGCCTGCTGAACAAGGTCAAGGCGTACGCGCTGCAGGATGGCGGCCAGGACACGGTCCAGGCCAACCAGCGCCTGGGCTTTGCGCCGGACCTCCGCAACTATGGCATCGGTGCCCAGATCCTGCGCAATCTGGGGCTCTCCTCGATCCGGGTCATGACCAATAATCCCCGCAAACTCGTGGGCCTCGAAGGCTACGGCCTCGAGATCGTCGAACGCATTCCCCTGGTAGCGGATCCCAACGCCGAAAATCGCGCCTATCTCAACGTGAAGCGCGACAAGCTCGGCCACCTGCTGACTCACTGAGAGTGCCCACGATCAACGGGCGACTCCGCCCCGTGGGCCAGGTCGCGATCCTGGTCAGTCGATACAACGAGCTCGTCACCGGACGTCTGCTCGAAGGGGCGCTGGCCGTCTGCCGGGAAGTGGGTATCGCCGACGCCGATGTGGACGTCCTCTGGGTGCCGGGCGCCTTCGAACTGGGGGCGGCGGCGGCCGCGGCGGCCGGGACCGGGCGCTACGCCTGTCTCGTCGCGCTCGGGGCGGTGATCCGCGGGGATACGGCGCATTTCGAGTACGTGGCCGGTGAAGCGGCGCGCGGGCTCTCCGAGGTCGCCGTCCGCCACAGCCTCCCGGTCGCTTTCGGCGTGCTCACCGTGGACTCGCTGGACCAGGCGATGGCCCGCGCGGGCGGCGAGGCGGGCCACAAGGGGCGCGAGGCGGCCGAAGCGGCCATTACCCTGGCGGATGCGCTGGCCACGTTGCGCGCCGGCCGATGATCCGGGTCGAAACCAAGGCCCGGGCCCGGGCGCTGCAGATGCTGTATGCCCGCGAGGCCGGCGGCGAAGAGGATGTGGCCAGAGTCGCCACCGGCGTGGCGCGCCTCACGGGCCCGGAACCGGCATTCTTCGACCGGGCGGAGCAGCTCACCGCCGGCGTCGTGGCCAGCTTGCCGGAAATCGATCGGGCCATCGCCGAGGCGGCAGATAACTGGCGCGTCGAGCGTCTGGGCGCCATCGAGCGCAACATCCTCCGCCTCGGCATCTTCGAACTCCGGTGCGGCGATCCCCCGGCCAAGGTTGTGATCGACGAGGCGCTGCAGCTGGCGCACTGGTTCGGCGGGAGCCGGACCCCTGCCTTCGTCAACGGGGTGCTCGACCGCGTCGCCCGTTCGCTCGGACGCCTGTGAACATCCTCCTGGTCAACTGGCAGGACCGCGAAAACCCGATGGCGGGCGGAGCCGAAATCCACCTCTTCGAAATCTTCCGGAGAGTCGCCGCCCGCGGGCACCGGG
>DATEHG010000253.1:0-2946 GCA_035279705.1 Gemmatimonadales bacterium
CGGCGCCAATCTCGACCTGACTCGGACCCGGCTCAGGCCCGAAGAGGTTTCGGGACCGCCGACCGTGCTCTTCGTCGGCCGCCAGTGGGAGCCGAAAGGCGGGCCCGAGCTGCTGGCGGCGTTCCGCGAGGTGCAGCGGGAGCTGCCGGAGGCACGGTTGCGGATCGTGGGCTGCACCCCGGACGTGGCGGGGGCAGCCGGCGTCGAAGTCGTCGGGCCGGTGAGCAAGGCGACCGCTGAAGGGGAAGAGCGGCTCTCGGCGATCTACCGGTCGGCGGATCTCTTCTGCATGCCGTCGCACTTCGACGCGTTCGGCATCGTGTTCGTCGAGGCCATGCTGCACGGTCTCGCGTGCCTTGGCGCCGACCGCTGCGCGATGCCGGAGATCATCGAGCACGGAGTCACCGGCTGGGTGGCGCCGGCCACGGACGTGGCGGCGCTCAAGGACAGGATGCTCGCGGGACTCAGGGACAGGAAGCGGCTGGTCGAAATGGGGCGGCGGGGCAATGAGCGCGCCCGCCGACTGTTTACCTGGGATTCGGTAGGAGGCCGAATCCTGGAGGGCCTGACAGGACCCGGCGGGGAAACGGTAAAGTAGAGGAAGGTATCAGGGGCAACCTGGCTGCGTGGCAGGAACGAGGGTGTCCGTCTGGGCCTGTCGCACCGCGCGGGCCACCTCGCCGGCAACGACGCCGGACCCTGTCTCGGTGTAGTGCACGAAATCGTCGAACCATTCCCGGTGGCCGCCAATGACGCGGGAGAGATCCGCGACGGGCGCTCCCCGGCACCGGCCCACCTGCCGCACCCGTTCCGCCCCCTGCTCCATGAACGCCAGCATCACGGCGGGCTTGGCCTTCGGCCAGTACTGGCGCCAGGCGGAAAGCAGCTCCTCGTCCTCGGGGCGCGCGGTGCCTCCGAAGCGATCCGGATAGGTGGCCACCACCACGCGCGCGCCATGGGCGCGAATCGAGGTGACGATGCTGTCCATGTCTCGGCGATACTCGTCCAGGTGATCCTGCGGGACGGAATCGATGTACCAGTCGGCCGGCTTCCCGGCCGTCATGCCGGCCAACCGGCGCTGCACCCGCCACCGGTTGATGAAATCGGGGTAGTGGATGAAGTCGTGGGCCTTCTCAACGAACCGGGGAGTCCACCACGGATCTTCGGGCGCGGGTCCGCCTCCGCCACCGGCATTCCCCCCTTTGGGGACGACCTGGGGAAAGGCCTCCAGGTACGATCCCGGGCTGGCCAGCACCACCACGATATCGGGATGGAAGCGGGAGCCCCACGCATTCCAGAGGCGGATCAGCCCCTGCAGCGGCTGGCCGACAATCGCGGCATTGAGAATCTGGTAGCAGCCCGCTGGCTTCAGCGAATCGTTGAGCTGGGCCGGGTATTCCTTCCCCGGCGCCTCGGCGACTCCGCCGTACGTCTCCGAGGTGCCGATCGTCATGACCCGGATACACCCCGGCACCGGGGTCAGCGCCGCTTCACTCGACCGGAACCCGGCGCTGTTGAGCCTCCACCGCTTGTAGTGGCCGTTCGGCTTCCCCCGCACGCCAATCGAATCGCGCACGATGAGGTCACGAACCCCGTCGGGCACGGCCGTGAGCGGGATATCCTGGCGGAAGTAGTCATCCAGCCGGGAGAAGACCTCCGCACTGAGCAGGAAGCTGCCCAGCAGGGCCGCGGCCGACCCCAGCCGCACCACGAGCGTGAACGGCCCCGAAGTCACGGACATGTCCAGGCCGCCGAGGAATCCGTCCAGGCTGTCGGAGGAGCTGCGCAACGCTTCCCGCGCGGCATCGGCGGCGTACTGGGCGCCGCGCTGGCGGTAATCGCTGGTGAACGCCACCGCTTCGAAGTAGCCCGCCTCGGCCAGCCAGCGGACGTAGCGGCCGGGATCGGCGGGGAGTTCGGGCACGGCGACCATCGGCAGCGACTCGCGGATTCTCGCCCGCTCGACCGGATTGTCGTCCAGGAAGACCAGGCTGTCGAGGCCGATATTCAGCTGCTCGGCAATGCGGGGCAGGTTGGCGGCCTTGTCTTCCCAGTTGGCGACGAAGCAGGCGATGTCCGACAGCTTGAGGATCATTTCCGGATAGTCCCGGAACGCCGCTTCGGCCATCGTCTGGTGGTTCTTGGAACAGACGGCAAGGATGATCCCGCGCTGCCCCAGCAGCTTGGCGTAGCGCTGGACGGCAAGATGGGCCTCGCCGGCCGCGCTCCCCTCACCCAGGACGATGCCCTCGACCCCGTCATCGCCGATGACGCCGCCCCAGAGGGTGTTGTCGAGGTCCATCACGAGACACTTGCGGGAGAGGCCGCGAACCGCGGCCAATATCCGGGTCACCGGTTCGCCGTAGGTGGGTGCCGCACCAGGCGCGACTTCCATCTTGGCCTGCAGCCATCGGGTCGGATCGAACCAGGCGTCCCGGCCTTCCCGGGCGCTCGCCCGCCCCAGGTCGAGCAGCAGCACTCCTTCACCGGCCGCGGCAGTGGCCAGGCTGTCGTTGAGCAGCGCATGGCCCGCGCCGGGGCACCGCGCACTTGGCGGTCGAAGCCGCCGAACAGCGGCTCGGTAAAGTCGAAGAATGTCTGCTGAACGACACCGGCCCCCAGTCCTTCACGCGCCCGCTGCCAGAGACCCGAGAGCTCGCCGCAATACCTGGCCACCAGCCCCTCGATCTCCGCGCCCGAGGAATCCACGGTCACTTCGGAAAGGAATTCGCGGGCCGTGAGCGAGAACAGCACGAACTGGGGCTTGAAGCGATGCAGCCTGGAGCTGGAGTCGAGCAATTCCTGCCGGTATTGCCCGTAGGTGCCAAGGTAGATCTCGATCAGCAGTCCACGCCGCAGGCCGGCGATGCGTATCGACGGCTTCAGGTGATCGGCCTTGCTGGAGGCGAGCAACGCCAGCCGGAGCGGGGACAGCTCCCCGGGCGA
>DATEHG010000254.1:0-2476 GCA_035279705.1 Gemmatimonadales bacterium
GCCGTTCTTGCCGGTCGCGGCACTCCGGCCCGCCGCGATGCCGAACAGATTCGACTTGACGCCATTCACCGACACCGGCGGCACCCAGCTCACCTCGAGGAACAACCCGTGCTGGCCCGACAGAAGCAGGCGCGGGCGGACGAGCACATGCTGCAGGTTGGTGTTGAGCGGTCCCTGGCCCGGCTGGCAAACCGTCGGCACCAGGATGTCGGCGCCCGCGTCGGGTACGTAAGCGGCCTCGACACCGAGCCGCATGCTGGCCAGGGGATAGATGAGCGGGGCCTCCGCGGCATCGTACGCCAGCGGCACCATGTAGTGGGCGAAGAGCCGGGCCTCGTTGGAATTCTTGTCGGGACTGCAGGTCTGCGCAGCTGCGGCCACCGGCAGGAGCGCCGCCGCCGCTGCGATCACGATCGAAAAACGCCGCATTCGCTCTCCTTGCTTGACAGTGTCTGACGGTACCTCTAACCTGTCACCTTCACCCCGTTATTGCGAGAGGCCCGTGACCGACCTGGAGCGGCTGTTCCGGCTGCTGGTTCAGCAGCTTGCCGGTACCGACCCCGGACGGCTGCACCGCCCCCTCACCGTCGCCGAACTCTCAGTTGACGTCGTTCCCTACCGTCACAGCCGGCGGGTGCTGGCCCTCGAATCCGCCGAGGATCACGAGGCGCTGCTGCTGCGCCTCGTCGCCGGAGAGGGCGGCTTCGTACGCCTGGTGCACGACGAGATCCGCCGCCGCTTCGAAGTCGAGGCCCAGAGCAGCAATCCCGACCTCGGCCTGCTGCGCGAGTTTGCCAGGGCGCAGTTCCTGATCTCGACCGAGCCGCTGGCGAAGGCCCTGGGCGACGGGCTGGTGGTGGTGGTTCCACCAGCCCCTCCGCCCAGACCGGCCCCGCCAATGCCACCACCCCTGCCGCCGGCGCAGACCGCCGAGTTCCCGGTGCGCCGGCCGGTGCGTCCCTCGGTCGACGTGCCGCTCGACGAGGTCCGGCTGTCGATGCCGGAGCTGGATGACATCGTTACCCGGCACGCGGCGCCGCCACCACCTCCCCCGACCCCTGATCCGCCGGTGCACATCCGCCGGACGACCACCGCACCACCCGCGCAGTGCAGCTTCTGCGGCGGCACGCTGCCGACCGGGCGCGTGGTCAACTTCTGCCCCCACTGCGGACAGAACCAGTCGATGGGCCACTGTCCGGCCTGCCAGGCCGAGGTGGATCTCGACTGGAAGCACTGCGTCAAGTGCGGCCAGGCGCTGGCCAGCTGAGCGAAAGCCGGGTGTGAGACGACGCGCCACGCACCCTTTCGCACCAGTGTGATCGAAGACTTCGAGACGCACCGGACAGGGCCATTGTGGGCGGATCGGAAATGCACCATCATCCCGCATGCAGCCCACAGCCCCCCAGATCGCTCTCACCCGCCCGGTCAGCACCTCGATCAACCAGTGTGAGCTGAGCTTTCTCGACCGCAAGCTCATCGACGTGCCGCGTGCCCAGCACCAGCACGAGGCCTATAATGAGCAGTTGCGGCGGCTGGGACTCACGGTGGTCGAGCTGCCCGCGCAGCACACGCTCCCCGATGCCGTCTTCGTCGAGGACACGGCCGTGGTCGTCGACGAGATCGCGGTGGCGGCGAGACCCGGGGTCGCCTCCCGGCGGCCGGAGGTGGAGAGCGCGGTCGCGGTGCTGCAGCGCTGGCGCCGGGTCGTCCCGCTCCCGGAAGGCGCGATGCTGGACGGCGGAGATGTGGTGAAGGTCGGCCGCCACCTCCTCGTCGGGCTGGGTGGCCGCACCAACCAGGCGGGCGTCGACGGACTCGGCCAGGCCCTGGCGCCGTTCGGTTACCGGGTCACCGGTGTCCCGACCCGCGACTGCCTGCATCTCAAGACGGCCTGCTCGGCACTCGACGAGCACCGCCTGCTGGTCCACCGGCCCTGGATGGAGCTCGCGGCGCTTGCCGGCTACGAGCTGATCGACGTCCCGGCCCACGAGGCGTGGGCGGCCAACATCCTGGTGCTCGGCCGCGACCTGGTGATGCCGCTGGGCTTTCCCGAAACGCGCGATCTGCTGGAGGTCCTGGGCTTCCGGGTCCACGCCGTCGACCTCGGCGAACTGCTCAAGGCCGAGTCCGGGGTCACCTGCAGCAGCATCGTCTTCACGGGAGACCCCGCGCTGGCCGTTGCTTGAACCGTCCCCGCGGCCGGGCGATATTCCGGGTCCACCGCCCCGAGCCTCCCACCGATGAAAACCCAGGGCCAGACGCAGGATGTGCTCTTCCTCGCGGGAGTGAGGACGGGCTTCGGCGCGTTCGGCGGCGCCCTCAAGGATATTTCCGCCACCGACCTCGGCGTCGTCGCGGCCAAAGCGGCGCTCGAGCGCAGCAGCGTGGCGCCGGCCGAGATCGACCACGTGGTCATGGGCAACTGCCTGCAGACCAGCCCCGACGCCATCTACCTGGCGCGGCATGTGGGGCTCCG
>DATEHG010000255.1:0-2968 GCA_035279705.1 Gemmatimonadales bacterium
CGTGCTCGATCGGCTCCTCGCCGAGGAGATCACCGGGCCGCTCGAGGGGCAACTGATCAACGACGCTCTCCCCGCCTTTGCGCCCGGCCGGACTCCTCCCACCTGCGAAGCACTGGCGACCTGGTTCCTCGATCGCCTCGACTCCAGGATGCCGGATGGGGTGCGGGTGGTGGCCGTACGGGTGGACGAGGACGATACGCTGGGCGCCGAGTGCGTGGTGGAGCCATGACCGGACTCACCCTGGATGACCGCGAGCTGGCCGCGCTGCTGGCGGCGCCGCGCACGATCGCGGTGGTCGGGTTGAGCCCCAACCCCTCCCGGCCGAGTCACGAGGTGGCGAGTGGACTCCAGGCAGCGGGACACCGCATCGTTCCGGTGCGGCCCGCGGTGCGCGAAGTCCTGGGTGAGCCTGCCTGGCCCTCGCTCGAGGCCGCCGGCGCCGCCGGGCCGATCGACATCGTCGATGTCTTCCGCCGTTCCGAATTCATTCCGGACCTGGTTCCGGCGTGTATCACAATCCGACCGCGGCTCGTCTTCTTGCAGGTGGGCGTGTCGCACCCCGAAGCCGAAAGGCGGCTGGCGGCGGCCGGCATTCCCGTCATTGCCAACCGCTGCCTGCTGGTCGACCTTCACCGTTTAATCGGAAACTGATTCATGCGCCGTCTTTCCCTCGCGGTCATGCTTCTCCTCGCAGCGGGCCGGGTGCAGGCCCAGGCCACCGGCGACCAGCCGACCCTCACCCTGGGTATCACCGGCGGCTGGGTGGACGGCGCGGCGCTGTGGGAAGTGCCCAACCAGCCCTATCTCGAAAGCGGCGGATTCGTCACCGACACCTTCGACCTGAGCCGCAGCCTCAACTCGGGATTCACCTTCGGAGTCACCAGCAGCTATTTCCCCAGCAATCACTTCGGGTTCACCGGTGAAATCGCCCTGCTCGGCCTGGGCACGAGCACCAACTGCACCGCGAAGTTCAGCTCGGGTAGCGCGGAAGCGACGGATCTCTGCACGTCGCTCGGCCAGGCCAACACGGCGAGCACCGCGGTCGCCATGTCCGTCGGCGGCGTCTACCGGATCGCCAGCCGCGAAGCCGTCTCGCCCTTCATCTCGGCCAAGGGCGGCATCCAGATCTCGGAACAGAGCACGGTGGACCTGGTGGGGTACTACTTCGACCAGGCGAACGGCCAGCAGGTGACGGTGAGAATCTTCGACGACCCGAACAAGACGCGGGTCGAATTCTACGCCCAGTTCGGCGCGGGGTTCTCCTTCTCGGCCGGCCGCGGCTATCGCTTCCGCCTCGAGGCGCGGGACAACTACGTGCGGCTGCCCATCCCCGACGGGCCGAGCGACCCCAATACCGGCGCCTTCACCACGAAGGTGATCGGCAAGCACCTGTTCAGCATCGTGCTCGGCTTCGACATCCTCCTCGAAAAGAAGCGGGGCCGCCGGTATTGAACGGCGCCATCCTGGCGGGGGGAATGGCCAGCCGGTTCGGTGGCCGCCCCAAGGGTCTGGAGCTGGTTGGGGGCCGCCCCATTCTGGCCAGGGTCGCCGATGCCCTCTCGGCTGCCACCGGCCGTGCCCCTCTCCTGGTGGCGAACGATCCTGCCGCGGGCACCTGGCTGCCGGGACACCGGATCAGCGCCGATCTCGAGCCGGGCCAGGGCGCGCTCGGCGGACTGCAGACCGCCCTGCTGCGGGCCCCCGCCCCCGTCGTCTGTGTTGCCTGGGACATGCCGTTCGTGCCGGCGGGCCTCCTCCGGGCCCTCGCCGACGGCTTGGGCGAGGAGCTCGACGCCCTGCTGCCGGCGAGCTCCGGCCCCCGAGGGTTCGAGCCGCTCTGCGCGGCCTACGGCCCCGGATGCGCCGGTCCCATTGCCGCCGCACTGGCCCGTGGCGAGCGCGAAATGGTCTCCTTCCACCCGGCCATCAAAGTCGGTATTCTCCCAGCGACGGCGGTGGGGCGGTGGGGTGATCCCGAGGTCCTCTTCCTCAACGTGAATACGCCGGTCGAACTGGAGAAGGCGGACGCCCTGTGGCGCGAATCATTTCCATCGTCGGCCTGAAGAACGCCGGAAAGACCACGCTCGCCGTGGCGCTGTCCAGCGAGTTCGTGCGCAAGGGCCGCCGGGTCATGATGCTCAAGCAGGCCGAGCAGCCCAATCCCGCCGAGGTGTCGGGGGGAGAAACGGGCCGGTATTTCGTCGAGGGGAAGAGCGAGCGGGTCCTGGTGGCGGGGGGTACCACCCGCACCATCTTCGACCGCGGCGCCGCGCCGAGCGACCCCGAGGCCCTGGCCCGCCGCTACCTGCTCGACGCGGATATCGTGCTGGTCGAGGGATTTCCCGCCGCTGCACTCCCCAAGATCGAGGTCTACCGGCGCGAGGCCGGCGCCGCGCCGGTCTATCGCTCCGACCTCCCGGGCGCCGCCGACTGGCTGGCCCTGGTCACCGATGACGAGAAGCTGCAGGCGCCGATCCCGGTCCTGCGGTTCCGCGATACCATGTGGCTCCATCTGCTGGCCAGCCTTGCCTGGGACCGCGCCAAACCGCTGACCGGATGACCGCCCTCCCGGCCGGGGAGGCGGCCCGCCGTATCGTGGCGGCGCTGCCCGGCCAGCCGCCGTTACGCGTACCCCTCGATGACGCTCTCGATGCCGTGCTGGCCGAGGACGTCATCAGCCCCCTCGACCTCCCCGCACACACCAATTCGGCGATGGACGGCTATGCCGCCCGGGCTTCCGACGTGCGCGGAGCCTCGGCGTCCACCCCGGTCGTGCTCCGTGTCATCGAAGAGATTCCGGCAGGGCGAGTGCCGGTGCGCACCATCGGCGCGGGCGAATGCGCGCGCCTGTACACCGGGTCGCGGATCCCGGCCGGCGCGGACAGCGTCATCCGGCAGGAGGACACCGACCTGGGCCGCGAGTCGGTGCGGATCGCGAGCGACCGGGATGCGGGCCAGCACCTGCGAC
>DATEHG010000256.1:0-2994 GCA_035279705.1 Gemmatimonadales bacterium
GATTCGCCTCTTCCCAGACCCGACGTATCCGGTGAGGGCCAGATGACCGACCGCTCCGACGCCGACTTGCTCTTTCTCCGCCTGCAGCGCGCGCTGGTGGGGCGCTACTCCCTCGAGCGGGAAGTCGGCCGCGGCGGGATGGGGGTGGTGTTCCTGGCCCGCGACGTCCGGCTGGACCGCCCGGTTGCCCTCAAGCTGCTCCGCCCTGAAATCGCCGAACAGGCGGCCTTCCGCGACCGCTTCCTCAACGAGGCCCGGACCGCCGCGCGGCTGAGTCACCCCAACATCGTTCCGATCCACTCAGTCGAGGAAGTCGAGGAGCTGGTCTTCTTCGTGATGCAGTTCATCGACGGCGAAACCCTGGGCGAGCGGATCCGGCGCCAGGGACCGCTCTCGAGCGAGGAAAACAGCCGGGTGCTCCGCGAAGTGGCCTGGGCGCTCTCCTACGCGCATGCCAGCGGCGTCATCCACCGCGACATCAAGGCCGACAACATCCTGCTCGACCGGAACTCGGGCCGGGCGCTGCTGGCGGACTTCGGCATCGCGCATGCGGCGGACAGCAACGAGGCCGCCCAGCTGGTCGGCACCACCACCTACCTGAGTCCCGAGCTGATCGAAGGCGGCCACGCCTCGCCGCAGAGCGATCTCTATGCGCTCGGAGTGGTCGGCTTCCTCTCGGCTGCTGGCCGGCTGCCCTTCGACGGCCTGACCGGCACCGAAATCATGGCCCGCCACCTGGCCCAGCCGATTCCCCGGATTGCGGAGGCCGCGCCTGACGTGTCGGCGCGGCTGGCCCGCGCCATCGACCGCTGCCTCGCCAAGCGACCGGAGGAGCGCTTCGCCTCGGCGGAAGAGTTCGCGGCCGCGCTCGAGCATCATGCTCTGGCGGCACCGGTGCAGCCGGTCGCGATTCAGCACTGGCTCCGCCGCTGGGAACGGATCGCGCCGCTCTATGCGATCACGATGCCGGTCATCGGGCTGCGACTCATCCTCGGCGGGTGGATCGGCGATTACGGCGGCTATTTCTACCGCTATATGCCGTTCTGGAAGTGGCCCGAAGCGCTTCTCGGGATGGCCGTCGTGGCCCACTTCATCTTCAGCTTCCTCGCGCTCCGGCGGGTGCTCGCCGCGGGATACACCCGCAACGACCTGGCGCTGGCGCTGCGGCCGAGAAGTCGCGGGGACCAGGGGCCCGAAGCCCTGGCACCACTGCCTGCCCGCCTGATCCGGGATTGCACCTATATCGCGCTGGCCGGGATGGCGATCGTCTCGGTCGCCATCGCCGTGGTGATCGTGCGCATCCAGGACCGCACCCAGGCCTACTACGTCTTCGATATTCTGGCTTCGATGCTGCTCATGTACCGGCTCGGCGCCTATATCGGGCTGGGTGTCGGCATGGTCTATCCGGGCCGCTATCCGAAGGAAGGCAACTGGTGGCAGCGGCTCCAGGAGCGGTTCTGGCGTTCGCCGCTCGGCGCCATCACGGCCCGGGTGGCTTCGTTCGGACTCCGGCCGCGGCTGGCGGATGAAACCGTCCACCGTCCCACCGAGATCGCTCTTTCGCTGGCGGCGGACCAGCTGTTCGCCACTCTGCCCGCCAGTCTTCGCGAGGAGCTGGGCGATGTGCCCGGCCTGCTGCAGACGCTGGAGCAGAGCGCGGGCGTGCTGCGCGCCACGATCGACGAACTGGAGAGCGCCGGCGTCGGGAGCGACTTCACCGGGGACGTGGACAAGGTGGGCCTCGCGGCGCTCCGCCGCAGCGCCGAGCAGAAGCACCGCGAGGTGATCGGCGCGCTGGAGCGGATCCGGCTGCAGCTCATCCGCCTGGCCGCCGGCGCGCGCGATCTCCCCGAGATCACCGAGGTGCTGGTCGCCGCCCGCCGGCTGGAAAGCGACGCGACTCGCGCCGCGGCCGGGCAGGACTCGGTCCGCCTCCTCCTGGGTCGGCGCCGCAGCTCACTGGGCGTAACGCCGAGGCCGAGTCCCGTTTAGGGGCGGGCAGGCTGGCAGGCGGGCAGAGCATAGCCTACCACCTCATCCCGACCAGATCCTTCGCTTCGCTCAGGATGAGGTGGTGGCGTGACGGATCCAGCCATCCCCCCATCCCTCGATTCCCTTCCTCACCTCCGTACTTCATACTTCCGCCGTGCAACGCTCACTCGACTCCCTCCGGCGTCTCCTCGCCGAGGAGATCCCGCTCGCGGATCGCCTCGGCGTTACCGTTGCCGCGGCCGGGGCGGGACGGGTGGTGCTGGCGGCGCCGCTGGAGTTCAACCGGAACCACGAGGGAACGGCCTTCGGCGGCAGTCTCAACGCGGTGGCCACCCTGGCCGGGTGGAGCGCTGTCTGGTGGAGTCTCGAGGAGGCGGCGGTGAGTGGTGTAGTGGTGATCCAGGACAGCGCCGTGCGGTTTCGGCGGCCGGTCACCGGAGACTTCCAGGCCACGGCCTCTCTCGATCCCGATCGCGTCGCCCGCCTGATCGAGGCGGTGGCCCGGAAAGGGAAAGGCCGGATCACCGTTGATGTAACGGTGGGGGATGCCGATGGTCCGGCCGTGGAATTTGCCGGGAGATATGTGGTAACGAGGTAGCGGCACCCTGAACGGGCTTCCGAACAACTGGTCCCCTGTCCCCAGCTCCCCGTTCACGCAGTTCCCGTCTCCTGTCTCCCGTCTCCTGTCTCCCTTCTCCCAGTCCTCACTTCCGCCGGTAGATCACCCGCCCCTCAAAGACCGTCAGGACCACCTTCACATCATGGATTTTGTCCGGCGCGACATCGAAGAGGTTGTGGTCCAGCACGACCAGGTCCGCCGCCTTGCCCACTTCCAGTGAGCCGGTCTCCCGCTCCTGGCCAAAGGCGTACGCCGCGTTGATGGTGTAGGCCGCGATGATGGTGGGGAGATCCACCACTTCCTCCGGAATCCAGGCGGGACCGGGCCCGGCGTCCAGCGCCCGCCTCGTCACGGCCACCTGCATCCCCTCGAGCGGATTCAGC
>DATEHG010000257.1:0-46092 GCA_035279705.1 Gemmatimonadales bacterium
GTCGATTTCCGAGTCCCGCTCCTCCCGGGTCATCCAGCTCGCGCCGACCTGCTCGCCGTGCCGGCCGGAAGTGCCCGACTCGAGATAGAACCGGGACAACGCTTCCGGAGCGACCAGGAGCCGGCTGCCGTCATCGAGCCCCGAAAAGGCCTCGAGGAATGCGGCGACCTGCTGGCCGTAGCCATGGCAGAGAAACCAGACCTCCCGCGCCGCCGCCCCCTGCGGGCCGAGGGTGGCGTAGCGGGCGGTGCGATGGACGGTGAGATGGTGTTCGTGCATTCGAATATGTGAACTGGTCCCCTGTCCCCTGTCCTCTGTCCCCTGTCTGCCCGCAACGATCGCTCTCGACGCTTGACCCTCGACCCTCGACTCCCGGCCTATGGCTTATGGCTTACAGCTCGATCATTCTGCGGCCGAACTTCAATCAGGGCAAGGCGGTCCTTGACGAGATGGCCGGGTTCTTCAAGAAACCAATCCGCAGATTTCACGGATTCTGGAGATGCATTCAAACAATCCCCGGAATCTGCGCAATCTGCGGATAACTCCCTACCGATCCAGGCCGGACAATTCGCCAGTGAGGAATGCCCCTGACGGATCAGCAGTTCATCCGTGTCATCTGTGGATGCTGTTCACTTCATTTCCGGCTCCGCCCAACTCCCCCCCAGCGCCTTGTACAGCTGCACCGTCGACGCCAGGTACTCCCGCTGCGTCTGCACCAGCGCCAGCTCCGCCACGAACAGCGTCCGCTGCGAATCCAGCACCTCGAGGTAGCTCGAGACTCCCGAACCGTACCGCTCCTGCGCCAGCGACAGGGCGCGCCGCAGCGCCCGCACCTGAGTTTCCTGCGCCACCAGCTGATACCGCCCGGCCCGCGTGGCGGCGAGCGCATCACTCGCCTCCTGAAGTGCCGCGAGCACGGTCTGCTCGTAGCTGTTCCTGGCCTGCTCGGCCTGCGCCTCGGCGGCCCGCTGCTCGTTGACCAGCCGGCCGCCGGTGAACAGCGGCACCGTGATCCCGCCCTGCAGGGTGTAGATCTCGCTGGTCTTGCTGAAGAGCCCGCTGAAGTCGGGGCGCTGGCTTCCGTACTGACCGGTCAGCATCACCCGCGGCAGGCGGTTCCCCACCGCCACACCGATCCGCGCCTGCGCCGCCGACCATTCGCGCTGGGCCCGGAGCACATCCGGTCGCCGCATCAGCAGCGTCGAGGGCAGCGAATCGGGCACCATCACGGCCTGGACACTGTACTCGAGCGACTGGCCGCGCTCCACCGGCCCCGGCTCCTGGCCCAGCAGCACCCGGAGGGCGTTCTCCTTCTGGCGGCGCTGCTTCATGAAGTCCGCCACCCGCGCGGCGGGATCGGCCGCCTGGGCCTCGAACTGCCGCACATCGAGTTCAGAGATGATGCCCTGCCGGAAACGCTTCTGGGCCAGGGCCAGCGTCGTCTGGCGGGACGCCAGCGTCTCCTCCGAAATGCGCAGGTCCTCATCCAGCTCCCGCAGCTCGAGGTACGCGGTCGCCACATCGCTGACCAGCGATACCACCGTCGCGCGCTGGTCTTCGACCTGGGCCTGATAATCGAACTTCGCGGCCTCCGACTGGCGCCGGAGCCTGCCCCAGAAGTCGAGCTCCCAGGCCAGGTTGCCGGTGACCACCACCGCGTCGTACTTCTGGGCGCCCAGGTCGCCGAATTGCACCTTGTTCCGGCTGACGTTGCCGTTGGCGTAGATCTGCGGAAAGAGATCGGCCTTCCCCACTCCGCTCAGCGCCCGGAACTCCGCCACCCGGCCCACCGCGATCTTGAGCTCGCGATTGTTGGCCACGGCGGTGTTCACCAGGCCGACCAGTGTGGTGTCCTTGAGGATCGAGAGCCAGGCGACGTCCCCGGCCGAATCGAGGGCGAGCGGCGCCGCGTTCCACAGCGTGGCGATGCCGCTGTCCTTCTGCTCCGCCGTGCGGGCCACCGCCAGCGAATCGATGAACCGACGGGCAGCAGGCTGCGCCGAAGTGTCGACGCCGGGCAGCGGAGCCGGAGTGGCCACCTGGACATTGGTCGACGGGCCGACGGCACAGCCCGCCAGCGCCGCGACGGCGAGGGTCCGCCACAGGAAATTGCGCATGGTTACTTCTCCTCCGCCGGAGCGGGTTCGCCCTCGGCCGCGCGACGCCGGATCAATCCTGCCTCACTGAGGCGCTGGATTACCAGGAAGAACAGCGGGATGAAAAAGATTCCCACCGTGGTCGCGGTGAGCATGCCGGCGAAGACGCCGGTGCCCAGCGAGTGGCGGCTGGCGGCACCCGCCCCGCCCGCCACCACCATCGGCGCCACGCCGAGGATGAACGCGAAGGACGTCATCAGGATGGGTCGGAACCGGTCCCGGGCCGCCTGAATGGCGGCCTCGCGGATCGAGACCCCCTGTCGCCTGAGCTCCGAGGCAAATTCCACGATCAGGATGGCGTTCTTCGCGGCCAGGCCGATCACCGCCAGCAGCCCGACCTGGAAGTACACGTCGCTTGGCAGGCCGCGAATGAACACGCCGATCAGGGCTCCCAGGACGCCGAACGGCACACCGAAAATCACGGCGAAGGGAATCGACCAGCTCTCGTACTGCGCGGCCAGCACCAGGAAGACCAGCACCATGCCCAGGGCCACGGTGAGCCCGGACTGGCCGCCGGACACCCGCTCCTGGAACGACTGGCCGCTGTAGGCGTAGCCGACGCCCTGCGCGGTGTACTTGTCGTTGACCAGCTTTTCCACCGCGTCGAGTACCTCCCCGGAACTCTTGCCCGGACGGGGTACACCGGTGACCAGAGCGGACGGGAAGCCGTTGAACCGGGTGACCAGACTGGGACCGCTGCGCATTTCGGGAATCAACAGCGAGGACATGGGCAGCATGTCCCCTCGTAAGTTGCGGACGTAGAAGCGGCCGATGTCCTCGGGCCGCTGGCGATACGGCGCCTGGGCCTCGAGCTGCACCCGGTAGGTGCGGCCGTACAGGTTGAAATCGTTGACATAGAGCGTCGAGAGCATCGACTGCAGAGTCGAAAACAGCTGCTGGTTGCCCACCCCGTGGGCCTGAGCCGCGTCCTGGTCCACCTTGATGTAGACCTGAGGCACATCGGTCCGGATGAACGGCGTGACGCCCTGGACCTGGGGCAGCTGGTTGGCGTCCGCGACAAAGGCGCCGACCTGGGCGCCGAAGGTCCGGATGTCCTGCCCGCCACGCGCCTGCAGATTCATTTCGAGGCCGCTGGTGGTGCCCAGCCCGATGATCTCCGGCAGGTTGAACCCGAACGCCACCGTCTGCTTCAATCCGAACAGCGCCCCGTTGACGCGGCGCAGGATGGCGTCGAGGCTCTGCGACTGGTCGCGCCGCTCACTCCACGGCTGGAGCAGGATGAACATGGTGGCCGAGTTGGTCTGGTTGGACTGGGTCAGAATATCGAGGCCCACCAGGGCCACGATGTTCTTGACCATCGGCTCCCTGCGGAGAATGCCTTCGATCTGCTTGACCACGTCCTCGGTGCGCTGCTTCGAGGCGGCATCGGGCAGCTGCACGCCGATGGCGAAGTACCCCTTGTCCTCGGTGGGCAGGAACCCGCCCGGCACCCGGTAGAACAGGAAGCCGAGCAGCGCCAGCATCACCACGAACACCCCGATCCAGCTCTTGGGGCGGCCCAGCACCCGGCCGGTCGAGTTGGTGTACCCGGTGGTGACCCGGCCGAACCACCCGTTGAAGGCCTGGAAGAAGCGGTTCTCGGTTTCGGCGGTGGAGTGGGTCAGCAGCAGGGCGCAAAGCGCCGGAGTCAGCGTGAGGGCCACGATGCCCGAGAGCACCACGGCGATCACGATGGTGGCCGCGAACTGCTTGTACATGACTCCGGTGATGCCGCCCAGGAACGCCACCGGGATGAACACGGAGCAGAGCACCAGCACGATGGCGATCAGCGCGCCGGCCACCTGGCCCATCGCCTTGTTGGCCGCCTCGCGCGGTGAAAGCCCCTCATGCTCCATGATCCGCTCGACATTCTCGATGACGACGATCGCGTCGTCCACCACGATCCCGATCGACAGCACCAGTCCGAACAGCGTCAGCGTGTTGATGGTAAAGCCGAGCGCCGAGAGCCCCAGGAAGGTGCCGATGATGCTGACGGGCACCGCCAGCACGGGAATGAGCGTGGCCCGCCAGCTCTGCAGGAAGATGAATACCACCAGGGTCACCAGGACCATGGCCTCGGCCAGGGTCTTGACCACTTCGGTGATCGACTCCGTGATGAACGGTGTGGTGTCGAAGGGAACGTTCCAGTGCACGCCGGCCGGAAAGGACCTGGCCAGCTCGGTCATCCGGGCCAGAAACGCCTTCTTGATGGCCAGCGAATTGGCGCCGGGCCTGCCGTAGATGATGATGGGGACGGTGGGGCGGCCGTTGAGCCGGCCGGCGGCATCGTAACTCCGCGAGCCGAGGCGGACCTGGGCAATGTCCCGCACCCGGACCAGTGACCCGTTGGGCCGCGCCCGCACGATGATCTTGCCGAACTCCTCCGGCGTCTGCAGCCGTCCCACGGTGGTCACCGGGAGGGTCAGCTGGGTGCCATCCGGGGAGGGCTCACGCCCCAGCCGGCCGGCCGGGTTGGTGGCATTCTGCTCCCGGACGGCCTTGGCCACGTCATCCACCGTGATCCCCAGCTGCCCCATCTTCTCGGGGTCGAGGGAGATCAGCATCGAGAACTCGAGACCGCCGTACACCAGGGCGTTGCCGACTCCCGGAATCCGCTTGAGCTCGTCCTCGAGATAGAGCTTCGAGTAGTTGGCCAGGTACGGGGCGTCGTAGCGCGGATCGTCGGAGGTCAGCGCCGCCACCAGCAGGATGTCGTTGTTGGCCTTGAGAATGGTGATGCCGTTGGTGCGCACGGCGTCGGGCAGCTGCGGCTCGGCGAGCTTGACGGCGTTCTGGACTTCGACGGCGGCCAGATCCTGGTTGCGTGAGACGTCGAAATAGACCGACAGGTTCATGGTCCCGTCGCTGGCGTTCGACGACTTGAAGTACAACAGCTTGTCGAGGCTGGAGAGCTGCTGCTCGATCGGGGCGGCCACCGCCTGGGCCACCACTTCGGCCGTGGCGCCCGGGTAATTGGCGCTGACCTGGACCGACGGCGGGGTGATCTGGGGATAGCGGTTGATCGGCAGCGACTTGAGGGCGAAGAGACCCAGCAGCGTGATCACGATCGAGATCACGCCGGCGAATACCGGCCGCCGGATGAAGAAGTAGTCCGCGCTTCCCGAGGGAGGGGTCCTGGTCACGGCTTGGCCGCCTTCGCCGGAGCGCCGGCACCCAGCGAAGCACTGGCCGTCGTCGAGTCCGTGAGCGGCACAGGCTTCACCACCCGGCCGGGGCCCACCTTCTGCACCCCATCCACGATGACCCGGTCACCCGCGGCCAGGCCGGCATCGATCAGCCACTGGTCGCCCGTCCAGGCGCTGGCCTGGACCTCGCGGGCCGCTACGGTGTCGCCGGGGCCGACGACGAACACGGTCTGCCGGCCCATGGCCTGCAGCACCGCGCGCTGCGGGATCACGATGGCGCTGTCCCGCGACAGCCCCTGCACCCGCACCCGGATGAACTGGCCGGGCACCAGCGTCCGGTCGCCGTTGGCAAACTGGGCGCGGAACTTCTGCGTCCCCGTCTCCACGTCGACCACCGGGTCGACGTAGTTGATCTGCCCCAGCCGGGCGAGCGGTGTACCGTCCGGCAGGATTGCCTGGATGCGCACCGAGCCGCCGGGCTGGAGCTGACGGCCGGTCCGCCGGTCGCGGCGCCAGCTCAGCAGCTGCTGGCTCGAAGGCTGGAAATTCACGTACACCGGATCGAGCGCATCGACCGTCGTCAGCAGGTCGCCGGTGCCGGTAACCCGTGCGCCCACGAGAAGCAGCGCCTGTCCCGCCCGCCCGCTGATCTGGGCCCGCACATCAGTGTCGTTCAGGTCCTTGCGGGTACGGTCCACCTCCGCGGTGGCATCCTCCACCCCCGCCTTGGCCTGGGCCAGCTCGTTCTCGGCGTTGTCGACATCCTGCCTGGCGACCGCGCTGTCGGCCAGCAGCGGGCGCAGCCGGTCCGAATTCCGCTGGGCATTGGTCAGGCGCGCCTCGGCCTGGGCCAGCCGCGCCTTGGCGCTGCGCCAGGCCGCGTCGTAGATGGTCGGATCGATCTTGAACAGCAGGTCCCCGGCCCGGACCTCGCCCCCCTCGGTGTAGGGGCGCGAGACGATCACCCCCGTGACGTTGGCGCGGACTTCGACCCGGTGCGCCGCCTGGACCTCACCAGCGAAGTCGTAGACGAGGTCGATGGTGCGAGGCACGACGGTCACGACCGAGACTTCGGTCGGCGGAAAGGCCGGCGGCGGGGCTTTCTTGCAGCCCAGGGGAGCGAGGGTCACGAGCGTCAAGGCCACCAGGGAAAGCGTGGCGCGGCGCGAGGCATGGACTGGGTTCACGGCAGCGGAATCTCCAGGACGATCGGTTCGAAGCATCGGGAGCACCAGCGATGGCATCATGGCTTGGAACGGGGAGCAGGGTGAGTCGGGTCGGCGGCGAGCGCATGATCGATCAGCTCGAGGTGCTGCTCCAGCACCGAGGCGGCCGACGGGGCCCCGGGATCAAACGCGGCGGAGCGATGGTACGCCATCATCAGTCCGGCGAGACCGCTCGAGAGTACCCGAGCCACGAGTTCGGCGTTGACCGGCCGGAACTCTCCGCTCTCGATCCCGGCGTCCAGCACTCCCCGGATCAGCTGGCGGAATCGCTCGCCGATGGCGCGGCAGACGGTCCTCCCCGCGTCGGGAAAGGTCTGCGCCTTGGCCAGGCCGACGAGCAGCAGATCGGGCGTGCCGGGCGCCGTGAGCCGGGACCACTGCAGCCTGAGCAGCGTCTGCAGCAGCGTCCGGTAACTCTCCCGATGTTCGGCCACCAGGCGCTCCGATTCGGCCATCGGCTCGAGGAAATGATCGCGGATCACCTCGACGAAGAGATCCGCCTTGCTGCCGAAATAGTGCGCCACCGTGCCGGCGCTCACGCCCGCCCGCTCGGCCACGCCCGCGACGGTGGCGCAGTCGAAGCCCTCATCCCCGAAGACCGCCATCGCGGCATCGAGGATTTCCCGCCGGCGCTCGGTCGGACGGCGCTGCCAGCGGGGGGCTTCGGCGGAATCGGGGGGCTCGGTGGGTGTAGGCATAGGTCAGGGGTTCGAAGGTAGTAATTGAGTAGCCGTTCAACAAGACTACCAAGGTATCGATCCCGCAAAGACTGAAAGACGGCCGTCGCCGGATCCGCCCGGTAAGCCGGCGGGTTCGGCGCGCCCGCGGCCACCGCAAAAGCACAGCGCGGCCCTTTCGGGGCCGCGCCGTGGGACAGCGGGAACCGGTGTGGCGGCTACTGCACCGCGTTCACCATGTCGAAGATCGGGAGGTACATTGCCACGACCATGCCGCCGACGATGACGCCCAGCACCACGATCATGATCGGTTCCATGAGGGAGAGCAGCGCGCCCACCGCCACGTCGACCTCTTCGTCGTAGAAGTCGGCGATCTTCGACAGCATTTCGTCCAGGCCGCCGGTCGACTCACCGACCGAGATCATGGAGATCACCATCGGCGGGAAGACCTTCGATTTCTCGAGCGGGGCGGCGATCGTTTCACCGCCGGCGATCGAGGCGCGGGACTCCATGACGGCGTCGTGGATGACCTGGTTGCCCGCCGTCTTGGCCGTGATTTCAAGGCCGTCAAGGATCGACACGCCGGAGCTGATCAGGGTGCCGAGCGTGCGGGTGAAGCGGGAAACGGCGGACTTCCGGAGCAGGTCGCCCAGCACCGGCAGGTTGAGCATCAGGGTATCGATCCGCTTCTTGCCGTCCTTGGTGGCGTAGTACTGCTTGACGCCCCACGCCGCGAACAGTGCGATGCCGATCAGGATCCACCAGTAGCTGATCAGCAGGTTCGAGGCGCCGATCACGATGCGGGTGGGGAGCGGCAGTTCGAGGTTCACCGACGCGAACATGCTCTGGAACGTCGGGATCACGAAAATCAGCAGCACCGACACCGCGATGCCCGCTACCGAGAAGATGACGGCGGGGTAGACCATCGCGCCCTTCACCTTGCGGACCAGGGCGTCGCTCTTTTCGAGGAAGGTGGCCAGCCGGAGCAGGATGGTGTCGAGAATACCGCCCGCCTCGCCGGCCGCCACCATGTTCACGTAGAGATCCGGAAACGCCTTGGGGTGCTTGGAAAAGGCGTCGGCCAGGGTGTGGCCGCTCTCGACGTCGAACACCACCTGGCGGGTCACGTCGGCCAGGGCCTTGTTCTCCGTCTGCTTGGCCAGGATGTCGAGGGACTGCACCAGCGGCAGTCCGGCATTGATCATCGTCGCGAACTGGCGGGTGAAGATCACCAGGTCACGGGTCTTGATCGATGCCTTGCGGCCGAAACTGATCCCCCCTTTGACCTGCTCCTGGTAGTTGACCAGGGAGAGCTTGCTCTTCTTCAGGTGGGCCAGGAGGTCATCCTTGCCCTTCCCCTCGAAGGTGCCCTTGAGGATCTGGCCGGTCGACATGTTGCGAGCGGTATACTCGAGCGTCGGCATGGCGTTCTCCTGAGCTTAGCGCTTGGCCGCGGGACGGCCCTTGGTCTTATCGTCCGCGGAACCCATCTCTTCTTCCAGTGGCGACTGGCCGATCATGCGGAGGAATTCGTTGGGGTCACCGGACACCCGGACGCACTCCTCCATCGCGACTTCCCGGCTCATGTACAGCTGGTACAGGGCGTCGTTCATGGTCTGCATGCCGTGCTTCTTGCCGGCCTGCATGGCCGAGTAGATCTGGTGCACCTTCTCGTCCCGGATCAGGGCCCGGATGGCCGGCGTGGCCACCATGATCTCGGCGGCCATGGCCCGCCCCCGGCCCTTGGCCTTCTGCAGCAGTGTCTGGGTCACCACGCCTTCCAGCACGAAGGCCAGCTGGGTCCGCACCTGGGTCTGCTGGTTGGGCGGGAAGACGTCGATGATGCGGTTGATGGATTCGGCGGCGCTGTTGGTGTGCAGGGTGGCAAAGGCCAGGTGGCCCGTTTCCGCGATGGTCAGCGTCGCGGCGATCGTCTCGAGGTCGCGCATTTCGCCGACCAGGATCACGTCCGGGTCTTCCCGCAGCGAGTACTTGAGGGCGTTGGCGAAGCTCTTGGTGTCGGTGCCGACTTCGCGCTGGTTGATGATGCAGCTCTGGTGCCGGTGGATGAATTCGATCGGGTCTTCCACCGTGATGATGTGGCTCTTCCGCTCCTTGTTGATCTTGTCGATCATGGCGGCCAGGGTGGTGGACTTGCCGGAGCCGGTCGGCCCCGTCACCAGCACCAGGCCGCGCGGCTTGTCGGCCAGCTTGGCCACCACCGGCGGCAGCCCCAGCTCCTGGAACGTCCGCACGTTGAACGGAATCATGCGGATGACCACCGCCACGCAGCCCCGCTGCTTGAACACGTTGCCGCGGAATCGGGCCAGGTTCTGGATGCCGAACGAGAAGTCGAGCTCGTCCTCGGTCTCGAAGCGCTTCTTCTGGTTCTCGGTAAGCACGGAGTACGCCAGCTGCAGCGTGTCCTTGGGCAGCAGCACCTCGGTGGCCGAGGAATTCACGATATCACCGTCGACCCTGAGCTTGGGGCGCTCGCCGGCAGTGATGTGGAGGTCGGAGGCCTCCTTCTCGATCATTTCCTCGAGCAGCGCCCTGAGGTTGACGGTCATGCGGCGGTCTCCTTGATGACCTCTTCCACCGTGGTCACGCCCTTCTCGATCTTCTTCATGCCGTCCATCCGCAGCGTCAGCATCCCCTCGCTGACCGCCTGATCCTTCATTTCGGCCACCGATCCGCCGCGGAGGATGAGCCGCCGGAGCTCGGGGGACAGCGCCATCACTTCGTAGAGGCCGGCCCGTCCCTTGTACCCGGTGCCGTTGCAGGTATCGCAGCCGCGGCCCCGGTGGAAGGTCAGCTTCCGCAGGTCATCCAGTTCGTCCCCCAGCGACTCCAGCACCTCGTCCGGGTAGGTGACGGTTTCCTTGCATTCCTTGCAGATCCGCCGCACCAGCCGCTGCGCCACCACCAGGTTGACCGCGCTCGCCACGTTGAACGCTTCGATGCCCATGTCGATCATGCGGGTGATCGTGCTGGGCGCGTCATTCGTGTGCAGGGTCGAGAGGACCAGGTGGCCGGTGAGCGCCGCCTTGATGGCAATGCCCCCCGTTTCCAGGTCCCGGATCTCCCCGATCATGATGATGTTGGGGTCCTGCCGCAGAAACGCCTTCAGTGCCGCTGCAAAAGTGAGGCCGATCTCGTTCCGGATCAGGACCTGGTTGATTCCGCCCAGATTGTACTCAACCGGGTCCTCCGCCGTCATGATGTTGGTCTCGATCGTATTGATTCGAGACAGTGCAGAATACAGTGTCGTGGTTTTGCCCGATCCGGTCGGCCCGGTGACCAGCACCATGCCATAGGGATTGAGAATTGCCTTGAGCAGGTCCTGCTCCGATTTGGGCTCGAAACCGAACTTGGAGAGGTCGAGGGTCAGGTTCCCCTTGTCCAGGATCCGGAGGACGATCTTCTCGCCGAACAGCACCGGGAGCGTCGAGACCCGGAAGTCGATGACCCGGTTGCCCATTTTCAGCTTGAGGCGGCCGTCCTGCGGCACCCGGCGTTCGGCGATGTTGAGCTGCGAGAGGATCTTGATACGGGAGGTGAGCGCCGCCTTCATCCGCACCGGCGGCTTCATCACCTCGAGCAGCGAGCCGTCGACCCGGTAGCGCACCCGGATCTCGTGCTCGAACGGCTCGATGTGGATGTCGCTGGCACCGCGCCGCACCGCCTCGGTCAGCAGGCCGTTGATCAGCTTCACCACCGGGGCGTCGTCGATCTGGGCCTGGGTGGCGGTTTCGTCCTCCGTCTCCTTGACGACCTCGACCTCGTCCTCGAGCCCCTCCATGTCCTTGAGCAGGGTCTCAAGCTGCTGGTCCTGCGATTCGTAGTACTTCTCCAGCAGGCTGCGCAGGGTGAATTCCCCGGCGATGACCGGGAACAGATCGTACCGGGTGATGAACTTGAGATCCTCGAGCACTCCGGTATTGGTGGGGTCCGCCATAGCGATGGTCAGCGTCCGCCCTTCGCGCTTGAGCGGCAGCACCACGTTTTTCTGGGCGAATTCCGCCGGCACCATCTTGAGGATCTTGGGATCGACTTCGAACCGGGCGAGGTCCACGGCCGGCATCCGGTACTGGCGGCCGAGGAACTTGGTGATTTCAATTTCCTGAACCAGCCCGAGCTTGACCAGGACATAGCCCAGCCGGTGACCGCTGGCCTTCTGCTCCGCCAGGCCGGCCGTCAGCTGTTCCCGGTTGATCAGGCCTTCGGCGATCAGCAGGTCGCCCAGGCGCTCCGCGCCGCTCCCTCCGCTAGCCATCTCCCTCCCACGGACCGGAGAATCAACAATGACAATGATTTAGGTGATTGATTCTAAGCTAGATAGGCAGGCGGGAGTGTCAATGGCCGGGAGCCTCCCTGAGGCGGCTCCGAAATGGGGGATTTACCGGACTTCGACCAGCCCCCGGAGGCGTGCCAGGGTGGCGGGCCCGATCCCCGCAACCCTGACCAGCGAATCCACGGCCGCGAAGCCGCCATGCCTGGTGCGATACTCCGAAATCCGGCGGGCCAGTGAGGGACCGACACCCGGCAGCCGCTCCAATTCAGCCTCGCTGGCCCGGTTGAGGTCGATGGGAGCGGGATTCCCGCGCGTCGGTTCCACAGGGGAGATGGGCCCAGGCCCGGACACGGGGGAGACAGGAGGGACTGGTACCGGAAACTGACCCGCCGCGGAAAAGCTGGCGTGAGACTCGATCGCCTTGAGCAGGCCGTCTCCCACGCCCTGCACTCGACGCAGCCCATCCAGCGAGCCGAACGGCCCATGCGCCGCCCGCTCCTCCACGATCCGCCGCGCCAGCCCCGGACCGATGCGCGGCAGGCGGACGAGCTCGGCCGCCCCGGCCCGATCCAGGTCGATGCGCTCGCCGGCCGCGAGGGGACGTCCCGCCAGGGCGGCACTGTCCCGGTGAGCGGCCAGATTGCTGCCGCCTGCCGGCCCGAGCAGGCGCACATCCCCGGGTGCACCGGAGTCCGCTGGCCGCCCCGTCCAGGCCAGCAGAAGGTGTCCCGCGACCGCGAGACCGAGGAGCAGGAACAGGGCCCTGCGTTCGGCGGAGAGCATGGGCCAAGGTACCGCCCCGCCCTCCGCCGCCCCTCACCCTTTCAGCGCGGACAGGGTCCGATTAGTGGCGGGCGAGGTAGATCGCCACGTCCCCCACGATCTGCAGCGACTCGGAGGACAGCTTGTCGATCGTGTCGTCGGGGGTGTGCCAGTAGGGATAGTCGGGAGCGAAGTGGACGACGTCGATCGCCCGGATGCCTACCTTCTGCAGCGAGACATGGTCGTCGATCAGGGTGTACTTGGGTGAGGCCACGAACACGTCGCCGTGACCCGCCTCCTTGGCCGCCGTCCAGACCAGCTCGACCACCTCGGGGGCGCCCAGCAGCGAGTTCCCCTCCTGGTAGAGCTGCAGATTCTTGCCGGCGATCATGTCCCACAGCACCGCGAACAGCGGTGTCGGTCCGGGTGGCAGATTGGCCGCGTAGTACTTGGATCCCATCAGCACGTCGTCGGGAGTCTTCTCGAAGTCGCCGTAGTCCTCGCCATCCACCAGCAGCAGATCGATACCGCGCCCCGGGGGCGTGCGCTTGAGCACATCCGCAATGCCCAGCAGCAGCGCCACGCCCGAGGCGCCGTCATTGGCGCCGGGCACCGGCCGGGCGCGGTTGGCCGCCAGCTGCTCCGCCTTCTGGAGGGGACTATCGCTGGTGGGCCTGGTATCCC
Organism: Gemmatimonadales bacterium; assembly: GCA_035279705.1. Lineage (GTDB taxonomy): Bacteria > Gemmatimonadota > Gemmatimonadetes > Gemmatimonadales > GWC2-71-9 > DATEHG01. Next base: position 12,946 of record DATEHG010000257.1, read on the forward strand.
AGTGGGCCAGGTAGAGAATGTGCTCGGTTGCGGAAGGATTGAAGCGCAGCAGGTAGTTGGTGAGTGTCAGGGTATCACCCCTGGCCGTGACGTGCTTCCAGCGCTGCACGATGAGCGAGTCGGCGCGCCCGGGGAGAATGGAGTCCAGCCACGCCGCCATCCGCTGGTGTCCCGCGGTGCCGGGAATCCGCGGGCCGAACGCCATCTGCCGCTCGATGTACTTGAAGGCCGAGGCGCCGTCGAACTCGCGGGGCGGGAGTGGGGGCTTGCATCCCGCGGGGAGCAGCAGGAGGGCGGCGAGGACCGGGCGCAACTGGTGTAACGTCATCGAGGCCCCCTCGAAGGGGCGGGATCAGCGGTAGTCACCGGCGAACAGCGACAGGGTGAAATTGAGCGAAATGAACAGCTGGGACACCTTGCGATCCAGCGAGCGGGCGTCATCCAGCACGTAGCCGGCCTGCAGGCCGCCGGTCAGCACCTTCATCAGCTCGGTATCGAGCCCCGCCTGCAATTCCTCGCGCCGCACATCGGACAGCAGCCGGCAGTCGGGACTGCCCTGGGAGGCCAGGCAGTTCTGGGATACGGTGTAGCCCCCCGAGAGCGAGGTTCGCACCGCCCGCCTGGCCTTGCTCATCGTCTCCGGCAGCCGCAGGGTGTAGCTGAAGGTACCGGTGACATTCTGCTGCGTCGACCGGCTCAGGTTGTCGAAGGCCTGGTTGTCCTGCGTGGTACTCAGGTAGCGCATGGCCAGCGCCATGCCGTTGCGGAACGTCACGGTGGCATCGGGATTGAAGCTGTTCGACCGGGTCAGCGTCTGGTTGCCCCCGGCGCCGGCCTGGGTGATGGTCCCGTTCCGCTGGCGGTACGTCGTGCCGAGCGTAATCACCGAAAACGGTCCCTTGTTGAGCGCCCGGGTCAGGCGGAGGCTCCCGCTCGGCCATTCCCGCTGCAGCGTTTCGGTGGTCTGGTAGACATCCCCCTGGCGCTGGAGCCGGTCGCTGCGGATCCGCGAATACGCCAGCTGGAACGAGACGCCGAACCCCAGGTTGGCGCCCCCGGCAATCGTCCCTGTCCGGGTTTCCAGCGCCGACAGCGCCTGCTCTCCCTGGTGACTCAGGAAGTCCTCCAGTCCGCCCAGGCCGAGCATGAACGACAGGTCGGGGTCGAACGACGCCATGTCGTACGAACTGCTCCGCACCAGGCGGTCCGAGAAGTCGAAGGGGCGGAAACCCCTGAGGAAGGTGGCGGCGCCGCTCTTGTCGCCGAAGGCGCTGGCCACCAGCTTGGCGGCATCGACATTCAAGCCCAGCTCCCGGCCGCGCAGGTTGTTGAGCGTCTGCGGCAGAATGAAGATGCTGTCGGGGCCGACCTGGATCGGCGGGACCGTGGTGAGACTCCGGAGCAGGAAGAAGGTGCTGTTGGTCAGGAAGCGGGGCCGGAGCCAGCTCGCGAGACGCGGCGTGATGTTCAGGGTCGTGGTGATCGAGCGGTCGCGCTCGACGCCGGCGTCGATGCCGAGGAAGCTCTTGCGGGAGGAATTGACCACCCGGCCCAGTGTGGTCGAGTCGGAGTACTCCCGGAGGTCGCGGGTACTCGCGATATCCCCGCCCAGCAGGAGCATGCCGAGCGGCTGCAGGGTGAATCCGGCGGAGTTCCGCCAGAGGTGGACCAGGGAGAGCGTCGGCACGACGGCCGTGTCCGAACTGAGGAACACGGGCGACTGAAAGGTCAGCTGGTTCCCCGCGACGCGGGTGAGGCCGCTCGAGGCGCGGATCGACGTGGGCACCAGGTTGAAGGTGGCGCCCTGGAGTCCCTTGCCGAATTCACCCTCCCGCATGAACCTGGGCAGCCACGACGCCACGCCCCCGAGGCCCAGCGACTTGTTGTGACGGGCCAGCGCGACGGTGTAGCCGGCCAGCAACGAGTAGGCGCTGGTATTGGCCTGGGTGAATTCGGTCTGACTCTTCCCCAGGCTGTAATTGCCGGTCAGCGACAGCGGGTCGATGAAGAACCGGGTGGCCCAGTTCTTCCCCTGCACGTTGCGCCGGATCGTCAGGCTGTAGTTCTGACCCGAGTTCTGCGGCTTGCGGAGCCCCGTGAGCTGGCTGGTTTCGATGTCGCTGCCGCTAAAGAGGATCGGATTGACCAGCGTCCGTCCGTAACTGGCGGTGAACGGAATCGAGAGTCCGAGGCGCCGGGGCAGGAAGCGGTCCAGGCGGACTCCGCCCGAAAGCGAGAGCTGCCCGGTAGCCTGGTAGGACGGAGCGGTGTTGATCTGCTGGAAGTAGCCGTTCTGATCCACGAAGCTGAACTGCATGTCGGCCACGTCGGATGCCACCAGCCGCGCATCGAGCGCCAGTGCCTGCCCGGTCTTGGACACCGGCTGGTCCAGCCGGACGTCATCGATCCAGAGCTCGGCGTCCTGCGCCACCGCATTGTCGCTGACGCGGAGGATTCCGGTGGCGAGCTCCTGCACCGCCGAGAGGTTTGGCGGGCGCACGCCCGGATCGCTCAGGTAGACGAGGTATCCTCCGCTGCACGCCACGTAGGCGGTCGAAACGGTATCCCCGCCGCACGCCACCCGGGCCGCGCTGTCGGGCGGCAGCCCGTCGAGGAACCGGACCTCGAGTCCGGTGCGGAGGGAGACCCATTCGGTGAGATCGACGATGGCTTCCGGATTCCAGATGGCCGTGTTGGCCGGCTGGCTGTACTGGTAGAAGTTCCCGTCGTCGGTGCCGACCCGGATGTAGGCCTGGTAATCGCCCTCGTTCCATCCCGCTCCCCGCCCCCTGAACCAGACGCGCATCCGGGAATACTTGAGGAAGTTCTGGGCGCTGCCCAGCACCCGGAGGTAGGCCTCGGCCCGTTCGTGCAACCGGAGATCGGTGGCGACGATCCGCAGCGACTTCTCGTTGATCTGCGTCCCCAGGTCGCCCTGGCTGCCGCCGACCTGGTTGGTGGCGGTCACGACTCCGGGCGGCGAGGTGTACTGCAGCTGCGCATCTTCGGTCGAAGCGGTCGACACCTCCACGTCGCCGTGCGGTTCGCCGAGCGAGCCGGCCAGCGAGGCGATCGGGGTGCCGGCCCGCCGGACCCACGGGGCGCCGACGAACCGCATCCGGGCCAGCGCCAGCTGCGCCTTGATGTCCGGCTGCCCGGCGTCGTTGGCCGCCACCACGGTGACGCGGAGCGAGCGGATCAACCGGATGTCGGGGCTGCCCACCGAGTCGTCGGGGGCGCGGATCGGCACCCGGAAGAGCTTCCAGCCGCCAGGGCCAGTGGCCGTCTTGACGCCCTCCCGCACGTAGTACTTGAGCGACGTCGGATCCACCACCCAGCGCAGCAGATTTTCGGCAGCGCCGGTCGCGTTGAGCACCCCGTCGCCGTTCTGGTCTTCCGTGTCGGCAAAGCCGTTCCCGTTGCTGCACCGGCTGCGCACATCGCCCCAGTTGTAGACCAGCACCGTGGCGCTGAGCTGGATCTGGCAGAGCGCCACGTTGCGAACCACGCCCCCGGGACCGAGCAGGGAATCGGGCCGGTCCTGCAGGATGCCGTGGTCATTGTCCGTGGCGTTCCAGACCTGGGTCAGGCTGTCCCGCTCGGTATCGAGATGACCCACCCCCACGTACTGCCGCCCGGTGAACGTCGTGTCCTTGCCGTTCACGGTGAAGTTGAGCGGGGCGAGCGCCAGGGCGTCCTCGTTGACCGTGCCCAGGTCGATGACCAGCTTCACCCCGGCCGAATCGGCCGAACGGTTGTCACCCTCGAACACCCAGAACTCGAGAAATTCGTCGCGGCTCAGGTCGAGGCCTGTCGTGCTGAGCGGGGTGACGATCGACCGCCAGCGGGGCCGGTTGAGCCGTTCGGGCAGCACCCAGCGCGGCACCCCGCTCGCGTCGGCCAGGCCGCCGATGACGTCCGGATGCAGGGTGAGGTACAGCACGTTTTCATAGAGGTTGTCGCCACCCGCGGTCTGGACCAGCGGGTCGATGTCGGAGGGACGGAGCTGGGTCACCCCGCCGGTCGAGTTCGCGATCAGGTTCTGCCAGATGAGCTGCGCGGCGTCGGCCGAGTCGAACGCCGTGCCGACGATGTCTTCCACGCCGACTGGCGACTCGGGAACGCTGCCCCAGCCCCAGGCCGTTTCCCGGAGCGAGAGCTGCAGGCCGTTGTCCCCTTCGAAATCCTCGACATACGCCGCACCCGCCCGGTTCTCGTTCGGCTTGGTGTACGCCGCCTCGGCGTTGATATCGAACGACGAGGGAGCGATGGCGGGCGTGGACGTGAGCTTGTTGAAGAACCGGGTGATGCCGTTGGGATGGAAATGCAGATCGGTCGTGATCCCGCCGATCAGGTTGGAGGTGGCTTCGAACCCGAGCTGGGGCCGGTTGTAGGCGCTCTGCTCCGCCTGGTAGATCCCGATCAGCGACACGCCGCCGGTGGCGCCCAGCGAGTAGCGCGAGGAGAAGCCGTACAACTGGGTCGGTGCCACGGCGAAGAGGCCTTTTTCCTCGAACCGGACCGAGATGTAGGCGGGCTGCCCGCCGAACAGGGCACCAGGATTGAGGAACGTCACCTGGCCCAGGTCGTAGGCTACGGTATAGTCGACGCCGCGGGCCAGCGAGCGGCCGTTCAAGGTCAGCACCTCGCTGCCTTCCGTGATGTCCAGGGCATTGAGGTTGAGGGTCCCCTGGTCCCCGGCGCCGGTGCTGTTGTACTGCAGGCGCAGCAGGAACTTGGCCGGCGGCCCCTCCTGGAAGAGCAGGTAATACGGCGTCCGGTACATCGAGTCCTGCAACTCCGCCGTCGAAAGCAGTGTGCTGTCGGCGAAGGGCTGCGCGCTGGGAAAGATGATGAACGCGTCCCGGCTCACCTGGTCCGGAACGGGGTCCTGGTTGCGGGGGAAGACGCGGTTGTCCAGGTCGAGCAGTGTGGCATCCGTCGGCACCGCGAGGCCGAGCAGGGCGAGGTAGGTGGCCGCGAGGGGCTTGAGCGGCCGCTCGGAGCGATTGACGGTGATGCCGACCCGGAGCGAACTGCGGTCCAGGTCCGACCCCGACACCCGGTACACCTGGCGCATTTCATAACGGAAGGTGGGCAGCGAGGCGTTGACCTTGGGCTCGACGATGAGCTCCAGGCTGTCCTTGCGGGCCGGATTGTCGACCTGGGGGAAGGAGCCGACCGTGTCCCCCGCCTGGGTGATGTAGCTGACCGCCAGGTAGTCGTTGTTGATGTCGATCCGGGACGAGAGGAAGAACCAGAGGCCCGAGGGATCGAGGTAGTAGTCCTGGCCCGGCACCATCAGGTGCCACCCTGAAGCCAGCGGGCCCACCCGCTGCGGGCTGTCACTGCGCCGCGCCACCGCGGTAATGCCGCCGAGATTGGGATTGACCCCGCCCTGCCCCGAGACCGGTCGATACCGGTAGATCCGCACCGACACCGGGCGTTGCGTGACCGGCAGCACCGTCGGATCGATATTCAGAATGTCGAGCTTGGGATAGCCCGGTATGAGGGCGGGATCCTTGACCCAGAAGAACCGGCCCGATTCGAAGTCGAGGTCCCGGACCTGGCGGTCCTGCGGCTGCGACGTCGTCTGGCCGATCGTGTAGGTCCGCTCGGCGACGCTGCTGCCCTTCTGCGTGGCCACAATGCCCTGGATCTGGACCGGGCCGACCTGGAAGCTCGCGTTGACCCCGAAGTTGTTGAGCGGAGTCGCCGCAGTGATGAAACGCGAGGGCGGCGGCTGGAACGTGACGGTGCCGACTTCGATGCGCTGGACGACTTCGTCCTCCAGCCCCTGGTAGTAGATCTGGATACTGTTCTTGGTGGCCAGGTCGCGCTGGGTATCGTAATCGACGTCCAGGTGGAGCCGCCTGGCCAGGAGTCCCGAAGCCCGGATATTCAGCGCATTGTCGAGGCGGGGAGCCCGGAAGCCGTTCCCCGAGCAGGAACTGGCGGCGTCCAGCGCGGAGGCCGAGCTGCACTTGAGATTCTTGACGCGTTCGACCCGGGCCTCGAACCGGTCAAGTCCCTCGACCGAGAGGTCGACATAGTTGCGATTGATGCCAAGCAGCCCCTTGCTGGCAGCGGAGGTATCCTGCTGGACGGCGGGCTTCTTGGTCCGGTAGAGACTGGCGAGCCGGCGGCTGCGCTCATCCTCGGCCCGGGCGGAGTCGAGTGTCGCGGCGAGCGCGCTGTCGAAGCCCGCCATGATCCCCCCCGGGCGCGCTGACGCACCCAGCCACGTCGCCGAGAGGGCGCGGGGAGGGGTGAGCACCAGTGGCGCGGTGCGGAAGCTGAGCCCTACCATGGGGCCGGTGCTGTCCGCCTGGGCGGCCAGAAGGCCAGGCAGCGCCAGCGCGGTCAGGGCGACGGCAAAGGCACGACGAATCACGCGTCAGGAGCCGCCAGAGACATGCCTTGAGGGTGGGGGGAGCGGGCAATATAATGAATGACGGAAACCCTTACAATCTGGACACTTAGACCCCGTGCGACTACTTGATCGATATCTGCTCAGACAGCTGATTGTCCCGCTGATCTTTGCCTTCGTTTCGCTCACCGGTTTCCTGCTGCTGAACCAGATCGCCCGCCGGTTCGGCGACCTGGCCGGCAAAGGCCTGCCGTGGAGCGTGATCGGCGAGGTCTTCCTCCTCTGCATTCCGTTTCTCGTGGCCATGACGCTTCCCATGGCCATCCTGGTGGCCGTCCTCTACGCCCTGAGCCACCTCGCCGCCGACAACGAAATCACCGCCATGCGGGCCAGCGGGGTGAGCATCTCCCAGCTCCTGGCGCCGCTGGTGCTGTTCGGCACCGTGGTGTCCCTGCTCAACTTCGTCTTTTCGGACCAGGTGCTGCCGCGAAGCAACGTGGCCCTGCGGAGCCTGCTGGTCAGCATCCAGCGCAAGAAGCCGACGCTCGAAATCCACGAGCAGATCATCAACGGCCTGGGCGGCACCAGCACCTATCTCCGGGCCAACCGGGTGGACGGCGCGACGGGGCGCATGCGCGGGGTCGCCATCTACGACCTTGCCGCCTTTGACGAGCGCCGGGTGATCTATGCCGACAGCGGACGGATGGTGTTCGCGGGCAATGAACGGGACCTGCTGCTCCACCTCTTCGATGGATCGATCAGGACCTACAAGGCCTCCCAGCCCGGCCTGGTCCAGGTGACCTGGTTCACCGGCAACACGATCCGCATCCGCGACGTGGCCAACCGCCTCGATCTGGCCGCCGGGGACACCACCCGGGGCGACCGGGAAATGTCCACCTGCGAGATGCTGACCGTGGTCCACGGCGCGCAGGCGGGTATCGACGGCGCCACGCAGGGCCGCGCCGCGCTGACCCGGCGCGACCTCCGCCATCTCACCGGCCTCGCCCCGGACGAGTGGTCGGAACGGCCCGATATCAAGCCGGTCGGCGCCTATTGTCCCTGGATCCAGACGGTCACCCGCTGGCTGTTACCGGAGACGGTCAAGGCGCAGACCCCTGCACCGCCAAGGCCCGTCCGGCCGCCCGGCTACCAGGGACGGGCGCTGGAGCGCGGCCGGCCGCCTGCCGTCCCGAAGGAGTCGCTGCAGGACGAAAGCTCCGCCGGTCCCAGTGTCCCGCTCACCAGCTGGGTCGAAGTCTCGAGTCTGCAGGAGGAAGCGCGCAGCAGCCAGCGCCAGTACAACATGTACATGGTCGAGGTGCACAAGAAATGGGCGCTGAGCCTCTCCTGCCTGGTGTTCGTGATGGTCGGCATCCCGCTCGCGCTTCGCTTTCCCCGGAGCGGGATGGGTCTCGTCATCGGCGGCGCCGTCATCGTCTTCACCGTCTATTATATCGGTCTCACCGCCGGCGAAGGACTGGGTGACCGGGGCATCGTCTCGCCATTCTGGGCCATGTGGACCCCGAACGTGGTCATGTCGGTCTTCGCGGCGCTGGGGATCGTCGTCGTGCGGCGCTCGGCCGGCACCAGCCGAGGCGGCGACTTCCGCGACCTGCTCAACACCCTGCGGTTCCGCCTGGGCCGCGCTCCCCGGAGCAGCGCCTGATGCTCAGCATCCTCGACCGCTATGTCCTCCGCACCTGGATCAGCATTTTCATCGGGACCGCACTCGGCTTCCCGCTGATCTCGATCCTGATCAACCTCACGGACAACCTCAGCCGGCTCCTCGGGCGTGGCCTCACCGCGAAGGAAATCCTGGTGAGCTACATCTTCTCCGTGCCGGAGAACATGTTCATCGTGCTCCCGGCGGCCGTGCTCTTCGCCACGGTTTTCACGGTGGGGGGCATGGGCCGGCATTCCGAGATCACCGCCGCGAAGGCCGGCGGCCAGAGTTTCTACCGGCTCTGCCTCCCGATCATCGTGGCCGCGCTCTTCGCGGCGGGACTCGGCGTGGTGGTCGGAGAACTGGCCCCGGTCAGCACGGCCCGGCAGCTCGAGGTGCAGAAGGCGCGCGACCCGAGGCCCAGGAAATTCCGCTACAACTTCGTCTACCGCGGTGACGACGGGTGGGTGTACACGGTGCGCACCCTGGACGTCGGCTCGCGGATCATGCGCCAGGTGGTGCTCGAGCGGCAGGGGCTGGGCAAGGAGTATCCGGGCCTCGCCATCGCCGCCGACAGCGCCACCTACGACTCGCTGAGCGGCTACTGGCTCCTGCACCATGGCACCAGCCGCCGGGTGATCGGACCCGGCGAGTCGGAGCTCTTTGCCTTCGACCGGCTGCGCCTGCACACCCTGCGGGAGCAGCCTGCCGACCTGCTGGCGGAGAACAAGGCGCCCAACGAAATGCGCTACGCCGAACTGGGGCGGTACATCGGCGCGCTCAGGCGCTCCGGGAACGACGTGAGCAAGCTCGAAGTGGACCAGGCGCTCAAGATCGCCGTGCCCGCGACCTGCTTCGTCATCGCCATCTTCGCGGCACCCCTGGCGCTCAGTGCCCCGCGTTCCGGGGCCGCCGTCGGCATCGGCATCGGCCTCGGTACCACCCTGGTCTTCCTCCTCGTGCTGGAGCTCTCCAAGGCGGTCGGAGCGAGCGGCCTCGTGCAGCCGCTGGTGGCGGCGTGGCTGCCGGAGGCGGTGTTCCTGAGTGCGGGACTCTGGCTCATGCTGCGGGCCCGGACGTAGTCGGTTGGCTGGTTGGCTGGTTGGCTGGTTGGCTGGTTGGCTGGTTGGCTGGTTGGCTGGTTGGCTGGTTGGCTGGTTGGCTGACCAGAGAATAGGATCGGCGGGGGAAGCTGAACAAGCTCGCGACTCGCGACTCTCGTCTCTCGACTTCCATGCACCAATTCCCGCAAGCCCACTGACGTCCCTCCCTATATTTCCGCCATGAAAGTGCACGCGCCGCCGGTCATCGTCGGCACCGGGATCGCCGGACTGTGGGCCGCCTGGCGGCTGGCGGTCGAAGGCCAGCGCTCCATCGTGGTCACCAAGGAAAGTCTGGGGGACAGCGCCAGCGCGTGGGCGCAGGGCGGCATCGCGGTGGCCCTTGGCCCCGGCGACAGCACGCTGCAGCACGCCGCCGATACGCTGGCGGCAGGGGATGGCCTTAGCGACCCAGAAGCGGTCCGTATTCTCACCGGCGAGGGCCCCGACCGCATCCGCGAGCTGCTCGCGCTCGGCGCTGTGTTCGATCGCGGCCCCGATGGCAAGCTGAGCCTCGGCCTCGAAGCGGCCCATACCAGGGCCCGGATCATTCACGCCGGCGGCGACCGCACGGGGGCCGCGCTCATCAAGTGCCTGGCCGCGGTGGTGCGCGCCAATCCACTGGTCCAGATCCAGGAGCATGCCGAGGTGCGCCAGCTGGTCGCCCGCGAAGGGCAGATCCAGGGGGTGGTCCTCCGGCGGACCGGGGGACGGTACGAAACCGTCGCCACGGCGAACGTGGTGCTGGCCACGGGCGGCGTTGGCCAGCTGTACGCCGTCACGACCAATCCCCTCGTGGCGACGGGCGATGGCTGGGCCCTGGCCCATGAGGTCGGCGCGGAATTGCGCGACCTCGAGTTTCTCCAGTTTCATCCCACGGCCCTCAAGCTTCCGGGCGTCAACCCGGCAGCCCTCATCACCGAGGCGGTACGCGGTGCCGGTGGAACGCTGGTCGACCGCGATGGCCGCCGGTTCACCTTCGACGCCGATCCCCGGGGCGAACTGGCCCCGCGCGATGTCGTGGCCCGCGCAGTGGCGACGGCCGATCTGACGGGCGGAGCGTGGCTCGATGCCCGGGACATCCCCGACTTCGCCGACCGCTTTCCGGGCGTCACGATGATTCTCACCCGCCATGGCCTCGACCCGGCCGAAGATCTGATTCCGGTAGCTCCGGCCCTGCACTACGCCATGGGCGGCATCCGCACCGACCTCGAAGGGTGCTCCTCGGTCAGCGGACTCTGGGCGGTGGGGGAAGTGGCGTCGACCGGTGTGCACGGGGCCAACCGGTTGGCGTCGAATTCGCTCCTCGAAGGACTGGTGTTTGCCGACCGGGCCGCGCGGGCCCTCGCAGCTCGCGGCCCCGCCGAGGCGCCCGATGGACTCGATGCGTTCGTCCCCGAGACCGATCCGACTGCAGACCAGGCGGCCGAGCGGATCCGTCAGGAGATGCGGTACATCATGACCACCGATGTGGGGCTCACCCGCACCGAGCATTCGCTGCTGCACGCCAAGCACGCGCTGGCCCGGCTCGCCAGGCAGGCGCCGGCGGATGCCTGGCGCACCCGGCATCAGCTCACCGTCGCCCGGCTGATCGCGCAGGCCGCCCGGCGCCGCCGGGAAAGCCGTGGCGGTCATCGCCGCCTGGACTATCCACCACCCGTCCCGACCCGGGAGCTGGCCTGATGTCGCTCGCCTTGCCCGTCATCGAACCCACCACGGAATCCCCGGGCCGCATCAAGGCCCTGCAGTCCGAGATCCGCGCGCTGGCCGCCGAGCGCAGCGCAGTCATCATCGCCCACAACTATCAGCGCCCTGAAGTGCAGGATGTGGCCGACTTCGTGGGGGACAGCCTTGGCCTCTCGCGGCGGGCCGCCGAAACCGATGCGCCGATGATCGTGTTCTGTGGCGTCCATTTCATGGCGGAGACTGCCGCCATCCTGGCCCCGCAGAAGCGGGTCCTGCTCCCCGATCTCCGCGCCGGGTGCTCGCTGGCCGCGACGATAACGGCCGAGGACGTGCGCAACTGGCGCCGGAAATTCCCCGGATACATCGCGGTGGGGTACGTGAACACCACGGCCGAGGTCAAGGCCGAACTGGACTACTGCTGCACCAGCGGCAACGTGCTGGACGTGATCGATGCGATACCGGACGATAAGGGAATTCTCTTCTGCCCCGATTTCTTCCTCGGGGCGCACGTCCGGCGGAACCGGCCCCACCGGCGGGTGGAGGTCTGGCTGGGCGAATGCCATGTCCACAAGGGAATCCGGCCCGACGTGCTGAACGCCGTCCGCGCCGAACACCCGGAGGCCGAGGTGCTGGTGCATCCCGAGTGCGGTTGCGCCGGCCAGCTCATTCACGCGCTGGATGATGGTGACATCAGCCCCGAAGGACTGCACATCGCGTCCACGGAAGGGATGGTGCGGCTGGCGCACGATCGCCCGGCACGGAGCTTCATCGTGGCCACGGAAACGGGGATCATGCACCGGATGCAGCAGCAGGCGCCGGGAAAGACGTTCTACGCGGCCGACCCGGAGGCGGTCTGCGCCTTCATGAAGACCATTACGCTGACGAATCTGCGCGATTCACTGCGTCTCGACCGCTTCCACATCACCGTGCCGGAGGAAACGGCTCGCCGGGCCCGCCTGGCCATCGACCGGATGGTGAGCCTTGGAAAGCGGTGAACCGTGAACGGTGAACAGGGAACGGGGGCGATGGTGTGGCAAGCTCCCGCCGGACTGTCCGAGCAGAGCATCCGCGCCGATGCCGAGCGGATAGCGAGGATTGCCCTCGAGGAGGACGGGCGGCCCGACGTGACGACGCTCGTTACCGCCGCCGCCGGCGAGCGGGCGAGCGGCCGGATCGAGTATCGCAGCGGGGGAGTGGTGGCCGGGATTCCCTGGGCCGAGGCCTTGGCCCGGCAGTGTGACTGCGTTCTACGCTGGTCCGTGAGTGACGGTGAAATCGTTCAAAGCGGCGCGGTGATCGGCTGGCTCGATGGAAGCTTTGCGGATGTGCTCCGCGCCGAGCGGCCGCTGCTCAATGTGCTGCAGCGGGCCTGCGGCATCGCCAATCACACCGCGGCCTACGTCGAGGCCGTCGCCGGCACTCCGTGCCGCATCCTGCACACCCGGAAGACCGCGCCGGGACTGCGGCTGCTCGATGTGGCTGCTGTCCTGGCCGGTGGCGGGCATCTGCATCGGGTGGATCTGTCCCATGCGGTGATGATCAAGGACAATCACTGGCAGGCCCTGGAGAGAAGCCGGCGGAGCCTGGCGGAAGCGCTCAACGCCGCCCGCGGCCGGGGGGTGATCAGTTGCCAGGTCGAGGTGGAGTCGGTGGACCAGGTGGACAGCGCCACGGCGGCGGGGGCGACGCGAATCCTGATCGACAACCAGAGCCCCGAAACCGTCCGCACCTGGGGGTTACGGGCGCGGGCCGGGCGGCCGGGGATCGAGGTCGAGGCCACCGGCGGCATCCACCTGGGCAATGTGCGCTGGTACGCCGAAGCGGGCGTCGACTTCGTCTCGATCGGCGCGCTGACGCACTCCGTCAAGGCAGCCGATGTGGGGCTTGAAATAGAAGGGAGCGGGGAGCGGTGAGCGGGGAGCGGCGGGTTGGCGGTTACCGCTCCCTGCTCCCTGCTCCCTGCTCCCCAAACCGCTTCCACAGGAAATATACCGGGATACCGGTCAGGATCACCCCGAAGTCGAGGGTGAACTTGGCCGTCTCCGACACCAGATAGTTGCCCAGCAGAAAGAGCGAGGCCAGGAGGAAGAGCGCCGGTACGACCGGGTATCCCCAGGTGCGGTAGGGTCGGCGGAGGTCGGGGCGGCGCTTCCTCAGCACGAATACGGTGGCAACCGCCAGGGCGTAGAACGGCCAGATCCCGATCACGAACTGGTCGGCCAGCTCGGTGAAGGTGCGCACCAGGATGAACACCACCCCCAGGGTGGCGGCCAGCAGGATGGCGGCGGTCGGAGCGCCGGTCTTCGGGTCCACCCTGGCAATCGCCTGCGGAAACAGCCCGTCGTCTGCCATGGCGAAGAAGATCCGCGGCGCCGTCATCATGGAGCCGTTGAGGGTCCCGAAGGTGCTGACCGCCACCGCCGCCGACACCAGCACGATCCCCACCTTGCCGACGAGCAGGCTCGCCGCATCTGCCGCCACCAGCTCGGAATGCTTGATGTCGGCCAGCGGAATCAGGTAGACGTACACCAGGTTGGCGGCCAGGTAGAGCGCGACCACGATCGAGGTGCCCAGCACCAGCGCGCGCGGGAGGTTGCGCTCCGGATTTTTCACTTCGCCGCCCACGAACGCCAGGTCGGCCCAGCCGTCGTACGCCCAGAGAATGGCCACCATGGCCAGGAGGAATGGAGAGAGCGCCACATCCGACCGCTGGCTCGCCAGGCCGCTCCACCCCGCGCTGTCGCCCAGGATCAGGCCGAGCAGCACCAGTCCGAGCAGCGCACCCGCCTTGAAGAGCGTGCTGACATTCTGCAGCAGAGCTCCCCGCTTGATCCCCGAGTAGTTGACCGTGGCCACCACGATGATCATGAGGGCGCCGACGAGTTGTTCCCCGCGGAACGGAAGCCCGAAGGGCTGGGCCTCCGGGTCGAATCCGAAGATGCGGAGCGCGTAGGCCGCGGCGGTCAGCCCGATCGCGCCGTACGCTCCCGGGCGGATGATCAGCAGCTCGGCCCACCCGAACAGAAAGGCGGGCAGCGGACCGAAGCCCTCGCGGACGAAGACGTACACCCCGCCGCTCCGCGGAAAACAGGCCGCCAGCTCGGCGTAGGTCAGCGCCCCGCAGATGGCGATGATCCCGCCGATCACCCAGGCCAGGGCAAAGAGGGGAAGATCGTCGATCTTCTGCGCCACCCCGGCGGGGGTGCGGAAGATGCCGCTGCCGATGGTCGAGCCGACCAGGACGGCCACCGCGCTCCACAGGCCGAGCTGCCGGGGCAGCCGCTCGCCCCAGGCATCGGGCGCGGGGCTCGCAGGGGAGTTGGAATCGGACATTGCGCCGGGGTGAAGGATTGGGAGAGCGCCGCCGGAGAGTGATGACCAATCGGCCGACGGGTAAGGTGGGCTCCCATCGGCCGATTGACAAGGCGAACTGGGGGACGTCCTGCCCCGGAACGGGGTCAGTCGATGATCGTCATCCTCCCGACCCGGCGCTTGCCGCTATGCGAGTCCTCCACGCTGTAGAAGTAGACGCCGCTCGCCAGGCGGTGGCCGTTCCGGCTCTGGACGCTCCAGTCCTGTGATCCGGACAGCGGATCATTGTGCTGGAGCACCGTCACCAGCGTGCCGTTGGAGGTGTAGATCCGGATGGTGCAGAGCGGCGGCAGGTTCACGAAGCGGATGAACCCCGGGGCCCCGGTCATCGAGACCTGGGTGAGCGCGTAGTACGGGTCGGGTACCGTGTGCACATCGGCGATCGACCCCTCGTCGCCGGGCGGGCGCACGTATTTGTTCTCAGCCGTGTACGTCACCCGCAGGGTCGCCCCCAGCGCCGAAAAAGTTCTGAGACCCGGCCGGAAGGTGTAGGCGCCGGAGGTGTTGTTCTTGAAGATGCTGCCGATGTAGCTGCGCAGCGTCCACACCGTATTGCTCGGCACCGCGGCGCCAGGCGCGAGTTCGATGGTGAACATCTCACCCGCGATGTAGATCACGAAGCCGGGATTGGCGGCGACGGCCGAAGTCGTGAAGTCGAGCGCGCCGGTACTTCCACCGATCGCGATCGGGCCGGCCACCGCGTCCTGCTGGAGCTGGAACGCCGCCGCGGCGGTGCACGGCATGGCCGTCGCCATGCCGTACCGGGTGCCGTCGTCGCTGCGTATCGGTTCCACGCAACCCAGGTCCGCGATGGTGAGGACGGCGGGACGCCCGTCGGCCGAACCCGCCGCGTTGCTGGCGGCCTGAGTCATGATGCCCCAGCCGCCGCCCAGGGTGTTGGCCTGGAACGGCACCACCACGTTGTGGGTTACGTCGATGACCGAGTCCACATGACCATTGGTGCCCCAGTAGAATTTGAAGTCGGCGGCGCGGATCGCGGCGCTGAGCGAGGCGTCGACCTGCCGGAAGCCATTTCCGTAGTTGGCAAAGGCGGACGGCCACTGGATCCGCGCCACGCCGGTCAGCGCGCCGGCATTGCTCGCCGTGCTGCCGGCCGGGTTGTTCCCCGCGTTCGGATCAGGGGTCGACTCGTTGGCTCCTCCGAACCACCGCGGGCCGTAGAACTGACAGGTGGCGAAGACCGGTGGCGCAACGTTTCCATCAAAACACCCGCGGCCCTGCGAGTTGGTGATCTGGTAGCGCGTCAGCGAGGTACGGAAATCAATGGGTGCCTTGAGGCCCGGATCCACCCCATACAGCGTTGCCTGGTGCCGGTCGACCGGCGCCAGAGGCAGCGGCCCGGTGCTGCCCGTTGCATCATCCGGAAACCCGACCGGCGGCAACAAGCCGAAGCTCACATCCAGCGTGTCCTTCGGGCCGACGACGTGGAACGTGTAGCGCGCATCAGTGCCGAGACGGCCGTCGCCCAGGGTCAGGCCGGTGAGTGTGTAGTCGACCGAGTTCTCGCCCTGGAACAGCTGCGAGACGAACGGTCCGACGAACGCGGCCTGGGCACCGTCGGCGGGCTGCGCCGGACCGCTGAATTCACCCGTGATCGCATCTATCGTCGGAGCCGCGCCTGGGGGGAGCACCACGCCGCGGCCGACAGGCTGAAACGACAGACTGCTGGTCGCCTGGGTCCCCGGTGGCGGGGCGACCGGCGTAACGGCCTTGATCGTGCGCGCCGACTCGAGCGATGAGGCGCCCGAGCGGATTGAATTGAGATCGAACGCCACGACGGCGTAGTAATAGGTCCGGTGATTGGAGACCGTCTTGTCGATGTACGCGTACGGCACGCCGATCGAGTCGGACGAGAGCGGAAGGCAGGGGGTCAGGCTGCCGCAGGCGCCCTTCCCCGGACTCCCGACGATTGCCGTGTCTGCCGCGGTCACCAGCGCGGCGCTGTCCCCGAGTGGCGTCACGTCGATGGCCTGGATCAGCGGGGACGCCGTGAGGTCGTAACTCAGCGGGTCGATCAGCGGCACCCCGTTGACGATGCCGGCGCTCTGGCAACTGATGAAGATGCCGGCCTCCGGGTCGCAATGGTTGATGCGCCCGGCAGGCACCTGTCCAGTGTGATCCACGAAGGTGACCGGCTCGCCGCTCTGGAAATTGAACTGCGCCAGCAACCGGAGCTCGGCAGGGGCGCTGCTGTTCCCCCGGTACACCCGGTAGCCCACGACGTCCTTGTCACGGTAGTTGGGATCATAGGTCTGGGACTGCTGGGCGATGGCAAAGTACGGGTCACCGGCGGCTTCCGTCGGAGAGGCCTGCCAAAGCACGGTGACCTCGGCGTTTCCAGGAATCAGGTAGAACGACGGCGCAACCGGGGCCTCGGGCTGGGCGAACTTGCTGTCGAACAGGGCCTGGGCCGCCTGCGCCTTCCCCAGAAGCGTTCCGGCAACGGTGCGCAGCTCCGAGCCCTGGACGATTCCATCCGCGTTCAGGTCGCCGAGGTAGCCGGCGTAACCCGTCATGGAGTCCACCGTGTTGACGCCGAGCACGATCGAATCGGGCGCCATGAACCGGAGCAGGCTGCCGGTGGGCGTCTGGGGGGGAATGGACTGCTGACAATCGGGGCGATTGCACCCGCCGACCGCCAGTGGCGGGGCGAACACGAACGCCAGTGCGATGGTCGCCTGTTGCCCGGGCGCGAGATCGAGCGGTCCGGTGGACACGGAGTACCGCATGTCCGCCGAGGTGCCCTGGTTGATGTAGCAGATGTGGGTCAGGTGCACGTCGCCGATGTTGCAGATGTCGTCACCCAGCGAGGCGTCGTTGTTGCCGCCCATGTAGCGGTACTGGGTCCGGATATCGGGCGGATCACTGAAGGTCCCGCCATTGGTGTAGCTCGCCGCCACGGCCAGCCCGGCCTCCCTGCCGCCAACCTCGGGAGTCCTGAGAAACTTGGTCCCCACGAACCCGGCGCTGGCGAAGAAGGGCGGGTGGTAGATGCCGGGATCGAACTGCCAGCTGGGCTCCGCGGCGAAACTCTCGTGGTACGTGTACATCATCCCGGTCGGAATGTTCACGCCGTTGTAGTTCGAGCCTGATGCCTCCACGGTGACGTCAGGGTCCGCCGCGTAGGCGAAGTACAGGGCGCGTACCGGATACCCGTTCACCGGCAGGACATCCGGCGCAAAGGCGGCGGTATTGAGCAGCTGGAACCGGTGGCTCACCGCAATCAGCGTATCCCGCATCGCGGGCCGCGCCGACGCGTAGCATTCGGGATGGACCGTCCCGTCGCAGGTGATGTTGTACAGGGTGTACAGCAGGTAGAAGAAATCGCGATTCCCGGCGGCCGTGAAGCTCATCACCCGGGTCTCGACCAGGACACCCAGCGTGTGATACCGGCCTCTCAGCAGCGATGGATCCCCCTCCCAGGACAGGAACCAGAGATCCTGGTTGGAGGCTTTAACCTGCCCCTGCAGCGCCGGGGCGAAGAGATCCGCCGCCGCATCACCCAGCGGCACCCGGGCGGCGTCCGGCCACTGAGCCACGTCCGTGGAGTTGCTCGAGTTCCAGATGTCCGTGAGCGGAGCCGCGTTGGTGGATCCGCGGAGGTTGAAGAAGTAGGCCCCTTCCACCTGGCCGGCCCAGCTCAACGGCGCGCTGGAGTCGACGATTCCCGCGAACTGGATCCCGGAGTTGAAGACGTACTGGTTCAGAGTGTTGCCCGGCCAGAACCCTCCCCCTCGGACAAAGCTCCCCGTTGAGTCGGTACAGACCCATGCCGGCGCGACGAGACCGCAATTGACCCGGTTGCCGGTGATGGCCGTCTTGAGCCTGGCAAACAGCTGGAAGCCTGCTTCAGGGGAAACCGGTCCTGGCCCCGAGGCGGCGACTGGATGCGGATCCAGGACAGCCATCAGCCAGACGAGTGCGATGCCGGAAGCCCGGCCGGCAGACAAGGAAAGGCGCATGGGCGCTCCTCGCGAACGGGTTCGCCGGAGCCGGGCCCCGGCGAATGCAGGAACTGCATGTGAAAGGGTAGACTGGTGACGACGGTAATGATGCCTTCTGCACCGTCGGAACTGCACTACCATCGATGATAGGGATGCCGCTTCAGATCAGTCGTCCCATCCGCTTGACAACGCCGCCCCCGCCTCCGTTCTTTGGCCATTCCGGAGCGCCGATCTCGGCGGCCCGAGGCTCGTAACTCATGGAGTGACATGAAGATGGCCGATCTGGCCACCCGTACGACTACGTTATACCACCGGGTGGCGCTGGCCGCCGCGGTGCTCACCACGGGCCTCATTACCCTCGGCGGGGTCGTGCGCATCACCGGCTCGGGCCTCGGCTGTGGCGATCATTGGCCCCGGTGCAATGGCGTCTGGTTCCCTCCCCTCGACCTCCCCACCCTGATCGAGATCGGGCATCGCTGGGTCGCGGCGCTGGTCCTGCTCACGGTATTCGCGCTGGCCATCGTGGCCTGGCGGCGTCACCGGCAGGAGCCGCGCTTGAGGGGACTTGCCACCGCCGCCCTCGTCCTGCTCGTCATCCAGATTCTGCTCGGCCCGGTCATCGTCAAACTCGATCTTCCCCCCGCGGTCATCGTCCTCCACCTGCTCAATGCCATGCTGCTGCTGGCCGTGCTGGTGGTGGCCGTGCTGCGTTCAGGAACCGGGTTACCTGTGGAACCTGCTCAGGTGCGGCACGCCGATCACGGGCTGGTGCATGGCATCGCCACCTTCGGCTTCGTCGTCATCCTGTTCGGCGCGCTGGTGGCCAACCTCAACGCCGGGCTGCTCTGCCTCGGCCTCCCGTTCTGCGCCGGGGCGCTGGCCCCCCCACCCACCTCACTGGGCGCAATCCACTGGACGCACCGGCTGCTGGCGTACACCCTGGCGATCCTCGTGTGCTGGCTGCCCTTCCGGTTGCGGCGGAATGCCGCGCCCGCCGGGCTCCGCCGGGCCGCCTGGATCACACTGCTGGCCGTCGCGGGGCAAGTGACCGTCGGCGCGGCCATGGTACTGTCGCTGCTGCCGACGGGGCTCCGCGCCCTGCACCTGCTCACCGGTACGCTCGTCTGGATCGCGCTGGTGCGCCTGGTGTATGTCTCGAGCCGGGCCGAGCGGCCTGCGACGGAGGGGGCCGCGGAGCCGCCGCCGAGTCTGCTTCAGGATCTGGTGACGCTGACCAAGCCGAGGATCATCTCGCTGCTGCTCGTGACGACGGTGGCGCCGATGTTCATCACGCCGGCGGGATTGCCGTCCATCGGCCAGCTGTTCTGGGTCATCCTCGGCGGATACCTGATGGCGGGCGGCGCCAACGCGATCAACATGTGGTTCGACCGGGACATCGACCAGCTGATGGCCCGGACCCGCCGCCGGCCCGTGCCGGCCGGACGGCTATTGCCCCGGACCGCCCTCCTCTTCGGGATCTCGCTCGGAATCCTCGCCTTTGCGATTCTCTGGAACCGGCTGAATCCGCTGACCGCGTGGCTGGCCCTGGGGGGCCTGCTGTTCTACGTCTTCATCTACACGATGTGGCTCAAGCGCTCGAGCAGCCAGAACATCGTGATCGGCGGCGCGGCGGGCGCCTTTCCGCCGCTGGTCGGCTGGGCCGCCATGACCGGCCGGATCGATCTCGCGGCAATCTACCTATTTGCCATCATCTTCTACTGGACTCCGCCCCACTTCTGGGCGCTGGCGCTGGTCAAGCAGGGTGAGTACGGCAAGGCGGGAGTACCCATGCTGCCGGTGGTCCGTGGCGACCGGTACACGAAGGTGCAGATGCTGATCTACACCCTGATCCTGGTGCCGCTCACGATCATGCCGTCCTTCTTCGGCGCCACCGGCTGGTTCTACGGCGGGGCGGCGGCCCTGCTCGGTGCCCGGCTGCTGTGGTACTGCATCCAGCTGCTGCGGGAATCCGAGATCACGCCGACCGCCATGCGGATGTTCCACTACAGCCTGCTGTATCTGGCACTCCTCTTCGTGGCCATGGGCGTGGACCGGGCCGTCCCCTTCGGCCACGGCCGGGCCGCACCCGAGGTCTGGATCCTCAGGAACCCCGATGAGGCGTCCAGCGTCCGCGAGGGCGGGGCCAGACTGCCCTGAGGCCTGCGGTGGTGAGCCAAGACTAGAAAGGCCCCCGAGGTGTTGCGGGGGCCTTTCCGCAGGCTCCGGCGTGACAGTTCATCGGTCCGCGAGGAATCCAATCCGCCTGGGGCGGGCCATGTGCCTGGGCCCCGGAGTCAGTCGTCTGCTCCGAGGCCTCCCAACGGGCTGGAAGCAGAACGGCCCCCCGGAGTTACCGGGGGGCCGCCGGATCGACCAAACCGGCCAACCCTGGAACTCACGGCAGCTTGAGATGGGTCGTCGTCTGGACGTGGAAATTGCCCAGCATGAGAGTGGGGTTGAACCGGATATGCACACTGCTGATCGCCGCCGGCGCATCGAAGTGCTGGGGAGACGGCAGACCCCCCTTGATGAACGTCGTGTCCGGGGCGATGACCCGCATGCTCAGCGAATCCGGCGCAATATCGACGAACGTCAGGACTGCGGGAGTCTTGGCCGGAATGAAATTGACGCCGGCGCTGTCCAGGACAAACGGGGTGATCGTGACCGTGCTCGCCGGATCCAGCCGGAAGGGATCCGAGATGGTGATCGTGAGCGTATCCCCGGGGTTCGGCGTCGAGTTCGAAAGCACGGCGCTCGGGTTGCTGTCGTTCGGCACCACGTAGATCGTGTCGTAAGTCGTGGTCAGCCCCGCATCGCTGAATCTCGCCGTGGCAAACCCGAACGTATCGGCGGTCAGCGCGAACTGGGTGGCATAGTGCACGGCACCATGCTGGTAATTCGTGTCGACGACGATCGAGAGGCGCGCCACCGGAATGCCTCCGGGCCCAGCGCCGCCCACCTTGTCGACCAGCTGGCCGGCGCTGAGGAGCGCAGAACTCTGATCATCGAAGTTCTGCACCAGCACGTTCCCGATCTTGCCTCGGGTGATTGCGATCGGATTCGGGTCGACGGTGACGCGCGTCGCCCCCTGGGCCAGATCGCCGGTGACGTTGTTGCAGGACGCGGCGACGAGGACCGCACCCAGCAGAAGAGCTCCCGACGTCAGACGCTTCATTGTCGTTACCTCACTACGAGTGGTGGAAAGGATACTCGCGTCAGCCAGCGCCGCTCGGCCTCTCAGCGCGAGATCTGATACTTGGTCAAGAAATCGACTCCGAAATACTGGCCCAGCTCCAGCAGCGCATCCCGGTCGAACGCCTCGTACCAGTTGGGCTGTCCGGGTTCCTGAAGATCGTTGGTGGCCACCAGCCGGTACACGTTGTTGTTCGTGTAGTCCGCGAAGATGTACCAGCGAGCCTTCGAGTCGTAATTCCAGAGCCAGAGCGCCGGCTGCGAACCCTTGGCGACGCGCCGCTTGGTATTCTCCGGATCACCCTGCTTGAGAAAGATCCGGCCGCGGTCCGTCCGCCAGCCCTGCTCCACATCCCGGCCTTCTTCGCCGAACCGCTGGTTCGCGGCCTGGATGGCGCGGTAGAACGATTCCCGCGCCTCGTTGGTCGGCGTCTGCGGTGTCGGATCGCGGCGGCGCCAGAATTCGGCGAGGAACTTGGCCTTGGCCGCGGGTGACAGACTCTTGTACGCCGACAGCTCGCTCGACTGCGCCACGTAGATCAGCGGCGCCTCGGCCAGATCCAGCTCCCGCTCGCGCATCGCGCCGAAATAACCTTCGTCGGTGCGCCGGTCGGCCGCCTGCCGTTCCGCGGCCTGTTCCAGCCCGCCCATGCTGAACGGGGCGGTCCGGCGGGTCACAACCCCTCCGATCGAGAGGTTCACGGCAAGGGTGTAGGGACCGGCGGGAAGCCCGGCCAACTCCATGACACCCTTCATCGCCCCACCGCCCTCGCCCAGAACCAGCGGCTTCGGACGGGTCTGAATCATTGCCTTGCCGCTGCTGTCAATGACGCTGAGCGTCATCGTGCCCGTGTCGCCCTTGGCGCTGTAGGCTTCCACGAGATAGTACAGTGCCGACGAACTCTTCACGGTCGACGCGTTGGTCGTGGTCACCGGCATCAGATGGACTGTCGCCGCGGCGGTGATCAGGGTTTGTCCGTCGTACGACCATTCCCCTGAGCGCGGTGAACTATCTGTTGCCGGCACTGCCCTCATCCACGGAGCCAGCAGCAGGTCGGACGCAGCGGGGGCCTGGGCAAAGCCGTCAAATTCCGCCGTGCCACTCAAGCTCCTGCCGCTGACCGAATCCAGGACCGAGACCGCCAGCTGGTAATGTCCCGGCACCACAGCGAAGTCCAGAATTTCGACCGAGTAGAGGTCGGCGAGGGCGCCCGGAGCCCTGGGCCTCATGACCCACTTGTCCTCGTTCAGCAGCGCCCCGGCGCTGTCGGTCACCCGCGCCACCGCCTGCAGACTCAGATGCGCGTCCCTGGTGGCCGCAAAACTGGCGAACGGCACCTCGACGAACGCCTTGATCCTGGTCTTGTGTTCCGCCGCCTGGTACAGCCGGACGATTCGAATGTCGAGACCGTCCCCTGCGCTGGCGTGTGACGGCCCGCCGGCGAGGAGGGCCATCGACGCCATTACTGCCAATAGCATCTGTCTACCGCGCGCCTCTTGCTAGGGGTACGGCGACCCGGCCGGAGCCGGGCCGCTGCCTTCTGCCTTACCAGCCGAGGCTGACGCTGAAGAAGTTGGTTCCGCCCAGCACGCCCATGTAGCGGTAGGCGTAGTCGAGCCCGATGCGGAACTTGTCGCTGTTGTACCCCAGGCCGCCGCCGAACGCCGAACCCTGCAGGTTCTCTTCGTCGTTGAGGGCCGTCGGGAGGGTCACGTCGATGTTGTTCGCCGGCGCGTAGCTGTAGCTGCCCCGGACCGCCGCGTTGAACTTCGATCCACCCAGGGCCGGGAAGCCCCATTCCATGCCGAACGCGAACCCGGCCGAATTGTCGCGGGGCTGATTGAAGCCGCCCAGCAGGGTCAGGTTGTTGCTCTTGGCGTGAATCGCGTCATACGCCAGGGCGATGGAGAACGTCGTGGGGAGCGGGAACGCCTTGGTGGTCACTTCGGCCGGCTGCGGGTCCTGAGTGGGCCCGCCGGTCGAGGTGTCACGCACCACGCCGACCGCGAGACCGGACCCGGAGTAACCCAGGTTGGAGCCGAGGTTGGCGAGGGTGAAGGAGAACTGGATCGGACGGCCGCCCAGCTTGGCGTGGTAGTGGGTACCGAAGTCCACCGCAAACGCCTGGCCCTTGACGGAGGCCAGCTGGTCATTGATGCCCTTCGCCGTGATACCGGCCGAGAAGCGGTCGGAGAAATTCTTGGCGAAGGTGAGGCCGATGAACGTTTCGCTCACCGAGTAGGTGGCGCCCGTGCCGTCCGGCTGATCGATCGTATAGATCGGCTGGTCCTTGAACCCGAAGGTGCCGACCTGCAGACCGATGGCGGACGAGCCGCCGCTGAACGGGAAGGCCAGACCCGCCCAGGAGTACCGGGTGCCGGACACGTAATCATACGTGCCGATGAGCAGTCCGGGCCGGCTCATCATGGCGATGCCGGCGGGGTTGTAATAGAGCGCGGAGGCGTCGCTGGTGGCCACGGCGGCGAACGTTCCGCCGAGCGCGGCACCCCGGGCGCCGGCACCGAGCAGCAGGAACTGGCCGCCGGAGGTGCCGTACTGGGTGTTGTTCTTGGGCGCCGTCTGCGCACTCAGCCTGGCACCGGCACCGCCGGCGAGCAGGCAGGCCGCGATCAGAAGCCCTCTAGCGTTGTGATGCATAGCGTGTGATCTCCTGAGTCGGGGGCGGCGGCGGAGCCATCCGGCTCCGCCGCCTTACGCCACCGCTAGCGGGTAAAGTTGATGACGGTCATCCGGCCGGTCTTGCGCTGGCCGGTGTGCGCATCTTCGACACTGTAGAAGTACACCCCGCTGGCAACGAACTGGTTGTTGCGGTTGCGTACGTCCCAATTCTCGTAACCGACGGTCGTGCTGTTGTGCTGGAGCACCCGCACCAGGATACCGCTCGAGGTGTAGATCCGGATGTTCGACAGCGGCGGCAGATTCACGAACTTGATGATCTTCGCGTCCGTCGTCGTTTCCAGCGCGCTGGTCACGTAGTACGGGTCGGGCACCGTGTGGACGTCGGCCAGTCGGCCATCCGCCCCCGCGGGCACCACGTTCTTGTTCTCGGCCGTGTACGCTGTGCGCAGCGTGGCGCCGACCGCGGAGAACGTCCGCAGCCCGGGGCGGAAGGAGTAGGCCCCGCCGGCGTCCTGGAAGATGGAGCCGATATAACTCCGCAGCGTCCACACCGTGTTGCTGGGCAGCGTGGCCGCCGACAGCTCGAAGGTGAACGTCAACCCGGAGATGTACATCACGAAGCCCGGGTTCGCCGCCAGGGCGGTCTTGAGACTGGACGCCGCGCCCGAGCCGATACCCACCGGGTTCAGCTCCGCCGAATCGGACAGGGTGAACGGCGCCGCGGCCCCGCAAGGCATGGTCGAAGCCACGTTGCCAAGGTAGGGCTGGTCGAGGCACTGCAGGTCGGCCACCGTCACGACGCCGGGGCGGGCATCAAACGAGCCCGCGGCGTTGCTGCCGGAGACGTTCATGATGCCGAACCCGCCGCTCAGACGGTCGGCCTGGAACGGCACCACGACGTTGTTGCTCACGTCAATGACGGAGTCCACCTTCCCCGGGTTGCCCCAGTACACCTTCATATCCGCCGCGCGGACCGCACCGCCGTAAACCGCGTCGGTGACGCGGAACCCGTTGTCGAAGGGACCGAAGGCGAGGGTCGGATCCGAGGAGGGGAACTGGATCTGGGCCACGCCGGTGAGCGCGCCGGCATTGTTGGTCGTGCTGGCGCTGGTCGGATTGGCCGTACTCTCGTTCGCGCCATCGAACCAGCGCGGACCGTAGCCGGTGCAGTTCCGGTTCGCCGGAACGGCGACTCCGCCGTCAAAGCACCCGCGGCCCTGTGAGTTCGTGACCTGATAGGCTTCCAGCGACGCCGTCATGTTGACCGACGACTTGAGGTTCGGATCCACCCCGTACAGCGACGCCTGGTGGGGATCGACGGGCGCCAGGGCGAGCGGACCGGAAGAGCCGGAGGCGATGCCGCCGGTCGTCTGGCCGATCTGCAGCTGGAAGTTGAGCGTGTCCTTCGGTCCGGCCGCCTTGAAGGAATAGACGACCGGCACCCCGTTACGGGCGTCACCGAGGACAATGTCCTGCAGGGTGATGTCCACCGTATTGCTGCCCTGGAAGAGCTGCGAGACGAACTGACCGACGAACTCGACACTGGCACCGTTGGCCGGCTGGGCCGGGCCGCTGAACTCGCCGGTGGTCGGATCGATCGTCGGAGCCGTGCCTGCGGGAAGCACGAGACCGCGGCCCACCGACTGGAAGGCGAGGCTCCCGGTGGCCACCGTACCCGCCGGCGCATGCGCCGGGGTGACCAGCTTGGTGATCCGGGCGGACTCGAGTGAAGACGGGCCGGAACGGATCGAGTTCAGGTCGTACGCCGTGACCGTGTAGAAGTAGGTCCGGTTGTTCTGGACCGTGTTGTCCACGTACACGAACGGCACGCCCCCGCCGGCGTCCAGCGGCTGGCAGGGCGTCGCGACGGCGCAGACGATCTTGTTGGCGGAGCCGCTGAGCGCGGTGTCTGCGGCGGTGACCAGGGCGTTGCCGTTGGCCAGCGCGGCATAGCTCGTGGCCTGGACGAACAGCCCCGAGTTCTCGCCCGCGGCGTCGTGATCAACCGGATCGATCGTGGCAACACCGTTGACCGTACCCGCGTCCGTGCAGGTGATGAAGATGGCCAGCTCGGGCGCGCAGCCGCTCTCGTTGCCCTGGTTGACCTGGCCGGTGTGGTCGGTGAAGGTCACCGCCTCGCCGGAGACGTAGTTGTACTGGGCCAGCATCCGGAACTGGCTCGGATCGTTGCTGTTGCCACGGTAGACCCGGTAGCCGATGACGTCCTTCTGCCGGTAGTTCGGGTCGTAGGTGGTGGCTTCCTGCGCGGTGGTGAAGTAGCTGTCACCAGTCACTTCGGACGGCGACTGCTTCCACAGCACGGTCACCTGGTTGTCGCCGGCCAGCAGGTAGAAGGTCGGGGCCTCGGGCGCCTGCGGCTGGGCGAACTTGCTGTCGAACACCGCCTGCGCGGTGAGCGCCTTGCCCAGCAGCGAGCCCGGCACCACCTGGAGTTCGCTCTGGTCGACCTTGCCGTTGGTATTGAGGTCGCCCGCGTAGCCCGCGTAACCGGTCATTTCGTCGACCGTGTTGACGCCCAGCACCACCGAGTCCGGCGAGAGGAACCGGGTCAGCGAGCCGGTGGGCTGCTGCGGCGGAATGCTGCTCTGGCAGTCGGCCACCGAGCAGGCCGGCACGGCCACCGGGGCGGCGAAGATGTACGCCACGACGATGGAGGAGAACTCGCCGGGGCCGAGGGTCAGCGGGCCGGAGGACTGGAAGAACCGCATGTCCGCCGACGTGCCCTGGTTCATGTAGCAGATGTGGGTGATCGTCACGTCGCCCACGTTGCAGATGTCGTCACCCAGCGCCGCGCTGTTGGTGCCGCTCAGGTACCGGTAGAGCGCCTTGGTATCGGCCGGATCGCTGAAGGTGCCGCCGTTGGTGGTGGCGCCGAACAGGGTCAGGCCGACTTCAACGCCGTTCACCACCGGGCTCTTCAGGTACTTCACGCCGATGAAGCCGGCGCCGGCGAAGAAGGGCGCGCGATAGATCTGCGGGTCGAAGGTCCAGCTGGGCTCGTGGGTGAAGCTCTCGTGGTACGTGTACCCGATCGAGAACGGCACGTTCACGCCGTCGTAGTTGCTGCCCGACGCTTCGACGGTCACGTCGTTGTCTGCGCCGAAGGCCGCGTACAGCCCCTGGATCCGGTAGCCGGCCGTCGGCAGCGCCTCACCGAACTTGGCGCTGTTGCTGGTGACGAACCGGTGGCTGACCTGGTTCAGGGTGTCCCGGATTTCCGGCCGGGCCGCTGCGTAGCAGCCCGGATTGACGGTCCCGTCGCAGGTGATGTTGTACAGCGTATAGATGAAGAAGACGAAGTCTTCCTTGCCCGCGGTGGCGAACGCCATGCCGCGGGTTTCCGTCATGATGCCCAGGGTGTGCTGCCGGCCGCCGAGGCGGTTCGGATCGCCTTCCCAGCTCAGGAACCAGACGTCCTGGGCCGAGGCCGAGATCCGGCCCTGCAGCGACGGGGCGAAGAGGTCCGCCGTGGCGTCCCCCTGCGGAACCTTGGCGGCGTTCGGCCAGTTGGCCTTGTCATCCGGATCGCTGGAGCGCCAGATCGCGGTCAGCGCAGTGCCGTTGC
Source organism: Gemmatimonadales bacterium (assembly GCA_035279705.1). Lineage (GTDB taxonomy): Bacteria > Gemmatimonadota > Gemmatimonadetes > Gemmatimonadales > GWC2-71-9 > DATEHG01. Next base: position 40,521 of record DATEHG010000257.1, read on the forward strand.
CGCCGCCCCGGGCGTTGAAGAAGAACGCACCCTCGGTCTGGCCGGCCCACGACATGGGAGCCGCCGAGTCGATGATGCCGGCCAGCTGCAGGCCGGAGTTGAAGACATACTGGTTCAGCGAGCCGCGCGGCCAGAAGCCGCCGCCGGCCACCGAGCTGCCGGTCGAGTCAACGCAGACGTTGCCGTTGGCCAGGATGCCGCAGCTGACCCGGTTACCGCCGATGGCCGATGTGACCCGGGCAAACAGCCGGAATCCCGAACCCCGGTAGCCCGGCGCGGGCTTGGCCGAAGCCGTCTGGGCGTTTGAGAGCACGAGCAGGAGCCCCGCCAGGGCTGCCCATCCGGCTCTCTTCGTACGAGTGAAGGCGTGCATTGCGTCCTCTCTTGAAGGTCATGCCTGCGCCGGGCGACGCCCGACCGGAGTCGGGCGCCGTCCGGCAGCCTGTTGCCTAGAAGGTCAGTTCCAGACCCAGCCGCACGCGGCGGGGGAGAATGATGAAGTTGTTCAGGCCACGGGTGATGTTGTAGCTCGTGGTGAACGCCTTCTTGTACTCGGCTTCCGTGTACAGATGGTCGCCGTTGCCGAACCGCTCCTCCGCCCGGTACAGGGCGAAGCAGCTGGGCATGCCGCCGGCTCCGCTGGTCAGCACCCAGTTCTGGCAGGTGGTCGGGTCGCGCAGGTCGATCGTCCCGGACCCGTCGACCAGCGCCTTGCCCTGCGAAGTCACGTTGGTCGAGACTTCGGTGTAGAGCGAGGTGCTGTCCGTGTTGAAGAACGAGTTGAACTCGGTCGGATTGCTCGTCCCGCCGGTCGCCCGGTAGACGCTGGTCTGGGTCTGGAAGTTGAACAGGTTGGTCGCCACCGCGTAGGCGGACAGATCCAGCCCGTGACCCAGGCGGAAGCCCTTGGCCACGCGGAGGTCGAACGCCTTGTACATCGGGAGGCGCGAACCGTTGATGTCGCCCAGCGGCTTGCCCTTGCCGCAGACGGCGGCCGTGGTGCCGATGAACAGGCTCTGGCTTTCCTTGTCGTTCGGGCAGGTCGTGTACGGCAGACCGCTCGCGAAGCGGAAGGTGGCCGTGGCGCTCACGCTGCGGAAGATCGCGCCGATGGTGCTCCCCTGCTTCCAGTCCGACGGCGTGGTCAGCGCCAGCGCACCGGTCAGGTTCTGCGGCCGGTTGTCGCTGGTGGTGAAGGCCGACTTGGCCGGATCGGAGTTCGAGCTGATGCCGTTCGACAGGAAGTAGTAGAACGACACGTACGAGAACGGATCGGTGCCGGTGCTCTTGGCCTGCTGGAACGTGTAGGCCAGGCTGCCGTTGAACCAGGCGCCGAAGCGGCGGTCGAGGCGGACGTCGATACCGCGCACGTTGCCGAAGTCGGCGTTACGGGCAAAGCGGACCTGCTGCGGGCCGTCGGGGCCGACCGGGTTTTCAATCCCGATCGTCACGTCGGACAGCTTGTCCTTGTTGTAGGCCGACAGGTCCAGCACCATGTCCGGCCCGAACGAGTGCCGGATGCCGAACTCGAACAGGATCGTCTTGCCGAAGTCGAGGTCGGTGCCGAAGGTCTGGTTGCTGTTCGACAGGTTCTGGTCGTTGTTCAGCCCCGCGTACACCAGCCCGAGGTCCGGCGCCTGCACTTCATGCGCGTAGGACAGACGGAAGTTCGTGCTCTGGGTCACCGGGAAGGAGACCTGGACGTGCGGGCTCACGTAATCGTGGCTCTGGTCCTTCACGAAGAACTTGGTCGGGTTGGTCGGATCGAAATCCGAGATCCCGTTGGACTTGTGCGTGAAGGTCGTCGGGAAGGCGTAGCCGCCGCCCGTCGGGTTACCGGCGCCATCCACGGTCTGCCCGAAGTACGGGCGGAGCGCGTTGCTGTTGAAGTAGTCGTACCGCAGGCCGGCCTTGATGACCACGTCGCCCACGTCGAGGGTTTCCTCGGCGTACAGGCCCGCCAGCGTCGGCTTCTCGATGTAGGCCTCACCGAAGTTCACGCTGGTGGGGAACAGGGAGAAGGTGTACCGGCGCAGGTCGTACTTGGTCATTTCGCCGCCCAGCCGGAGACGATTGTAGCGGTCGAGCTGCCAGTCCAGGTTGGCCTTGCCGATGTAGCGCTTCTCGTTCGTCTGCACCGGCGCGCTGGACGGCGCGGAGGACGAGGCGTTGCCGTTGGCGCCGCCACCGTAGGGGTCGATCCGGTACGGGTTCGTCGTCAGGTACGTCTGGTTGTAGGGCTGGATCACGTCGCCCCGGATGACGTTGTTGATCACGTCATCGTTGATATCGAGGCTGTTGAACCCGTTGACGAAACCGTAGCTCTTGAACGTGAAGCCCATGAACGGCTCGCGGTGAGCCCGCTCGCTCTCCTGGGTCAGGTTGTCGGTCACCCGCTTGTCCTGCTGGGCCGACAGCGACACGTCCAGCGCCAGCGCCCGCTCGGAGCTCTTGGACAGGTTCTGCACCCAGTTCAGGATGCCGCCCCGGCTGTTGAGCTGGGTGCCGGCGACCGTGCCGTAGGTCAGGTTGTCCACGGCGCCGTTGGCGACGCCCTGCTGCGTCAGGCCCGTCAGCGAGAACCGGCTGCCGGTGCCGTAGGTGTAGTTCAGCTTGCCCAGGAAGTTGTAGTTGCTGCTGGCCGAGTTCGGCACCCGGACGCCCTGGCACTTGAGGCCATAGTTGTCGGCGATGCCGGAGTTGGCGCTGCCCTTCACGTAGTCGGCATTGCAGTCGCCGGTGTAGGCTGCCCACTTCGGGAACACGAAGCTGTTCCGGACGACGCTGCCGGGCGAGGAGGCGAAGTTCATTACCGAGTCCACGCCGGCGCGCACGTACTGCGGCGCGGCCTGCGCGTTGAAGCCGGCGTCGTTCGCCATGCTGCCCTGCAGCTGGCCGCTCACCAGGAAGGTGAAGTCCTTGGTGATCGGGCCGCCGATGGAGGCCTGGAGCAGCGAAGCGCCCTGGCTGTAGCTGCTGGGGAGCATCGCGTCGCTCTCGACCCGCAGCTGGCCGCTGTAGGTCCGGCCGCCGGTCCGGGTCTGGATGTTCACCACGCCGGACTGGGCGTTGCCGAATTCGGCTCCGACGGCGCCGGTGGTCACCGACGCGTCTTCGAAGCTGTTCGGGGCCACGGTCAGCGTGGTAAAGGCCGAACCGCCGCCGCCACGGCTGAGGCTCGTGGTGCCGCGGAAGCCGGGAGAGGTGGGCACGCCGTCGACGTAGGTCGCGGACTCGTCACCACGGCCGCCGCGGATCTGCAGACCCGTGAGGTTGCCGCCGGTGCCCGACTGCAGAACACCCGGCTGCAGGGTCAGCACATCCTGGAGTCGGGTGATCGGGAGCTTGTTGACGAATTCGCCTTCGACGATCTGCTTCGTGGACACGTTGTCCCGCGGAACCAGCGGGTTTTCGGCCGTGGTCACGAGGCCCTCGATCTCGATCGGCGTCGCCTCGAGCACGAAGTCCTGGGTCATGGTCTGACCGCTGAGGACCCGGAGGCCCGTCGCCGTCACGGCCCGGTACCCCACGAACACGGCCTTCAGGTCGACGGCCCCTGCCGGCACGTTGTTGATGAAGTAGTAGCCCTGGCCGTTGGCCGTCGCGACGAACGCGGTGCCGAGAATGACTACCTGGGCGCTCGCAACCGGGGCACCGGACTGGTCGCGAACATGGCCCTCGATCTTACCAGTCGCCTGGGCATGGAGCGCTCCCGCTCCCAAGGCCAGGCCGACTGCCGCGAGCGCGAGTCGACGCGCAGCACGGGCGAAGGCGCGAACACTGCTTCTTGTCATGAGAACGTCCTCCAGAGGCGTGAACACTGCTCGGGCTGCCCTGCTGTAGGCTGAGACGCGCACCACCCGTTCCGGAAACTGACCGGAAAAGGCCGGTGCGACGAGAACTGCCTGCTGCTGAACGACTGCGATGATGATTGTGCGGCTTGTACTGCGAACCGACCGCGGCCCGGTCGGGGAGTGGACAATATGTGCCGCACCCCAATACCTGTCAAGCAATGGTTTCGGCCCGGTCACGGAACGGTTTCCGATCACTCGTTCGGACGTAACCCCGTGAAACGATCACGGTTTGCGCTTCAGGCCCTTACCTAACCCAGAATGAGCTCATGTTGCCTTTCCGCCGGCGTGAGGCGCGCGCCGGCAGGCGACCAGTACCCGTCAATCTCCGACCGGACCCCGAATTCCCCGGGGAGATAGATCCCCGGCTCGATCGAAAAACCCACTCCCGGCACCAGGAACCGCTCGTCCAGCGTCTCGTAGCTGTCGAGGTGGGGCCCCGAACCATGAAGGTCACGATCTATGGAATGGCCGGTCCGGTGAACGAACCACTCGCCGAACCCCGCTCTTTCTATTACTGCCCGCGCCGCCCGGTCGAGTTCCGCCCCGGTCACCGGCGTTCCCGACCTGACCCGCGCCGTGAAGAGTTCGGCCGCCGCCTCCCGGGCATCCCGCACCGTGGACCACACCCGGGCCACCCGCTCCGGCGGGCGCCGCCCGGAAAAACCCATCCAGGTCTGGTCAGCAAAGACGGTGGTGGGGCTCCGCCCGCCCCAGAGATCGAGCAGCACCACCTGGTCCGGGGCCAGCACCGCGTCCTCTCCGGGAACCGGCTCGTAGTGGGGCTTGGCCGCGTTGGCGCCGAACGCCACGATCGGAGGGTGATCGAAGACCAGGCCCCGGGCCCCGAGCTGCGCGACCACCCGGGCCTGCAGCGCCGACTCCGAGAGGCCAGTCCCTCCTTGGTGCACCGCCTCGGCCAGCGTCTGCCGCGCCACGTCGGCCAGGATCTCCGCCGCCTCGAAATGGTCCTCCGCCTCGGCCGCGCTCCAGCCCGCGGCAAAGCGCGTCACCAGTGGCGCCGAGCTCACCACCTTCCCGCCGAGGCGCTGCACCAGTTCCACCACCCCCCAGGGCACCCTGTCGAGATAGGGCACCGCGTCATCGGCCGAGATCTCCATCGCGACAGTGCGGCCCGACACCAGCGCCTTCAAAGAGGAATGGAGCTCTTCCCATCTGGCGTACGCCACCACGCGTCCGGGAAACTGTGCGACTTCCTGGAGTTCGATCTTGTGGGCGAGCGCGGTGAACTCGCCGTCGCAGGGAAGGGAAACGAACAGCCGGCGGCTGCCGAGTCCGGTGAGGCCAAGCATCCGGCCGGCCACGGGATTGAGCCCGCGGAAGTTGAAGAGCAGCCAGGCGTCGGCGCCCATCGCGCTCAAGGCATCCCGCAGTGCGCCGCGCTCCAGATTCGCGATTGTCACTCAGTAGTCTCCTCCACTGGCGGCGCGCCAGTGACAGCCGTCGCCGCCTCGGCCTTTGCAGCGATCATGCACCATGGCGCCTTCGAACCCGGTCAGAATCCGCAGCAGCTCGCCGAACGCGGCGCCATAGAATCCGCATCCCTGCCCTTCGGGCAGCGCGCGCAGCGCAAGCGACATCGGCACTCTGCCTTCGGCACCGCCCGGCGCGTTCGCCAGGTCGGCGGAGAGAATGATCCGCGCCGTGCGGGCCGCCATCCGGCGCCCCAGCCGCCGGCCGAGGCCGCCCGGCATCACCCG
>DATEHG010000258.1:0-7343 GCA_035279705.1 Gemmatimonadales bacterium
GAGACCGGTCGGCTTCCTGGTGGTCAGGCTCGGGTCCATCTCGCCGGTGTGGAAGGTCCAGGCTTCCGCGAGGCCCGACACATTCTGCGGCGTGACGTCGGTCAGCGGCGAGTAGCGGCTGCCCAGCGCGTCGTGGCCGTAGGCGGGCCAGTCGCCGGAGCGGTCGATGGAACCAGAGGAGCAGGCGGCGAGAAGGAGCAGGGCGGCAGCGGACAAGCGCTCGGGGGCAGGAAACACCGGGACTCGCTTTCGAATCAGGTCAGCTCAATGCCCGGGAAATCCGATCTTCCGGTAGATCTCGAGCATTCTCGGATCACCCTGCAGCGTACGGAAGGCCGGGTAGGCACGGGAGTAGATCATAATGCCATCGCGCTCGTCGCAGGCGCGGTTGAGCAGCACGAAGGCTTCGTCGAGCCTGCCCAGCACCGCGGAAGTAATGGAAAGCACGCCGGTCTGGACATATTCGCGGCGGGCCCGGGCCCGGAGTTCGTCGTGGATCGCTTCGGCATCCGCCAGGCGACCGAGATAGCCGAAAGCCGCGGCCAGAGAGGCCAAAGCGATGGGGCTGCGGCCCGAGTACGCCGCGGCGGCTTCGAGCCGCTCGACCGCCTCTCCGGGCCGCTGGAGGGCGTTGAGCGCCACGCCCAGATAAAGGTGGGGAATGTAGAGCGTGGGGGCGAGCTCGATGGCGCGCTCCAGGGGTGCCACAGCCTCGCCATGCCGGTCGGCCGCCATCAGCACCATGGCGTGGTGCACCCTCGGAAGTGCGGCGAGAGGGTCGAGTTCGATGGCGCGGTGAGCGTGGATCAGCGCTTCAGCGGTGCGTCCCTGGGTCACCCCGAGGCAGATCGCAATCCAGTAGCGTGCCGCGACGGAGCGGCTGTCGAGGTCGATCGCCCGGCGCAATTCCACTTCCGCCGCGAGGAAATCCCATTCGAAGACCAGCTTCAGCGTACCGGCAGCGGCGTGGGCGTCGGCCAGGCCGGGCTGGAGTTCGAGCGCCCTCCTGACCGAGTCCCGCGCCTGGGGCATTACCTCCGCCGGCGGCAGCAGGCCGTGGATCCCCAGCAGCGTCCAGGTGTCAGCCAGTCCGGCATGCGCTTCGGCATAGTGCGGGTCGAGCTTCAGCGCGCGGGTAAAGTCCTCGAGTGCTTCACCCAGGCCCCGCCCCCGCTGGGTCCAGTGATAGCGCCCCTTCAGGTACAGGTGATAGGCGTCGAGGTTCGCGGTGGGAGGAGTGAGCGAGGCCCCGGTGCCCCGGCCTTCGAACGCCACATCCAGCCGGGAGGCGATCGTACCGGCGATCTCGTCCTCGATGACGAAGATGTCCGTCATCTCGCGATCGTATTTCTCCGACCAGAGCACTATCCCCTCGCGGCACTTGGTCAGCCTGACGTGGATCCGGAGCCGCCTACCCTGCTTCCCAACCCGTCCCTCGAGCACCGTGTCCACCCGGAGTCTGGCGCCGATCTCAGACACGTCGAGTCCCCGGCAGGCGAACGACGAGGTCCGCGCCGCGACTCTGAGGCCCTTGAGCTGGGCCAGCGCGTGGATGATCGCCTCGGTGATGCCGTCGCTGAAATACTCCTGGTCAGGCTCGGCGCTCTGATTGACGAACGGCAGCACCGCGATGGAGGTGCCGATCGCCTGGACTTGGCCGTCACCGGCGGGGTCCCTCAGGGCCGCCAGGAACCGCTCCATGTCCGGGTAGCGGTCGGCGGGAGTCTTGGCGAGTGCGGTGAACACCACCTTCTCGAGTGAGGGGGGGATGCTGCGACGCACGGCCTGGAGGCCGCGCGGTTCCTCGGTGAGAATGCGGGTGACGATGGCCTGGACTGTCGGACCCGTGAAGGGCTGTTCGCCCGCCAGCATCTCGTAGAGGACGCAGCCCAGGGAAAAGAGATCGCTGCGGCCATCCAGCACGCTGCCGTCCGACGACGCCTGTTCGGGACTCATGTAGTACGGCGTTCCCGGCATCGGGCCGGTCGGGGTCAGATGGGACGCGGACAGCTCGCGAGCAACCCCGAAATCGGCCACGACGGCCTTGCTCGCCATAAACAGGATGTTTTCCGGTTTGATGTCCCGGTGGACGACGCCCCGGGAGTGGGCGTATCCAAGCGCGCCGGCAACCTCGCCGGCGATCCGTACCGCATCAACGATCGGAAGCTGGCGTTCATGGTCAAGCCGGGAACGGAGGCTCCCGCCGTCAATGAACGGCATCACGTAATAGAAGTGGCCGGCTTCCTGTCCCGAATCGAACAGCTGGACGATGTGGGGATGCATCAGGTTGGCGGCAAGATTGATTTCCCGCTGGAACCGTTCGACGCCGATAGCTGTGGCGAGCTCGGGAGGGAGCACCTTGATGGCGACCTGGCGTGAATGGCGGAGATCTCGCGCCAGGAAAACGGTGGCCATTCCTCCACGCGCAACCTCGCGCTCGCGCTGGTATTGCTCCCGCAGCGCGCTCCAGAGGTCCGCCAGGGGGTCGGCCATGGCGGCAAAGCTACGGGCCGTCCAAACAACGGGCCAGTGCGGGTGGACATCGCTATTCCGGCCCGGCCTCCTCGAGAATCCGCAGCCGCTGGCCCCGGCTCACCATGTCCCGTTCCACGACCTGGCGGACGATCCGGGCCCTGAACGAGTAGCCCCGCGCATCGGCGGCCAGCCACCGCTGCCACTCCAGTTCATCGAGCGCTGCATTCAAATCGGCCGGCGCCAGCCCGGATCCGCGGGCCAGGAGGCGACGGGAGACCTGATCGCCGAGGACGGATGCGACGGCCAGCGCTTCCTGCGCGGGCGAGCTCAGCCGGCGGAAGCCGACCCGAATGGACATGACGATGGTGTCCGGGAGATCGGCGGGGAGGGTGTCGGACAGCGTCTTGAGCGGCGCGGGCCAGCTTCGCTCATGGCGGGCCAGATCGAGACCGAGCGCCACCGCATGCAGCAGCTCGATCGCCAGCAGCGGCAGCCCGGCGCTATCCGCCAGTACCCGGCGGGTGACGCGGTCCTGCTGGGTCGGGGCCATGTCCGGCAGGGCCCAGCGAGTGAGCTCCGTCAACGTGGTTGAATCGAGCCCCTCGAGTTCCACCACCCCTCCCGCATAATCCCGTCCTATCCTCGAGGCGAGTAGATCGATCTCCTGGCGTCCCGGATGGGATTCTGCCGTGAGAACCACCAGCACCGGCCGAGCGCCCAGGTCACGGAGGAGCGCCGCCAGCGCGTGGAGCGTCTCGGTGTCCGCGCTGTGGGCGTCGTCGAGGAGGAGCACCACCGGGTGGTCTTCGGCGACGGCGCCGATGGCGTCGAGCAAGGCCCCGTAGAGCTCCGGCCCTGCCTCTACAGACGCCTCCCGGAAGTCAGGCGTGTCGGGCCTGAGCGCCTGAAGGACAGCGAGTGACGCCGGGGCGGCCGCCACGATGCCCGGCGCCTCGAGCAATCCACCCCGCACCAAGCCGATGAGCGCGGCATGACGACGCTCGCGATCCGCGGGCACCAGTCTCACCTGGGAGACCGCGGCGCCTTCGAGCCTGGCCCGGTCGAGTAATTCCTCGGCGAGCCGCGACTTCCCCGTGCCCGGATCGCCGGCGATGACGGCAACCCCGGGGCGGCCGGACTCCCGGCACTGCCTCCAGGTATTCACCAGGGCGCCGAGCTGCACCTCACGGCCGATCAGCGGCGCCCGTCGCGAGACGTCAGCCGGTTCCGGTCGCGGCACATCCTCCCCGCGCGGCAGCCGCTCGGCCAGCGCGCGGGCTTCGGGAGATGGCTCGAGTCCCAGTTCCTCGAGCAGGCGGGAACGGAACTGTCGCCAGCTTGCGATGGCGGTGCTGCCCTGGCCGGACAGGGCCATCGCCCGCAGCCGGACAACGACTGCGGCTTCGGACAGCGGATCGAGCTCACAAGCGCGGTGCGACACCGCCAGCGCCACTGGCAGATCTCCCGCATCCAGCCGGTCGCGGGCGTGCGCCGCAAGCACGCTGACCGCGAGCTGGCGCCAGCGGAGGCGTTCGGTGGTCAGCCAGAGATCGAATTCAGGCGCGCCGTCGACGCGCAGACCCTCGCAGAAATCGCCGCCGACGAGCGCGCTCGCGGCAGCCCATGCATGGCTGACGGCGTGAGCGGCCAGGGCAGTGACGTCGAGCTGTACCGCTTCCCGATTGAGGCGGACGAGCTCACCCCCGGTCTCGAGAGCGCCCTCGGCCACGGAATGACGAATCGAAACCAGCGCCTGGTTGAGCGAGCGGGCCGACTTGCCTTCGGGCCAGAGCAGTTCGCCCAGCTGGTCACGAGTGCGGGCGCGGGGCGCAAGAGCGAGGTAGAGGAGCAGCGCGGTGTGCTTGGCGTAGCGAAGATCGGGGCGGATCCCGTCGGCTCCGCCCTCGATCGTCACCGCACCCAGCGTGCGCACGCGCAGCATGGATTCCTCCGGAGGGACGTCTCGACCGGCGCCGGTCAACGTACCCGCCGGTGCCCCCGAAGGGAACGGGCCGGCTACTCGAAGGTGATGCCCACCCCGATCTGGACGCTGTTCTGATACAGCGATCCCGCGCCAGGGGTCGAACCGAACGCAGCGAAGTTCCAAGTCAGGGAAGTTGCGATTGCGATCTTCCGGCTCAGGGGCATATCGGACCCCAGGCCGATGCACCCCCCGACACCCTTTCGGGTCACGCTGGAACCGCCACCTGTGGCGTCGCTGAACGCCATTCCGAACCCGGCCTTGAGGTACATCTGGTCCGCCGGGCTGGGGTAGAAGTACCCGGATACTGTCGCGTTCCCGGTGGTCTGGGTAACGCCATCCTTCATCTTGTCCCATTCGGTTCCCTCGACGCCGAGCTGCACGTGGGATCCGAGTGTGCCGCCGAGGCCGAGCGACCCGCTGGTCGCGATCGCGCCGCAGTTATCGCAGGAGAGTCCGGCCGCGTCGACGCCGACGTTCAGGCGCGCCCAGAATCCCCGGTGCACGAACGCACTCGCCTGGGCATGCCCTACAGCCGGCCCAAGGGCCAGCGCCAGGATTGCCGGCAGTGCCGATCGCAGCAACTTCATCAGCCTGATCACCCGGCGGTTGGTGAGTGGACATCTGCCCATGGACCGCGAGCCAGAAGCTGGGGGGAAGCTCGCGGAACACGATCAAGCCACGATCAAGGACAGCGACCGCGACCACCCGCCGGGGAGAGCCAGGGCCGGTCATTCGAACGTGAGACCCAGCCCGACCTGGAAGGTGTTCTCATGCAGTGTCCCCACGCCTGACTGCGAGCCGAGCGAACCGTAGTTCCAGCTGGCGTAAGGCGAGAGCGCCACCTTCCGGCTCACCGGAACGTCGTACCCCAGACCGAGGATTCCGCCCGGACCAGTGTGCGTCACACTCGAGCTTCCCTCGTTGGCGACGCTGAACGCGACACCGAGCCCGGCCTTCAGGTACAGACGGCGCTTCGCGCCGGGGTAGAAGTATCCCGACAGCGTGCCCGTTCCAATCGACAGCGTGACGCCATCCTCCGACTTGCTCCAGGCGCTCGACTCGAAGCCGAGCTGGAAGTGGGGGTTGATCGTGCCGCCAAGGGAGAGGCCACCGCCGAGGCCGTTTTCACGGGGGCCACTGCAGCCGTCGCAGGTGACGGCGGCCGAGGCGTACCCGAGTCCAAGGCGCAGCCAGAAGCCCTTGTGCTCGAAGGCCGATGCCTGCGCGTGGCCTGTCGCCGTCAGCCCGGCGAGGGCCAGCCCTGCCAGTAGTGCCGATCGCAGCGTCTTCATCATTCTGATCACCCGGCGGTGAGTGAGAAACGTCTGCCTGTGGACCGCGAGCCAGAGGCGCGGGGAAGCTCGCGGACCATGATCAAGCCGGGATCAAGGATGGAACCTGCTAGTACTCCGATTCGTGGAATTCGACGCGCGCGACCTGCGCCTGGTCGATCGCAAACGGGCTGCCCTGGTACTCGCCCCCGACACTGTCAGACCGCACCCACACCTGCCGGAGGACAATGCGACGGCCATCGCGCAGCGTGATACGCGCTTTCTCTGCGGAAAGGGGCGCTCCCGGAACCGGAGTCACCACCGGGCTCCAGTACGAGCACCCCGCTCCCGCTGCCATGACGACTGCAGCGAACACCACCGTGAACCCCCGCCAGCGGGCGCTCATTTCCGCATCGCGGGCAGCGCTATCGCCAGTCCGATCCGGGTCCGTCCTCCGCCCGGGAGAATGAGCGGCCGCACCGCCAATTCGCCGGCAGCATTCTTCCACCGCTCATGGCTTCCCATGGCACCGATCAGCAGGCCGATCCCTCCTCCCGCCAGCGCAGAGACGGTGGTCACCGCGAGGAATGATCCCGGGCTGTCGTTGCAGGCGTAGCTCTCCGCGACACTGCACTGGGTGGCGAGACCGACCACCAATCCGACAGCGCCCCCCATTGCGGCGCCCACAATCAGTCCGGTCTTGGCATTCGACGTCTTGCCGGCGCTCAGTTCCAGCCGTTCGATCGTCGAACGCGGCACCTCGAGGACGGTATCACGCGGGGCGGGACTGAGAGCGGCGAATCGGGGTGAGGGGGCGAAGTCGTCGTTCCGATCGAGCCGCAGGGTAATGGCACCACTGTCCGCGGAGAGGACCGTACCGGTCAGCGTCCGATTCCCGTGGTCGCGGCCCTGGTGGATCCGGATCCGGGTGCCCGAGTCGACCGTTACGGCAGCCATGGATGTGAGACTGGGTGAGGTCGCAGGAAGCGACGTCTGGAGGAGGGCCAGAAGGGCGAGTTGCGCGATCATCGGTCACTCGGGCGTTGGGGACGCACCGAGGATCGCGCCGGACGATCAAGGATGGATCAAGCAGTCTGGTCAATCCCGCCTTCCTGGAGCAGATTTCCCCGCCCTCTTCCCTAGCCCCCACATCCCGAGGACCGCATGCCGCCGAGGCTGTCCCGCGCGCTTCCCCTTGCCGCCCTGCTGCTCGTCGCCGCGACCGGAGATACTCCGCGAATCCTGGGCTTCACTGCGGAGTCAAGCCGGCGCGAAGCCGACCTGGAGCGCCAGTTCAAGGCGATCCCGTCGACCGACTCGCTCCGGGCCTGGCTGCAGCGGCTGAGCGCCCGGCCGCACCATATCGGCTCGCCCTATGACAAGGACAACGCCGAATGGATGGCGGCCCGGTTCAAATCGTGGGGATGGGACGTGGCGATCGACACCTTCGAGGTGCTGTTCCCGACGCCGAAGGAGCGGGTGGTGGAGCTGCTGGCGCCGACGAAGTACACGGCACGCCTGAGCGAAGAGATCTTCCCCGCCGATCCCACCACGAATCAGACGAAGGAGCAGCTCCCGACCTTCAACGCGTACTCCATCGACGGCGACGTGAC
>DATEHG010000259.1:0-3637 GCA_035279705.1 Gemmatimonadales bacterium
GCGCCGGCGCCGCGGCCGGAGCGGCCACCGCGTTGGCGCTCGCCGTTACCGATTCGGCGGCGCGGGAATCGCCGCGCTTGGCCAGCTCGCCCTGGATCCGGGCCATGAGCGCTTCGGCGTCCCCGCGGGTGGCGGCGGTCGCGTACTTCGCCCGCTGCGCATCGAGCGCCGAGCGGGCCGAGCGCAGCTCGGTGGTGCCACCGATCTTGTAGAGGGAGAAGGCCTCCCAGTAGCAGGCGTCGCCGGCGTACACCGACTTCGGATACGAGGTGCGGATCCGCCGGAACAGGTCGGAAGCGCGGCGGTAGTCGCCCTTGTTGAGTGCCTCGCGGGCCGGCCGGTAGATGCTGTCGGCCGGATCACCCTGGGCCCAGGACGCCCGGATCCGCAGCGAATCGGAAGTCTGGGTGGCGGGGCTGGAAGCCAGGGCGGCGGTGAGCGCCACGGCGGCGAAGAACAGGCGGGTCATTTCAGCTTTCTCCTCTGGGTTGCCGCAGCGCCGGGCCGGCGGGAATCGCCGTGCGCAGGCGCGGCAGCACGTCACGCTGGTTGAGTCCGTTGGTGATGATTTCGACATCGCCCTTGCGCTGGTCCGCATTGAGCTGGGCGATCTGGACCAGGATCAGTTCCAGGTCCTGCAGCAGTCCCCGCACTCTCGGGTCGGTCAGCGTGGGGGCGTCGAGCAACAGGCGCGTCTGGACGAGCAGGCTCCGCGAGGTGGCCGCGAACTGGCCGGCGGTGGCCCCGCTCCGCGCCGAGGCACGGAAGTCGGTCAGGAACGCCTCGGTGCGGACCAGGTGTTCGTCCGCTGTCACTCTGATGGCGCTGTTGTTGGCCGCTGCGGGCGGCGCGCTGGCGACGATCTGTGGCGCAGGTGCCGGCTCGACCGGGTTCGGCGCAGTCCAGCGGCCCAGCCCGATTCCGATCGCGATCAGCGCCGCGACGCCGAGCGGGAATCCGTAGCGGCGCCACTCGGGGCGCGCGGCCCGGCGAGCCTGCCGCCGGCGCTGGATTTCCCGCCACATCTCCTGGCGCGGAGGGGCCGGCGGCTCGTGCCAGCCCTTCGCGGCTTCGAGCAGGTCGGACTCGAGCGGGCCTTCGTCCTGTGGTTCGATCATTGCCATTCTCCTGCGTGGGCCGCGAGCATCTCTCTCAGCCGGGCCCGGGCCCGGCTCAACTGCGCCTTCGATGTGCCGGTCTCGATGCCCAGCGTCTCGCCGATTTCCTCGTGGGTGTAGCCCTCGAGGTCGTGCATCACGAACACCGTCCGATATCCCGGGGCCAGCTTGTCCAGCGCCTGGCCCACCCGCTCCTTCAGGTCCGGCTCCGACCGACGCCCCGGGGTCGGCTGCTCCGGTGCGGTTTCGATGTCCGTCTCCCGCTCCCGGAACCGCTTCGTCTTCCGCAGCGCATTGAGCACGGTCGAGTGCGCGATGGCGCAGAGCCAGGTGGCCAGCGAAGACTCGCCGCGGAACCCCGCCAGCTTCTCGAACGCCCGGACGAACGTGTCCTGGGTGCAGTCCTCGGCAAGGTGCGCGTCCCCGGTCATCCGCCAGGCGAGGCGGTAGACCCGGTCCACGTGCGCGTCATACAGCGCTCGTTCCGCGGCGGGATCGCCGTCCAGTACGCCGGCGATGAGTTCCTGGTCGGTCAAACTGGCTCCGGCGCCGTTCGGGTCATTGGAGTCTCCGGTGCGTTGACACAGGGGGCCCGGAAAGGGTTGCGCGGGCTCCGGCGGCCCGATGGTGCAACCCTTCCGGGCCGGATGGCATCTACAGGGTGTCCCACACGAGGAATGTTGTATGGCACCGGCAATCGTAGCGCTCCGCCCGGAGCACCTGGAACTGACCGACGAATCGGCCCAGCCTCTCGGACGGGGGGTCCTGCCGGTCATCCCCGCGATCGGTCCCCTGGCTCCCACCGTGTATCTGGACCGGAAATCACTCGGGCGGTAGGGGTTCGCGTCTCACTCCGCATCTCAAGGCCGGCCGGGAAGCTCCCGGCCGGCCTTTTTCCTTTCCGGCGTCGCGGTAGCCGCATTCCGATCCGGGGCTAAATTAGGCCCCTTCTCATTTTGACTCCGCAACATCCGAAATTGGATAAGCGTACTGCACGTATGTCTTTCGCCCGGTCCGTCCTGACTGGGGTCGGCCTGGCGATGCTGGTGCTCGCCGGCTGCGCCCCACCCCCACCTCGGGTCGAGGGTGTCGCTCCCACCGCGCCGGACCCCGGTTCCCGGTGGGTACCTCCGACCAGAACCGAGGCATCGATCCCGGCCACCGATTCGGCCCTCGCTGGTGAACTCCCCACGGCGCTGTCGCCGCGGCGGACTACGCTCGATCTGGCCGATTTTCTGGACATGGCCCTGAGCCGGAGTCCGGACACACGGGTGGCCTGGGCCAACGCGCGGGCCGCGGCGCAGAGTTACGGCGCGGCCAAGGGGCTGATCTACCCGGAGCTGGCCATCGACGTCAGCGCCACCACCCTGCAGACGGCGGCCACCCAGGGCCGCTCATCGGTGAGCCAGTCGGTGTACGGACCGTCGGCGTCGCTCACCTGGCTGGTGCTCGATTTCGGCGGGCGGTCGGGTTCGATCGGGGCGGCGCGGGAGGCGCTGCTCGCGGCGGACTGGAATCACAACGCGGCGATCAATGATCTCACGCTCCGGGTCGCCGGCTTCTACTACACGTATGCCGCCAACCGGGCGCTGGTCGTGGCGCAGCGGGCCACCCTCGCCGAGGCGGAGACTAACCTGCAGGCGACGGAGGAGCGCCGGACCAACGGCGTGGCGACGATCGCCGATGTGCTGCAAGCCAAGACGGCGCTGGGTCAGTCCCAGCTCACGATGCAAGCGATCGAAGGCAACCTGGCCGTGGCCCGGGGCCAGCTGGCCACCTCGGTGGGGCTGTCGCCGCTGACTGAATTCGATATCGACAGCATGGCCGGCATCGGGGACATCGGGGCAGTGGCCGCGCGGGTCGATTCGCTGATCGCGACGGCGCTGGAGCAGCGGCCCGACCTGGCGGCCGCGCGGGCCCTGGCGCTGCAGTCTCGGCAGGAGGTGCGCACCGCCAAGGCGCAGGCGCTGCCGTCGCTGCTGCTCACCGGCAACGCCGGGCGAACCTACGTGGTAGATCCGACCCACCACGCCGACGCGTACACCGCGACACTCGGTCTCAGCATTCCGGTGTTCAACGGCTTTGCCTGGACCTACAATGCCCGCGCCGCCGAGGCGCTGGCGGAGGCGGCGGAAGAGCGGGCGACCGGGCTGGCGCAGCAGGTCACCCTCGAGGTCTACAGCGCCTACCACTCGCTGCAGACCGCGACCCAGCAGGTGGCCACCTCGCAGGATCTCTACGCCAGCGCCCGCCAGTCGGCGGACGCCGCGCTGGGCAGATATAAGGAAGGCGTCGGCAGCCTGCTCGAACTGCTGCAGGCGCAGCAGGCTCTGGCCACGGCGCGGGCGCTGCTGATCGGCGCCAGGCTGTCCTGGCATACTTCGCTGCTCCAACTGGCCCACGACGCGGCGCTGCTCGATGACAAGGGCGGCAGCTCGCTTCGGATGGCCCCGGACTCGACCGGAACTCCGCGATGACTCTGTCGAAGACCCTGCGCGCTGGCGCGGGCCTGATGCTGG
>DATEHG010000260.1:0-3508 GCA_035279705.1 Gemmatimonadales bacterium
GCCAGGGCGCCCGGAGAGGCGCAGGCGGCTGTCCGGAGATTCTGTTCCGGCAATGGCGAGTGGGTCATCGAGGGGTGCTACGCGTCTCTCGTCGGCGTGGCGCTGGAATCGGGTCCCCGGCTGATTTTCCTGAACCCGGGCAAGGCGCAGTGTCTGGCTAACTGCCGGGCGAGGCCCTGGGAGGCCCACAAGTACCAGTCGAAGGAAGAACAGGATGAGCGGCTCGCCTTTCTCCTCAAGTGGGTCGGTGAGTACTACACCCGCGACGGGGACATGTCGCTCAAGGAGCATCGGCGGTGTTTCGATGAGTACGGCGGCGAGAAGTTGGAGCTCCGCCACCAGCCGGAGCTGAATCCGCCGTCAGCGGGGCTGGTGGGGTGGCTGAAGGGGAGCCGGGAGCGGGGAGCGGGAACCGCGAGTGAGCAGTAAGCAGGGGATCCACATCGCGAATTGCGAGGCGTGATAGCTTAGGGCTTATGGCTTAAGGCTTATGGCCCCTTCCACCGGCCGATGAACGCGATACCAACTCTCCCTCCGATCGAAGGCGATCTCGCGCACCGCGTCGTCGGCCTCTGGCGCCTCATCTCGCGCGAAGACCACGACGACGAGGGCGTCCGCCGCATCGACCCGGTCATGGGCCCGAACCCGCTCGGGATGCTGGTCTTCGGCCCGAGTCGCTTCGCGGCGCAGTTCATGAATCCGGATCGGTCGGCGGCGCCGTCGGTGGCTGTCAGCAGCGGGCCCAACAACAGCGGCGCGGTGAATGGCTACGATGCGTATTTCGGGAGCTACACCCTCGATGCGGCGGTGGGCAAGGTCACGGTGAAGCTCGAGGGAGGACTCAGTGTGGCCAACATCGGTCAGGCGTTTGTAAGGGACATCCGCGCCGATCAGAGGAATCTCTGGATTCAGCTCCGGACCAGCGCGACCGATGGAACGCCGGTCACCCGGACATTGACCTTCGTGCGGGACGGGACGGGTTGAGACCGCGCGTTCCTCCGGAACCCGGCCAAGTCAGACCATGCTGACACCTTTGCCGCCTCGAACCGGGCCATTCCGGATTCTGACGCTCTCCGGCAGTCTCCGGGCCGAATCCTCCAACGCCCTGGCCCTTCAGGCCTTCACTATGATGGCTCCGGCCGAGTGCGAGATCTCCCGCTACACCGGGCTCGCGACCCTACCGCATTTCAACCCGGATCTCGACACCGATGCGGCTCGTCCGCCCGCGGTTCGGAGCTGGCGCGCCGCCATTGCCGCGGCCGACGCCCTGGTCGTTTCCACTCCCGAGTACGCTCACGGCGTTCCGGGCACACTCAAGAACGGCTTCGACTGGCTGGTGAGCGGGCCGGAGTTCCCGGCGTTGCTGGTCACCCTGCTGAATACCTCTCCGCGCGCCTCCCACGCCCAGGCATCGCTGGTGGAAACGATCGGAACGATGTCGGCGGAGCTGCTGACCCCGGCCATCTGGACCGTCCCGGTCGCCGGACGTTCGCTCACCCTGGAGCAGTTTCTGGCTGATCCGGAGCTGATCACTCCGCTGCGTCACCTGTCCGCGGCGCTGCTGTCCGCCCTTCATGCTTCCCGCCAGGCGGCGCGACGACTGGTACCACCCCAGTTCGCGGCAGAACCATAGGTGCTCCTTCAGATGTGATCCCATTTCCTTGCGCCATGCTGCGCTGATCCGCACCTTTGGTTCGTGACTCGTGACTCGTGACTCGTGACTCGTGACTCCAGCCCGCTGACTTTCATGGACTTCCCCACCACCGTCAAACTCGGCATCTACCGACTGACCGCGGAGTTCGGTCTGCCGCCCTCACAGGCCGAAGTGGCGGACTGGGTGGGGGCGACCGTGGCGCAGGTGCGGGAGGCGTACGCGCAGCTGGCGGCGAGCCGGCTGCTGGTGCTCAACCCCGATGGCGTCACCATCCGGATGGCTCCTCCCTTTTCCGGCGTGCCCACGCAGCACCGGGTCACCGTCACCGGCACGCGCTACTACGCCAACTGTGCCTGGGACGCGTTCGGGATTCCGGCGGCGCTGCACCTGCCCGGTGTCGTCGAGTCAGAGTGCGCCGAGAGCAAGGTGCCGTTCCGCATCGAGCTGGGACCGAGCGGGCCGGCGCCTTCGACGTGGCTCTTTCACTGCCTGGTACCGGCCGCGCGCTGGTGGGCCGACATCGTATTCACGTGAAACAACATGCTCTTCTTCCGGTCGGAAGAACTGGTGCGGGAATGGTGCCGGCAGCGGCAGGAGCCGGCGCGGCCGCTCGTCACGATGGATCAGCTCTGGCAGCTCGCCACGACCTGGTACGGTACTCGGCTCCAGCCAGAGGCCCGGCGCCCGGCGCCGCCTGAGATGCGCCGGATCTTCGCGGCCATCGGCCTCGAGGGGGATTTCTGGGATCCCACGGCGGATAGCTTCCGGTAGTAGAGTCCGAAATCGGGAGAAAGAAGAAAGGAGAACGTAGAAAGGGATCCGACATTCCACCGCATCTCCCTTCTCCATTCTCCTTTCTCCTTGCCAGTTCTGGGGTTCGGCCCCCTGCCCCGCCAGCCTACTGGCGCTTCGGCCGGCCATTCTCGCAAACGGCTCCCGGCCTGGCGCGCGTAAAGTCTGCCGTCCAGTTGGTTTCCCAGGTCCTGCCGTCGTAGGAAGCGGCCTGCTGCCATCGGGCGTGATCATGGTCGACCATATCCCACTGGTAGCGCACATGGACCACGTGGCCGCTGTCCGTATCCTCCCCGAAGAATTCGCCGTGGTTCCCGTCGAAGCCGCCGAGCACCGGTGAGTCCAGCCTGCCCGTCTTGCTGCTGACCCAGTAGATCGACCACTGGTGCTTCTCCCGATCGAAAAGCCGGACCGTCAGGCCGGACCATCCCTTCGTGGGAAAGATGAGTTCGTCCACCGTCGCCATGCCATCCAGATAGAGCGACATGCAGAGTGTTCCGGGAAAATCTTCCCACTCGGTGCTGCCCACCCCTCGGACCTTGAGCCGGTGCTGACGGGTGGTCCACCCCCCCGCGAAATAGTCGAAGTCGTGTTCCGATCCGGTGCGGGTGGTGGTATAGCCAGGCGGGGCGGAGTCCTGCGGCGCCGTGGCGGCGGAGGCATCGGCGGTTTTGACGGGGGCAGGCTGGGTGCAGGCCAGCAGGGCCGCAGAGAGGCCGGACAGGATTCGCCGGTTGACAGGCGGTACGCGCATGTATGGTCTCCGGAAGTGGGCTCACGTTCCGACGCGCCGGGAGGGGCGGAGTGTCGGCGATTGCAGGCAGCGTGCGGTTCGGTGCAGCGAACGGGACAGGTAGACGGGTGGACGGCTAGACGGATAGAATGGCCCAGGCCAATGAGACGGGTTGATGCTCAACCTCGGATTGCGCACTCATGCGTCTGCCCGTCTGCCCGTCTGCCCGTCTGCCCGTCTGCCCGTCTGCCCGTCTGCCCGTCTGCCCGTCTGCCCGTCTGCCCGTCTGCCCGTCTGCCCGTCTGCCCGTCTGCCCGTCTGCCCGTCTA
>DATEHG010000261.1:0-2622 GCA_035279705.1 Gemmatimonadales bacterium
CAAGGCGTCATTCGATATCAGCGGATTCCCGGCCAGCGCCCGCGTCATCCTGCAGGCGATGAAAACCTACGGGATGATCGTGGCCGACAACGGCAGCGACTGGTACATCAGCGGCGCCCCCGATCCGCGCTGGAGCGACGATGAGCTCAACACGCTGAAATCGGTGCAGGGGAGCAACTTCGAGGTGGTGCAGATGGGAGCCGTTACTACCAACTAACTGCGGAGCGCGAAGGGCGAAAAGCGAATGGCGAAGAGCGAAAGGCGACTACACCGCTTTTCCCTTTTCTCCTTTCGCTTTTCTCTTTTCTCGCAGTTCAAGTATGCGGCTTCAACCCGGGCACGGCTTTGCCCACGCTGTCCGCCGCCGACTTGTCGCCGTAGGTGGTCACCAGCTGCTTGATCAGCGTGTCGAGCTGGACCGTCACCGGGTGATCGGCAGCGAGGGGCCGCTCGAGCGAGCGGCCGGGAAGCGAGGGGTCGGCCACCGGGCGCGTCACCGCTTCCACGGTCACATCGCTGTGGTAGGGGCGCCCCGGATCGGCCCAGGCCCGGATGCGCACCAATCCAACCGCCGCGAGCGAACTGCTCGCCGCCTGCTTGGTGGCCGGATCGAACCAGGCGCTCTCCAGCCAGCCATCCCTCACTTCCAGCCGGGCGATCGGAAAGCTGTCTCCCTTGAGCGCATCGGCCACCTTCTGGATGGCATCGGTGCGGACCAGCTCCAGCTCGACCTTGGCCGAGGTGGGGAAAGGGTCGAAGGAGGGCCGGGTGGTGCCGGGGGCGCAGCCGGCCAGCAGCGCGGCCACCAGCACCGACCGGCTAGTGCGCGTCATGCTCGTGCGCTTCGGCCGAGTCGGCATGATCGTGGTCGTGATCCTCGACGTTACCGTGTTCATCGTGCCCGCCCTTGGCCCGCTCGTCGAGCTCGTCCTTGAGCACGTCGCTGCTGATGCCGGTGGCGTGATCGAACACCAGGCTGCCGCCGTGCTGGGCGGTCCGGGTCAGGATCGAAAAGGCGAACAGCGTCGCCGCCAACGCACCCCAGCGCTCTCCCCGGCTCATCACCCGCTCCCGCCAGATCCGCCAGCCGGCCAGCACCACGAACAGCCCCAGCGAAACGAAGGCCCAGGTCTCGTGGGTTTCCATGAGCTCGTGCGCCGCGCCCGAGTGCGGTGCCGCATCCTCGGCGAGCAGCCCCGATCCCACCGCCAGCGCCGTCCCGATGGTCCCGAAGATCAGCGTCCAGTAGGACGCCGCCTTGAACGATTCCCGCCCCTTGAGCAGGTAGAGCAGCTCCAGCAGGACCGCCGCGAGCAGCAGGGCCGGCGGCAGGTCGTTGATGGCCGCATGCAGCCTCGGCAGGTCGTAGCCGAAGAGGTGGAAGCCGGAGGGGTGGTCGCCGTGGAGGAGGAGCATGGGGTGACGGGGTTGGGGGAGAGCCTTCAGCCGTAAGCCTTAAGCCCTAAGCTTTGAGCCGTGAACCGTTGACAGTGAACCGTAACAGGAGAAAGGAGAAAGAAGAAAGGGGGCAGAACCGGTCAGCACCGGCTTCCGGTACGGTCAGCCGGAGCCGCGGGAGCTCGTGCCTCGCCGCCAGAGCCTGAGGCTCGCTAATCCGAACCCCACGGCCAGCAGCGGAAAGACCACGGCACCAATGAAAGCGCCCTGGCCACCGGCTCTCGTGTGCATCAGGAAGCCTGTGACCACGAGCAGCCGCACCGTATAGAAAGTGAAAAAGGCGGCCAGGAGCGCGAGTATGACGGCAAGAACCCTCATAGCCCCCATGCGGACACAATCAGTGCGCGAGTCGAGCGTCGGGACAATAAGACGCGCGGAACACGGCCTGCAGATCTGCCAGTTCGTCCTCGCTGGGAGTCAGGCGGCGTCCTTTCCAGGTGAAGGCAATGGCGTGGGCCCGCACGATGCTCAGCATGGCGGCAGGTGAGATGACGATCTCCGCCGAGGAGCCGTATCCCGTGCTGTCCTTCAACTGCTGCCGGACCTGCGGGGGCCCGAAATGCAGGTGGACGTCGCCGTCCGCATCGGCCCAGACCGAATCCAGCGCCGCGCGGGACACAGGCGCGTGTGGAGTGGCGTTCACCACGACCAGCGTCAACTGCGCCATGCGGATCGGTGCCGCCGGAACAGTCTCGCGAAGGACACTCCCCCACAGGTGAAAGTCACCGGAATTGAGCAGCCGGTGGCCTGTGATGAAAATCGAGTCGCCGGTCTTTTCCTCGACCGCGGCGGCAGCCAGTCCCTGCAATCGCAGGCGGTCGGTGCCGATCAGCGAGTCCGCGGCGGGGCAGGGCCCGACGCGAAAGGGTTTCGGCGCGACGACGGCTCGCCATGCGCAGAGGCCGCCGATCAGGCACCCGGCTGCCAGGAGTACTCGGACGCTGCGTCTCATTTTCCCCGCGGCTTGGCCGAGCGGCCCTTGGCCGAACGCTTGGCCGGCCGGCGACTGGCGGGCTTCTTTCCGGCCTCTTTCGCGTAGGCCTTCGTCTTCTTCAGCATGGTGTGCGCGCGGAGGAATTCCGGCGAGGGTGGCACCCCGGTGGCCTGCGCCGCGAGCAGCTTGGCCTCGGCCAGGTCGATATCCGGGTCCAGCGCGAGCAGCTC
>DATEHG010000262.1:0-6477 GCA_035279705.1 Gemmatimonadales bacterium
GGATCGCTCAAGGCACGTGCCCCCTTATCCCGAGCCCGAACACGGTGAGGGCGAGGGACCTAAACGGCCACGCAGCGACGGCCGCCTCGCAAGGTTTCGGCGGAGACGCGCCAGGTCGCGGCTAAAGCCGCGGCTCGGCAACTGTCGCTTAAGCGACGGGTGCCCGCTGGACGGACCGGCCGGCGGACATCTCGCACTAACGGAATTCGGCACCACGAATTGGGATCCTTGGCATGCGGACGTGGCGAAGCCACGCAGGGCGAACGCCGAGGCGCGAATTCATTCGTGCGTACTGGAAATCAAATCGGGCGGGACGGCGGGATCTGGGCTCGTGCAGTCGCGTTCGAGTTAGGCAACCACGAAAGAGCCGTGTAGTGCCGTCGTACAATGCAGCTTAGCATCTGCCACCAACAAGCTGACCGGAGGGCCACGATGCGGACAGCCATTCTACCAATTGTCGTTGCGGCGGCTGTGGTCGCAATCCCAAGCACCAGTCGCGCACAAGCAAATGCTGTAGAGGAGACCCAGATCCGTGCGATCGTCGAGGAACAGGTGCGCGCGTGGAATGCGGGCGACGCGGTCGCGTTTTCGAAGAGCTTTGCTGACAGCGGAAGTTTCACGAACATTCGTGGAACGGTCTTCTACGGTCATAAAGCGTTCGAGGATCGGCACCAGGAGATCTTCGCCGGCTTCTTCAAGGGCAGCACGCTCGCGATGTCCATTACCCGCATCCGGTTTGTGCGGCCCGACGTTGCCATTGTAGATCTCGCAACTGAGCTGAGTAATCTCAGTGGGGCACCACCTGGAGTTCGGCCCAACGCGGCCGGCCGGATCCTGACCCGCTTGCAGCAGGTCTTCGTGAAGCATGGTGGAGTCTGGCAAGTCGAGTCCTACCACAATGTGGACGTAAAGGGGCCATAGCCGACGTTCGCGCCGCATCCCCCATGGCCCAGCCACCGTCCCGATGATGGCTAGCTCTCACGAAACACCCTCTACTGCGTTCCCCATGCCAGGAGGTCGAGATGATTGTCGTGCGGAATATCTTCATTGCCAAGCCGGGTAACGCGAGCAAGCTCGCGGCCCAGTTCAAGACCGCAGCGGCTGCGGCCAAACTGCCCAAACACCGGGTGCTCACGGATGTGACCGGTGAGTTCAATCGCGTCATCCTGGAATACGAAGTCGAGACCATCGGCGGCTTCGAAGCTCAGATGAAGGACTATGCCACCAATGAGGCGTTGAAGGCCGCGATGAAAGGCTACACCGACCTGTGGATCACCGGGAGCCGGGAGCTGCTGCAGACCGCTTGAAGGGCAGGCGGGCAGGCGGGCAGGCCCTAAAGGACTCCCTCGCTTCGCTCGGTCGCGGGCAGGCGGGCAGGCGGGCAGGCGGGCAGAGACGAAGTTAGAATAGCACCTCATCCCGAGCCTCGCCCCGAGCGCAGCGAGGGGTCGGCGAGGGACCTGCTCGACTGGGCACGGACTCACTCCCGGGCGAGTGGGCAGGCGGCAAGGCGGACTCATGTCAGACCTCCGGTCGCAGTTCGGCGACATCGACATCTATCTGTTCGACCAGCTCCTTCGCGGGCGGCTGCCGCCGGGGGCGCGCGTGCTCGATGCGGGATGCGGTTCGGGGCGCAACCTCGTCTATCTCCTGCAAGCGGGTTACGAGGTCTTTGGCCTCGACCAGGACGCGACGTCCATCAAGACGGTCCAGCAGCTGGCCGCACGGCTCGCCCCGCACCTCCCGGCGGAGAATTTCCGGGTGGAAGCCATCGAGCGCAGCACCTTTCCGGACGGGTTCGCCGACGTCGTGATCAGCAACGCGGTGCTCCACTTCGCCCGCGATGATGCGCAATTCGCCACCACGCTGCGCGCCACCTGGCGCGTGCTGCGAACCGGCGGCCTCCTCTTCTGCCGGCTGGCCTCCAACATCGGGATGGAACAGGCGGTGACCCCCATCGCCGGACGGTGGCACCGTCTCCCGGACGGGACCGAGCGCTACCTGGTGGATGAACCGCTGCTCATGCGCTTCACCCGGGAATTCGGAGCCGAACTGCTGGATCCGATCAAGACCACGGTGGTCCAGGGGCAGCGGTGCATGACGACGTGGGTGGTGCGGAAGACTGGTAGACGGGTAGACGGGTAGACGGGTAGAGGCGAATCGAGACTGACGCCTCATCCCGAGCCTCGCCCCGAGCGCAGCGAGGGGTCGGCGAGGGACCTGCTCGACGGGGCACGGACTCACGCCCGGGCGGACCGAAATGTCGCACTAACGAGATCCGGCGCCACGAATTGGAATCCCGGACATGCGGACGTGGCGAAGCCACGCAGGGCGAACGCCGAGGCGCGAATTCATTCGTGCGTACTGACAATCCAATCAGCCGCACCAATACTAAATTGATCCCGATCGCCCGGCGCTTCACCGTACTCCCTCAGGCGCTCCGAAAGGAGGAGTCATGGTAGACCTCGATCCTACACTCCTTGCCGCCATCGTGGCGCTCCCGGTCAGCCTGATTTCGCTCGCGATCGTGCGCGCCTCGCGGGCGGCTCGGCGCAACCGCGAGGAGCGATGCGGGCAGTGCGCCGGACCGCTGTACGCTCCAGGCGCCCTGGCCGGCCCGTCGCTCCTGCAAGGTCACCTGATCTGCGAGCCCTGTGCGGCGAAGGAGCGGCGCGGAGCTTCGCGAAGTCTTGTCCTCGCGGGCACCATCACGGCGGGGGCGGTCGTCGCGCTCGCGGGCGTGGCGCTCTGGGCTCCGGCCGAGCTTGGATCCCACCCCTGGATCCCCGTCATCGCTACCCTCGTCACGTACCCTGCCATCTTTGGTGGGGCCGTGGCGTGGATGAAAAGGGCCAATCGGCTCGCCGCGCTCCGCCTCGGCCTGGCACCGGATTCCTCGCTGGGTGCCGCGAGCCAGTCAGCCCCGTCGCTGACGGCAGGTGGTGCGATGGTTCGTGGCAGAGGCCCGAACACCTGACTGGCACTTGCACCGGTCGGCCAGCGCCCCTGCCACTCAAGCGAACTCCGTAAGGCCACAGCGCCTCCACCAGAGCGAAGGAGCCATGACCGAAAGCCTCGTTCGTCGTCTGTTCGCTGCCGCACTGTTGAGCGTGCCAGTGTCGTTCTGGCTGGCGGCCATCGCTCGCCGCACCCTCCAGGAAATGGCTGCCGATCCCACGGCGTACATCGCCCGCAAACAGGCGCTGCAACACCCAACGGCCCTGGGCAACTACGCGACGTCCCTGGTCATGCTGGGGATGGTTGTCGTGGCGGTCGAGGTCCTGGCGTTCCTGCTCGCGCGTCTGCAGCTGCCGTGGCGGTCTGCGACCGGACCAACCTGACCAGCGTCCATCAGGCCGCTTCGGTCGAGGAATGCCGTCAATGGAATTCCGCGCCCATCTCGACACGCTCCGCGACATCGCTCGCCGGCGCCTTTCCGGAGAACTCGATGAGGAGGCGGCCTTGGCCGGCATCGATACCGCGGAAAAGGCATACATGCAGTACGCTTTCCAGCACCGGACTCGCGACTTGCCCGAAGGAATCTGGTTCGGAGAGGCCCACATCAAGACCACGCATGACGAGATTGATCTGGAGTTACACCGGCTTCGGCGTCTCATCTGGGATCGCTCGCCGGCGGCCGACGAAGAAGAGCTTGGGTAGAGAGGCCGACTGGCTAGTGCTCCGATGATCAAGAGTGCCATGAGGCCCGTGCCGGGACGAGAGACGTGCGGCGACCCATTCACAGCATCCGGCGCGGTGGCTGTCCTGTCCGCACTGATTCTTGCCGCGTGCGGCGGAGGCGAGCCGCAGCCCAGGCGATGCGAGTTGCCCGCCGAGTCCGCCCGTCCGTTGGACCTGACCCGTTCAGCTGATCGGACGCACCTGCGGCTCGACGCCGAAGGCGCGGAGAACATTGCCATCCACTACGCCGACGTGTCGCCCGCCCGGCGTAAGGGGGAGAAGGAATACGCGGCGGCGCTCGACGAGTGCATGCAGTCGCTGTTCGGCGCCGTCGCCCGCGCGCATCGACTGGATGTCGAGCGCGTCCGGGCATACACGGCCGTGCGCGACGGACGGTTTGACGCCATGGTGCTCGTGTCGTTCGGTGCGCTCTTCGCACTCGCCGCCTGGGCCGTCGCCGGACGACTCGTGCAAGGCATCGGGACGGACGATTGGCGAGTGGCCGCGCTCGCGGTCATCGGCCTCTCCCTCGGCGCCGCGGTGGTCGCCATGATGACGTTTGACATCTGGGCGACCGCGGCGGAGAACCTGCGGCTTGGCACCTCACATCTGAGCTATCGGGAGGAGCGCCTGCCCTGGCGCCGCCATGGTGTGCTGCTCTTCAGCAGCAGCGTCGGCCTGTTCTGGCTGATCGCGCGGCTGCGCTATCGTCGAGCGCTCCCTCATGTCGCCGCTGGTGCCGGGAAACACCCGGAATCCGACTAGCCGCTGCCCGGGCACGCCGCCGGCAGTGACCGCACTCCGCGCTGCCGGCCGCCACACCGCCGAACGCCGGCCTCAGACGTCCCACCGCACCTGGTCATGACCATGGTCACCGCCGACATCGGCCTGGCAACCGAAGCCGACCTGGATGGCATCGTCGCGCTTCAGGCCGCCAATCAGCCTGACCGCGGCGGAACGCTTTCGGGCAGCCTCCCGCGCGCCAGGATCGCGGAGATGATGCGGGTGACGCCGGTGATCGTGGCGCGGCGCGGCGGCCGGGTGGTCGCCTTCCTGATGACCGGCACCCGCGGCATGAGCGCCGATGTTCCCCTCGTCGGCGCGATGTTCGCGGCCTACCCCGGCGCCGCCGACGCCTACGTGTACGGCCCGGTCTGCGTGGCCGAGTCCGAACGCGGACAGGGACTGGCCCAGGCGATGTTCGCGGCATTGCGTCGCCTGGCGCCCGGCCGCGAAGGGGTTCTATTCATCCGGCGCGACAACTCGGCCTCGCTGCGCGCCCACCAGAAGATGGGCATGCGCGAGGTCGCCAGCTTTCACCATGAAGGCCGCGAGTTTGCCGTACTCTCGTACATCGGCTGACGCAGCATGCGGGGCGTCAACGGCCCCCTCCGCCCCGCGAGGTGGAACCGATTGCGCCAAGCCGTCGTTACCATGAGCGTGGAGCCCCTGCTCCGCCTGGGACAACGATGTCCGTTCACCTGCTCAAGCACTCACCTGCGAGTCACCCCAATGGCGTCCTCCTCAACGATCACCGTCGGTCTCTACGTCCGCCTCGAAGCGAAGCCCGGCCAGGAAGGGGCCGTCAGGGCCTTCCTCAGGGGCGGGCTCCCGCTGGCCCTGCAGGAGCCGGCCACCATCACCTGGTACGCGCTCCAGCTGTCTCCCAACACCTTCGGTATTTTCGACACCTTTCCGGATGAGGCCGGTCGCAGTGCCCATCTGGCCGGGCCGATCGCCGCTGCCCTGATGGCCAAGGCCGGGGAGCTGCTGGCCACCCCTCCGGTGATCCAGCGCCTGGACATTCTCGCGGCCAAACTCCCCTAGATGGATCGTCGGTCGTTTCTCGCCGCCTCGTCGCTCGCGCTGGGTACCCTCGCCCTGCCGCGCGCGCGATACCCTGCTCCGGCCGGGATTCGCGCGGTCCTGTTCGACGCCTTCCCGATCTTCGACCCGCGGCCGGTGGGTCGGCTGGTCACCTCCCGCTTCCCGGCGGATGGCCAGGCCCTCCTCACGGCGTGGCGGACTCGGCAGTTCGAGTACACCTGGCTCCGGACGGCCGGGCAACGCTACCGGGACTTCTGGCTCACGACGGGCGATGCCTTGCGGGCGGCCGCCCGATCGGTGAACGTGGCGCTGAGCGCCGAGCAGCAGGAGGAGATCCTCGATGCCTTCCTGCACCTGCCGCTGTGGCCGGATGTGGCGCCGACCCTCGCCGCCCTGAGGGCCGCCGGCCTCCGCACCGGCTTCCTGACCAACTTCACCCCGGCGATGCTGTCGACCAACCTGGCCCGGAACGGCCAGGCCGACAAATTCGACTACCTGATCAGTACCGACGCCGTCCACGCCTTCAAACCCGCCCCGGCCGCCTATCAGCTGGGCCTCGAGTACACGGGACTGCGGCGGGAGCAGGTGGCCTTCGTCGCCTTTGCGGGGTGGGATGCCGCGGGGGCCAAGTGGTTCGGCTACCCCACGGTCTGGGTCAATCGCCTGGAGAGTCCGCCGGAAGAACTCGACGCGGCCCCGGACGCCACCGGACCGGACCTGTCGGCGCTGCGGAGGTTTCTGAGGGTGGGGTGAGGGGAGGGTCGGCGGACCGACGGACCGACGGACCGGCGGAGACGAAGTTGGACTAACACCTCATCCCGAGCCCGACCCTGAGCGCAGCGAAGGGGAGGGCGAGGGACCTGGACGGCAGGACGGCAGGACGGCTGGGAGAGACGGCATCTAGCTGCCACCTCATCCCGAGCCTCGCTCCGAGCCTTGCCCTGAGCGGAGCGAAGGGCAAGCGAGGGG
>DATEHG010000263.1:0-4442 GCA_035279705.1 Gemmatimonadales bacterium
CTGCGAGGAGTTCATCCTCGGCTTCAAGGATGGCTACGACTCGATCGTGGGCGAGCGCGGCGTCAAGCTCTCCGGCGGCCAGCGCCAGCGCGTTGCCATCGCGCGCGCGATCCTGGCCGATCCCGCCATCCTGATTCTCGACGAAGCGACCAGCTCACTCGACTCGGAGTCGGAGGCCATGATCCAGGACGGGCTCCGGACGCTCCGCCGCGGCCGGACCACGTTCGTGATTGCCCACCGGCTGTCGACCATCGTGAGCGCGGAACAGATCCTGGTGCTCGAAGGGGGCCAGATCGTCGAGCGAGGCACCCACCGGGAGCTCCTCGCCCGCCGGGGCAGGTATACCCAACTCTACGAAAAGCAGTACCAGATCGAGATCGACCGGTTCATCAATCCCGGGGAAGACTTTACCCCGGACCTGCCGAGGGTGGAGGCGCCGGTTGGGAGTCGGGGAGCGGACTAGGGGCCGTTAGCCGTTAGCCATTAGCCGTTAGCAGGCCATTCGTCGTCCATCGCCTGTGCTCCCTCGGGGACCGGGGACAGGGGACCAGTTTGCGGGAGCTTCGGCATGCGGCACGGTGACTGGGGGCCAGTCCAACCGTAGCTAACCCTCACAGCCTAGCTATCTTGTAACAGCACCCCCATACCGAATCGCGCCCGAACGAGGTCCGACTGGTGACCCGAATTTCAGCCGCACAAGGCCGACTGGTCCTGTCGCGCGAGCTGTCCGAGTTTCTCATGGACTTGCTCGGGGCCCACCAGCGCCACCAGATGTACCCGGAGGGCCATCCGCTCCTCGAACCTTCGGTCAAGAACGTGCTTCGCCGCCTCGAGGCCATCTTCCTTGAGCGGGACACCCTGGCCATCGGCGTCTCCCCCAACCAGCTGCTCATCGCCGGCGTTCCCACCGATCCCAACCACCCGGTGCTGCGCGACCTGGCCGGCCGGCTGCACAAGGCCAACATCGGGGCCCTCAAGTTCTATCGCGGGGTGAGCCAGCCGGAGGTCGTGGGCTTCCTGCGGGTGCTGGTCTCCGAGACCGGCCCCGCCGCGGAACAGCATGACGAGCCCCGCGGCCAGTGGCCCAACATCCGGCTCTTCCCGCTGAGCTACGACTACCTGGCGCTGCTGGAGGAGGAGCGGGAAGAGGAGAACGACCCCCGCAAGGCCGACGGCTGGGCCGGCCGCCTCTGGTTGAGCCTGGCCCGCGCCGCTCTCGGCGAGGTAGCGCCCGATTCGGCGATCGAGAACGCCGAGCCCGAGGCGATCGCGGAGGCGTTCGAGAAGGCCTCGCCCGATACCACCCGCGACGAACGGGTGGTCCAGTCGCTGGGCGAATTCCTTTCGGCATTCCAGGGGCGGGGCCGCACCGAAGCACTGGAAATGCAGCGCCAGCTGGCCCGCATGGTCGGCGCCCTCAAGGGGAGCACCCGCGAGCGGCTCCTCAAGATGGGCGGGGACTTCGACAAGCAGCGCCGCTTCCTGTTCGACGTCACCGAGGTCATGTCGGCGGATGTGGTGCTCTCCCTGGTCGAAGCCGCCGCCGCCGCGTCCGGCAAGACCGTCTCGCCCACGCTGCTCAAGCTCTTCGCCAAACTGGCGACCCACGCCCAGCGCGGGCCGGCGCCGATGCGCGCCAAGGCAGATCTGGTTTTCCGCCAGCGGGTCAAGCAGCTGATCGAAGGGTGGAGTCTCGAGGAGTCCCCGGGTGAATCTCCGACCTACGACAACCTGCCGCACGCCGCTCCCTCGTCCGACGACCCGGTGCCCGTCTACGCCAGCGACCCGGACCGGGTCATCCGGATGAGCATCGAGCTCGCGGTGGTGGAGCTGGGCACCCGCCGCGCGATCGACCGGATGATCGAAACCGACCGGATCGGCGAACTGCTCGACCTGCTGGAAGGGCTGCCGGAGAACGACCTGATCGCGCGGGACCTGCGCAAGCTGGTCTACAGCCGTCACTCGATCCGCCGCGTGCTCAACAACGAGCCGATCAACTACGACCTCCTCGGACGCCTCGCCCCGCCGAGCGGGCATGAGGCAGTCGTGCTCCTGCTGGATGCCCTGGCCGAGGCCAAGGACCGGAAGGTCCGCGCCAAGCTGCTCGACCTGGTGGCCAGCCTCGGTCCGATCATCGGGCCGGAGGTGGCCGCCCGCATCCACGGCGCCCCCTGGTTCGTCCAGCGCAACCTGCTGCGACTGCTGGCCTCCCTGCCGTCCGTACCCGAAGGGTTCTCGCTGGAGCAGTGCCTGGCGCACCCCGATCCCCGGGTGCGGCATGAGGGCCTCAAAATCCTGCTCAAGGATCCCAGCCGGCGCGAGGAAGCGCTGCGCCGCACCCTGGCCGCCCCCGACCCGCCGACGCTCCGCCTCGGCATCCAGTCGGCCATGGAGGAGTGCCCGCCCAGCGCGGTACCCCGGCTGATCGAACTGCTGAACATGCACCAGCTCGAGCCGGGGCTTCGCGCGTCGGCCGCGCGGGCGATTGCGCCGGTGGAGGACGAACATGTGGTGGAGGCGCTGGTGCGGGTCTGCCTGTCCCGCACCTTCATCCCCTTCTACAAGCGGCTGGCGCCGAGAAGTCCCGAGATGCTGGCCGCGCTGCAGGGCATGGCCGCGCACTGGGCCTATCACCCCCGGGCCATGCCGGTGCTCGCCAAGGCTGCAAGGCACAAGGACACCGAGGTGCGCAAGGCAACCCAGTTCGTGGCGCCGAGCGGTGATGCCGAGATTGATTCGCGGAATCTGCCCAAGGTGCTGATGTGAGCGCGCCACTCGAGTTCCTGCACGCGGTGGCGCACGCGCTGGCCACGCTGACGCTCTACGCGCCCGATCACCCGGCGTGCGCCGGGGTGGTGGATGGCGCGTGGGACCGCCTCGAGGGGCTGCTGCTGGAGAATCCCGGCCCCCGCTTCTCGTTCCTCAAGGATGCGGTGGTCTATGGCAACCTGCCGCTGCACGATCTCAAGAACTGGACCTGGTCCCGGCGGCTCAGCGAGATCGGGGTGCAGCGGCTCGAGATCGACCCGGATGTGAGCCGCGACGGCCTGGTGGCCTTCCTGATGGACGTGACCGCCCGCCTCCCGGGCCAGCGGAAGATGACCGGCACCATCGCCGACCACCCCGGCATCCGCTGGGGCAGCGTCGGGGTGCGGGGCCAGGAGCTGGACGAGTGGGATGCCTCGACCAGCGCCACTATCGCCTACAAGCTCGGCGAAGAAGCCGACGTGGTGCGCTGGGTCTATGAGCGGGCGGCGCGCGAGGGGGTCATCGCGCGGGACGAGGTGGAAACGGTCATCGCCTCGCTCAGCGTGGCGATGCAGGCCGATCTCCCGTTCCTGATGCCGCTCTTGCAGCTCACCGACCAGGACGAGTATCGCACCATGCACGCGCTGAATGTGGCGCTGCTGACCATGACGCTCTCCGAGTCGCTGGGCATGGGGAGCCAGGACATCCACGCCTTCGGGGTGGCCGGCCTGCTGCACGACATCGGAATTTCCCGGGTGCCTAAGGAATTGCTGCACAAGCCGGCGCTCGACGGCTCCGACCGGGACATTCTCGAACGCCACCCGGCCGAAGGGGCCCGGATTCTCCTGGCGCGGAAGGGAGAGTTCGACCTGGCGGCCGTGGTCGCCTACGAGCACCACATGCGACCCGACGGCAAGGGCTATCCCGCAATGCGTTACCCGCGCGAGCTGCACTACGCCAGCAAGATCGTGGCGGTGTGCGACGTGTACGACGCGCTCCGGACCACCCGGACTCACCGCCCCGCCTGGGCTCCGGGCCAGGCGCTGGGCTTCGTGGAGGATGGCGCCGGCACCGTCTTCGATGCCGGTGTGGCCCGCGCCTTTGCCGCGATGCTGCGCCGGCTCGATACCCGCCAGGCGCTGAGCCAGGGCGTGGGGACGCCGGCCCTGCCGCCTGGCCAACCGGGCAAGGTGAATTAGGCCTCACGTGACCCGCGGCTTGAGCCGTGGACTCTGCGAGCTCCCCGTAACAATTCGTTCCGGTCTGCCCGTCTGCCCGTCTGCCCGTCTGCCCGTCTGCCCGTCTGCCCGTCTGCCCGTCTGCCCGTCTGCCCGTCTTCCCGTCTACCCGTCTACCCGTCTACCCGTCTATCCGTCTGCACATCTGCCGCTACGTAGGTACTTCTCCGGAAGCGGCCTCCGCTGGCGGGCCCTAGCTTGGCAGGCGGGCCGGTGCGATCATCTCCGGGCCGGTGCGATCATCTCCGTGCCGGTGCGATCATCTCCGGGCCGGTCGTCCCCCTCCGCGGCGTGCCCGCGCCGCCAGCGAATCGAACCCGAACCGCTTCCCCTGAGGTGCTGCAATGCGCCCGATGCAACTGTTGGTGCGAGCCCTTCCCGTCGTCACTTTCGCCGGAACGCTGGCGTGCGGGAATATGACCGGGTACACGGGTACCGGTGGCGGGGGCAGAGGGG
>DATEHG010000264.1:0-23423 GCA_035279705.1 Gemmatimonadales bacterium
GGGCGTGATTAATCACGCCCCTCCCGGCCCCGTCACCAGGCGACGGCGCGGCTGCGTACCTGAAATGCGTGCTGGTAGTCGATCATATTTCGGTCTTCTTTTCCCATAGCGTCAAGAGGTCATGAAACCATGAGGAGTTCAATGAGTTCCATTCGCATCGCCGCCGTGCTCCTGCTCTGCGCGCCACTGTCCCTCTCGGCCCAGGCCAAGAGCCTGCCGGAGCAGATTGCCGATGTCATGGTCCAGCTCAACGGCGGGATCCACACTGGCTACCGGTTTGCCCACGCGAAGGGATTGGTGCTCACCGGGACGTTCACACCGGCAGCCGGCGCCAGCTCTATCAGCCGAGCGGCGCACCTCAAGGGCGGCCCGGTTCCGGTGACCGTGCGGTTTTCCGATGCGACGGGTGTGCCCCAGATTCCCGACAACCATCCAGGCACATCGCCGAGGGGGATGGCCATCCGGTTCACCCTGGCCAAGGGCTACACCGATATCGTGGCCAACTCGCACAACGGCTTCCTGGTCGGCACCGGTGAGGACTTCCTGGCGCTCCTCAAGGCCAACGCCGCGACCAAGCCGGACAGCCCGCACCCGTCACCGATCGAGCAGTTCCTTGCCACCCATCCGCGGGCCCTCAAGGTGATCACCGACAGCCGCCCGCTGCCGGTGAGCTTTGCCACCCTGGACTTCTACGGGAACAACGCCTTCGTGTTCGTCGACAGCGGTGGCACCAAGCGGCCCGTCCGCTACCAGATTTTGCCCGTGGCGGGTCGAGCCTCGCTTGATTCGGCGGCCAGCAGCAAGGTGACGCCGAACTACCTGTTCGATGAGTTGCCCCGAAGGATTGCCAAGGGGCCCATCAAGTTCCGGCTCTTCGTCCAGCTGGCCAATCCGGGCGATCCGACCAACGACGGCTCGGTGGTCTGGCCGGACGACCGCAAGCGGGTGGAACTGGGAACGATTTCTCTCGACAAGATTGCGCCGGACAACGAGGAGCTGCAGAAGTCCCTGGCGTTCAGCCCGATCAACCTGACCGACGGTATTCAGCTGTCGGACGATCCGTTGCCGATCCTGCGGGCCCAGGTGTACGCGATTTCGGTGTCGCATCGGCATTAGGGGTAGACTCTCCTCAAAAACAACGCGCCCCCTCGAGTCGAGGGGGCGCCTTGGTATCCGGTCAGCCAGCCTGGGATGCCCATCCCGACCGTAGCAGGCAGTTCCCGATCGATGAGCCCTTGCTGGAGCAAGCGGTAGTCAGACCGCGCCCTACTCGCAGGAATAGGTCCGCGTGCGCTCGACGAAGGCGATGGGGGTGTCGCGAGCGGGGGTCGCGACCACATGCACAGGTTGCGTGAACACCGTCGCGACGGCGCAGCCGGACCCGGGGCGGTAGGTCGTGACAAAGGCGGTCCGGTGGGTGCCGGCATCCTGGAGACTGTCGACGTGGATCACGTAGCCCCCGGATGGCTGCGTCCCCAGGCTGGCCACGAGCAGCTCCTGGGCCGCAAAGTCGACCGGGGGCTGGGCCTCGACCGCCTGGAGCGAATCCCAGAGCGCCGTCCAGGCCGCCTCGTCCCGCACCAGGCGATTGGCCGGAACGGGCAGATTCGACATGGCCGCGCTGTAGACCTCGGTCAGGCCGGCCCCAACCCGCAGGTCGGAGAGCCCCGTCGGATTGGCGCAGGCGTTGAGCAGGAGAATGAGGGCAGCACCTCGGCTCAGGTATCGCATGGCAACCTCCAGCTCGGTGCGCGCCGACGCCACGCGCTTCTGCTGCGGCGCGGGAGTAAACGTTCCGAAAGCAACGTGCCAATCGGAGGCGCCGCCAGCAGCAAGCGCTGGTGAGGCGCCGCGACGGAGCGGCTCACCGGCCCAGTGCACTCCGGATCCGGGCCAGGTGGTGCCAGCTATGGCGGAGGGCGTGATCCTCGATAACGAACTGTGCCGTGACTGGAGCATCGAAGCTGAGGGAGAACGGTGCGGCCCGATCCAACTCGTCATCACTCAGCGCGCGCACCGCCTCAGCCGCTTGCTTGCTGTTCCGGCGCAAGAGGTCGAGGGCCGCGGCTTTCGTGACGCCTGCTTGCTCTTCCGCGTGCTTTGCATTCAACTCGGCGACGACCTCCCACGTGACACCGGCGACTGCTTTTCCAGAGGCGATCGTCCGCGCAAGGTCGATCTCAATGGGGTAGACATTCGCAACATGATGAACGATGGCGCCAACGGTGCGCCCATCTCGGACTTTGGTGCGCCACTCGGTGTCGGAAAGCGATTCAGCAAAGTTGGCCAAGCCTGCAGCTCCCTGCTCGATGCGTGTGGCAAGTGCTTCAGCACGCTGACCCATAGGACACCTCCATCAGATGGTGGCAGCGCATATTCCGTTCAAGGCCGAGGCGGCGCCTGACTGTTGATCGGTGGCCAGATACCCAACCCGTCTCCCGCCGAACGCTCCTCGACTCGGAGCGCTTGATCCTTGCCGGACGTTCCCGGGGCCGACGGAGTCCCAGTCCCTTCGCCTCCCTATCCAGTCCCGATTCAGTATGCCGCCCCTGCGCCATGCCGACAACTACCGGTGCTGGCAGGGGGCCAGGTCGCCCGGGTTTCCCGAACTGTCCTTCTGGTTCGGCCGGTGTCCTCCGCCGAGGACAGTGCCTGTCCAACGATGTCGATCCCCGGGGATAGGGCCTCCCGGGCGAGACTCCGCTGATCAAGGGCTGCAAGTGCGCAGTCAGTGCCTGCGGGTGGCTGGTCACCTCCTGAGGCTCGGCCGCACCCGTCTTGGCTTCGTCCGCACCCCTCTGAGGTTGCACCGCACCCCTCCTGGCCTCGGCGCTCAGGCTCTAAGGTTTAGCACTCACCTTCCTGGGGTGCGAGGTCAGTCCCTGAGATTCAACCGCACTCCTCTTGGCCTCGGCGCTCAGTCTCTGAGGTTTAGCACTCACCTTCCTGGGGTGCGAAGTCACTCTCTGAGATTTGGTCGCACCTGTCTGAGGTTGGGCAGTCAGCTCCTGAGGTTTGACCGCACCTTCCTGAGGTCGAGTAGTCAGCTCCTGAGGTTGGGTGGTCAGCTCCTGAGCTTCGACCGCAATCCTCTGAAGTTGAAATACTTCTCATTTGGCTTGAATCCCCCGCGATTGGGGGTCGGCGCCCGCCGAGCGCTCCGCGGCCGGTTCGGCCCGGCGCGTGGCGTGCAATGACCGCTTCTCGCACAGGCGGAGCTCCACCCCCGACCTCGCGCCAATAAAAAACCCCGCCACTATGGACGGCGTGATGGGCGATGAGGGGATCGAGCCGCAGGCGAGCGAGCCCTAAAGGACTCCCTCGCTCCGCTCGGTCGCACGGCCGGAGACCGCACGGTCCCTGCTCGCCCCGAGCGTAGCGAGGGGCGCCGTGACTTAAGGAATGCGGGATGTCACCCCGACCCCGACCCTGAGCGCAGCGAAGGGAGGGGGAGGGGTCCCCCCCGGCTGGCGCATGCTGGGGGACTCGAGTTGGGCGGGGCTCGAGATTCCCCAGCATCGGCCCACGCGTGCGGTGACTGAGGTCCCTCGCCGACCCCTCGCTCCGCTCAGGGCTTCGGCTCGGGACGACACGGCGCCCGGTAGAGTGGCGGATCGCGTCCCTCGCTGCGCTCGGGACGACACGGGAGGAGCATTTGATGATCCATTGACCTCAGGCCGCAGGTTGGTGCTCAACCACCAGCTGGAGCCCGAGTGCGCAGCCTCTATGTGTATATCCTGGCCAGTCGCTCGCGGGTACTCTATACCGGGGTAACTAACAACCTGGAACGGCGGGTCCTGCAGCACAGGATGAAACAGCCCGGCTCATTCACTGGCCGGTACCGGGTTTACCGGCTCGTCTATTTCGAGATTGTCGCGGGACCCCGCACGGCAATCGCGAGGGAAAAGCAGATCAAGTCTTGGAGCCGGAGCAAGCGGGTCGCACTGATCCAGTTGACGAATCCGAAATGGCAGGATCTTGCCAGGGATTGGTTCATGCCTCCGAGTGACTGAGGTCCCTCGCTGCGCTCGGGACGACACCGCTTGAGAGTGAGCTCCGTTACCCCCCCAACCTCGCGGCCACAAAAAACCCCGCCACAAAGGACGGGGTGATGGGCGATGAGGGGATCGAACCCCCGACCTCGCGCATGTGAGGCGCGCGCTCTAACCAGCTGAGCTAATCGCCCTGGATTCAGGGAGGGGGATTCTAATAGGAGGGCGGATATATGGGAATTGGGGGATGGCGGGATGGGGGGATGTGGGGATGGGGCCTCCCCCGAGAGGACGTGGCGGAGCCACGCCGGGCGGATCCTTCGCGTTCGCTCAGGAGAGGCGCGAATTCATTCGCGCTTCCTTCAGTACCAGCGCGCCAGGCCAGGTCCGATTCCGTCCGGATCGATCCTTCGCTGCGCTCAGGATGAGGGGCATCGGAACCCGGGCCCTCCCTCTCCAACTTGTTGGAGAGGGACCGAGGGTGAGGCCCCCGCGTCCAGCGGGCTCCGATGCCCGCCAACCAGGTCCTTCGCTCCCCCTCGCTTGGCTCGTGGTCGCTCAGGATGAGGTGCACCTGTAGTTTCGACCCGCCGACCCGCCTCCGATCCCCATCGAGCAGGTCCTTCGCTCCCCCTCGCTACGCTCGGGGTCAGGATGAGGGGGAAGGGCAGTTTCTACCCGTCTATCCGTCTACCCGTCTCAAATGAGCCCCTCCCTCCGCAACCGCCCAATCTGATCAAACCGCTCCTCATGCACCGTCAGCACTTCCTTCGGATTCACGGTCGCGGTGCCGGCCTTGGCCACCTCGATCCCGGCGGCGTAGGTGGCGATGTGGGCGGCCTCGTAGAGCGAGGCGCCGGCCGCGATTGCGGTTCCCACCCAGGCGGTCACCGTGTCTCCCGCGCCGGACACGTCGTAGACCTCGCGGGCAATGCTGGGGATGTGACTCACCTTGCGGTCCTTGGTCACCAGCAGCATCCCGTCGGCGCCCAGGGTCAGCAGCAGGTTGTCCACCTTGAGCCGCTCCAGCGCCTGGGGAATCGCGTCCTGGTGCTTGAGGTCCATCGCCGCACCCATCGCCGCCTCGAGCTCGCGCCGGTTTGGCTTGAAGACGGTGGCACCCTCGTAGGCAAAGAACTGGCGGAACTTGGGATCCACCACGGTGGGAATGCCGCGCTTCCGGGCTGCGGCCAGCGCCGCCTTGATCACCGCAGGGGTGAGGGCGCCCTTGTTGTAGTCCTCGAGCAGCAGGGCGTCGGCGCCTTCGAGCGCTTCATTCAGCTTCGCAATCAGCTTGTCGCACTCGCCGTCGTCCAGCAGGGTGTCGACTTCCTCATCAATGCGGACGACCTGCTGACCGCGGGCCACCACCCGCGTCTTCGAGGTGGTGGGGCGGCCAGCGAGGGTCAACAGAAAACGGTCGTCGAGCTGGCTCGCGGCCATTTCCTGCCGCAGCGCCTGGCCATCCTGGTCATCGCCCACCACACCAACGAGGCACCCGGTCGCACCGATGGCCGCGACGTTCGCCGCCACGTTGGCCGCCCCGCCCAGCGCCGAGCGTCGCTCGTGCACCATGAGGACGGGCACCGGGGCCTCGGGCGAGAGGCGCTCGGTGTCGCCGATCAGGTACCGGTCCAGCATCACGTCCCCGATCACCACGATGCGCCGCTGGGCCATCTTGTCCATCAGCTTGCCCAGGCGGTCGCGATTGAAGGGGCCGGTGGCCGGCGTCTGTCTCACTGGAAGCTCCCTCGCCGGCTGAAGCCGAGCGTGGCAAAGAGTCGCCCTTCGAAACGGTCGGCGCTCACACCAGTTTGATGGTCGAGGTTGGTGATGTGATGGTACCCGGCGTCGGCACTGAGCCGGAGCGGCCCCCAGCTTCCGCTCGCGGCCACCGCGGCGCGGAAGGTCTTCTCGACCACCCCGGCCAGCAGCGTCGGGTATGAAGCCGAGATGGGGCCTCGCGCCGGCGCGGCATCGGTCAGGTTGCCTTCGCCCTGGCGGAAGTAGGTCAGCTCCGGCGTCACCAGCCAGCTGTGCCGCACCGGTATGCCCACGCGGACGGTGAACTGGTCGTTGCCGCCGAAGTTGCGGCCGATGCCCACCCCGTCGTCCACGAAGTTGTTGAACGGGTCCTCGGTCCGGAAGGCCAGGCTGGAGACTTGGGAATAGAGCACTCTATAGGAAAGGGCCCTCCCCAGTGGCCCGAATCCGGCCACAGTAAAGGCGTACCGATCGGGATAGCTGTCCGGCCCCGACCGGTTCTGGTACTGGATGTCATCCAGCAGCAGCTCGGCCTGGAAGGTGAAGGCGGTCGCCACCTGCCAGGACGCGTCGAGGCCTGCCAGCACATTC
This sequence comes from Gemmatimonadales bacterium, assembly GCA_035279705.1. Classification (GTDB taxonomy): domain Bacteria; phylum Gemmatimonadota; class Gemmatimonadetes; order Gemmatimonadales; family GWC2-71-9; genus DATEHG01. The sequence goes on from DATEHG010000264.1 coordinate 6,348, forward strand.
CCGTCATCCCCCAGCCCGTACTCATTCGTCAGCAGCAGCAGGCTCACGGGATTGCGGTAGCGGCCGTCGAAGTTGCGGTCCACCCCCGAGAGCACGGTGGTCTCGAACAGCCCGAACTGCAGCCGCTTCGACGCCCGCAGATCGAGCCGATGGGCAAAGAAGTAGCGATGCACCACCTGGGAGAGGGTGTCCGTCTGATCATTCAGGTCCGACGCCTGTCCGGCCAGGTGGAACGGACCGAAGTAGAAATCGACACCGAAGGTGGGGCGGGGATAGCTCTCGTTGCCCAGCGCCAGACCCGTGATACCCACCGGTCCCCAGTTCTGCGCCATCTGCCCGTAGAAGATCCGCGCCGGCTTCCACTGGGCGCTGATGTACCCGTCCGCCATCCGGAAGCTCACTTCGATATCCTTGCGGCCTTTCCAGTCGGGATCGTCGAGCAGCCGCGGCTCCAGCACCGGGCGCGCGACCAGCACCACCGGCCCCGCCGACGCCTCGAGCCCCACCTCGGCGTACGGCTGGACCCCGCCGTCACCGGCCGGATGCAGCGGGTCGCGCCGGGCATGGGTGTACGCCTGCAGCCCGCCGCGCAGGTCCACTCCCCAGGTGGACTCGCCACTCAGGACCGCAAACTCCTCCTCCATCTGCCGCTTCATTTCCGCGACGCCGGGGCGCGTCGTGTCCGCGTCGGCCAGTACGCGCAGCAGGTCGCCGCGGCGGAACGGGCGTATGAACGGACTCGGATCGGCGATGGCCCCGGTGGCGATCAGGTGCTCGATCAGCGGCAGCCGGCTGTCATCCAGCGGGAGGTAGGCCGACACCTGCGCCGAGGCGACAGCAGGGGCGACGAGAAGCAGGAAGACGGGGAGCCAGGAGCGGGGGGCCATGGGCCGGTAAGGTAGCCGGGCTTCGGCGCCAGTCGCCAGCGTTCGGCATCCGGGCACGCTCGCGGTACGCTATCTTCCTGCCCCTATGGAATTCCGGATCGAATCCACCCGGGGCCAGCTGGTCGAGTCGGTGCACCGGGTTTCGGTGGCGGTGGTGGACCCCGACGGCAGGGTGGTTGCCCGCGCGGGAGATCCCGCCCTGGTGTCCTTCTGGCGCTCGGCGGCCAAGCCGTTCCAGGCGATGCCGCTGGTCTCCGATGGGGCGGCCGACCAGTTCGGCTTCGGCCCCCGTGAGCTGGCGCTGGCCTGCGCCTCGCATTCGAGCGAGCCGGTGCATATCGAGCTGGCGGATCACATGCTCCGCCTGATCGGGCTCACGGAGCAGGACCTGGCCTGCGGGCCGCATCCGCCGCTGGCCGGCACGCTGACGGACCTTTCGCCACGGGGCGGCGGCGCCCTGACACCCCGGTCGAGCAACTGCTCGGGCAAGCACGCGGGGATGCTGGCGCTGGCGCGATTCCACGGCTGGCCGACGGCGGGCTATGAGCGCGAGGCGCACCCGGTGCAGGCGCGCTGCCTCGAGGCCATCAGCATCTGGAGCGGACAGCCGAGGGAGACGATCCGGCTGGCGGTCGACGGATGCACGGCCGTGTGCCACGGCCTTCCGCTCTCCGCAATGGCGCTGGCGTATGCCCGGCTGGGAAGCTCGGATGACAGCCCGGCCGTCAGAATTCGCGATGCGATGATGGGTCACCCCGGGCTCGTGGCGGGCGGCGGGCGCCTTTGCACCGATCTCATGGCGGCTTACCCGGGGCTGGTGCTGGCCAAGGTTGGGGCGGATGGCATCTACGGTGCCGCGCTGCCGGCCGCTCGGCTGGGCGTTGCGATCAAGGTGGAGGATGGAGACATGCGCAGTGCCCGACCGGCGCTGCTCGCGGTCCTGCGGCAGCTGGCGGAGAAGGGGCTTCTGGCGCTGCCCGGCGCCGACTGGCCCGCGGCCGTCGCCCACCACGCCGAGCTGCCGACGATCAATACCCGCGGCGAGGTCACGGGCGTGCTGCGCGCCGCCGGCGCGTTGCACTTTTCGCACTAGGCGGCGCATGACCGCGATGACAAGCTCTTTCTCTGGAGTACTACTGTAGATGACGTCGAAGGAAGGGCTGGACGAACAGACGCTGGCGCTGGTCCGCTTTGCCGCGGCCACCGCGCAGGGCGAGGAAGCCGAGCTCCGCGAGCGCATCCAGGAATTGCGCGAAGCGGAGGTGCCGGTGGCGTGGATCGAGGAGCTGCTGCTGCAGTCGGTGCTGATGATCGGCTACCCGCGGGCACTGGTGGCCACGGCGGCGTGGCGCAAGCTGGGCCAGGTGGCCGCGCCCGCCGGCGACCCCGATGCCGACTACACCCGTGCGCCCGAGTGGGTCCGGCGGGGTGAGCAGGTCTGCCGCACCGTCTATGGCGACAACTACGGCAAACTCCGGGAGAACATCACGGCGCTCCACCCCGCCCTCGATGCCTGGATGATCACGGAGGGATATGGCCGCACCCTGGCCCGTCCCGGACTCGACCTGCTCCGCCGCGAGCTCTGCGTGGTGGCCCAGACGGCTGTGATGGACACGCCGAGGCAGCTGCACTCGCACCTGCGCGGCGCGCTCAATGCAGGGGCCACGGAACAACAGATCGACGCCACCCTGGCCGCGGTCAATCCACTGCTGGCGCTCGACCACTGGAAGCGGATCAAGGAATTGTGGCGCGGCGTGCGGGACAACCGGAGCGCGCGCGCCTGATGCTGATCGACCACGCCACTGTGAAGGTCACCGCCGGCACCGGCGGCTCGGGCGCCTGCTCCTTTGCCCGCTTCAAGTATCGCCCCAAGGCGGGGCCCGACGGCGGGGACGGCGGCCGCGGTGGGAGCATCTACGTGCGGGCCGATGTCAACCTGGCCACGCTGCTCGACTATCGCTATCGCCCGCTGTGGGCCGCGGAGCGGGGCGAGCACGGCATGGGCAAGACGAAGACCGGGGCGTCCAGCGACGACGTCTATCTCCCGGTGCCACCCGGGACGATCGTGCGGGACAAGATCACCGGTGAACGCCTGGGCGAGGTGCTGCGGGACGGGGACACGATCCTGGTGGCCAAGGGGGGACGGGGCGGGCGAGGCAATGCGCGCTTCGCGACTTCGACGCACCAGGCGCCGCGCGAATGGGAGCCGGGAGAGGAAGGGCAGGAGCGGGAGCTCGAGTTCACGCTCAAGCTGATCGCGGATGTGGGCCTCGTGGGCGAGCCCAACGCCGGCAAGAGCACATTGCTCTCCGTGATTTCCGCCGCTCGACCGAAGATCGCCGACTACCCGTTTACCACCCTCGAGCCGAACCTCGGCGTGGTCGGGCTGTCCGGATCGCGCAGCTATGTCGTCGCCGATATCCCGGGCATCATCGAGGGGGCTCACGAGGGGAAGGGGCTGGGGCTCAAGTTCCTGCAGCATGTCGAGCGGACCCGGATGCTGCTGTTCATGATCCCGCTCGACGCGCCCGACGCTGCGGCCACCCTGGCGCTGCTCCGGAGCGAAGTGGAGTCGTACAGCGAGGCGCTGGCCCGGAAGCCGTACGCGGTGGTGCTGACCAAGCGGGACCTGCTGCACGAAGGGGACTTGCTTCCCGCCATCGCCGAAGCGGATGCGCTCGGTGTACTGGCGATCTCCAGCGCGTCGGGGAGCGGTCTCGAGGAGCTCAAGGAGTTTCTATGGCGGACGGTGGGGCAGGTGAAGGCGGCGGAACCGGAGCCGGAGGAGCTGGAGGAGGGGGACTTCGACTCCGAGTAACCGGCGACCGGGCGAGCTACGTGGCCCTGGCGCTGGTGCCGGGGATCGGCCCGAAGCGGTTAGCCACACTCCTTACCCACTTCGAATCTGCGGACGGCGCCCTCTCGGCGCCGTTCGCGTTTTTGTGCCGGCTGCCCGGAATTTCCCGCGCCTGTGCCACCGCCATCAAGACCGCGCGACCCGAGGCGGCGAGCCAGGCCCTGGAACGCGTCGCGGAATTGGGCGGACAATGCCTGCTCCCCGGCGATCCGGAATTTCCCGCGATCCTGCTCGAAATCCCCGACCCGCCGGCGCTGCTCTTTGCCGTTGGAAAGGTCGAGCTGCTGACCCTCCCCGCCGTGGCCATCGTCGGGAGCCGGGATCACACGCCCTACGGCGGCGAGGTCTGCCGGCTGATCGCTGACCGGGCGGCGCGAGCGGGACTGGCCGTCGTGAGCGGGATGGCTCGCGGACTCGACGCGGTGGCCCATCACGCCGCCCTCGATGCTTCCGGTGCCACGATCGGCGTGCTCGGCAACGGGCTGGGTGTGGTGTATCCGGCGGGCAACCGGCTGCTCTACGAACGAGTGGCGGCTGACGGATTAATGCTCACCGAGTTTCCGCCCGGGGAGCGGCCTCATCACGGCAGCTTCCCCCGCCGCAACCGGCTGATCAGCGGACTCTGCCGGGTGACGCTGGTGGTCGAAGCGGTGAAAGGATCGGGCACCATGCTCACGGTGGAGGCCGCACTGGCGCAGGGTCGAGATGTCATGGCGGTGCCGGGACCGATCACCAGCCCCACATCCGAGGGTACCAACCGGCTGATCCGTGACGGCGCGGAGCCGCTGCTGGAGACGACCGACCTGCTGCGGCATTATGGCCTGGAGACCGCAGGGAGGGTCTTGATCAATCAAGACCCTCCCTGCGCCAACCTCGATCTCTTCTCTCCCGACGAGGTGTCCGTCCTCGCGGCGCTGGGCCAAGGCCCGCAGATCGCCGACCAGCTTGCGCTTGCCCTTGAGCGGACCGTCGCCGCCGTGCTGGATCTCTTGTGCGGGCTCGAACTCGCGGGGGTGGTGGAGGGATTGCCCGGGGGGAGGTACCGACGAATCTAAGGATGGGGGGATGTGGGGATGGGGGGATGTTTCCGGCGCACCGGATCGGCGTTCACTGTTCCCCGTTCCCCTGTGCCCTGTCCCCGATTCCTCGTTCGCCGTTGAGCTTCGGGCGCGGAGCCTGCCCTGAGCGTAGCGAATGGGCGTCCTCGCTCTCCTCCGCGCCTTCGGCACTCCGGATCCCCGTTCACTGTTCACTGTTCACCGTTCACGCAGTTCCCCAGTTTGGAATCGAATAGAGCACGAATGAATTCGTGCCTCGGCTCCGCCCTGCGTGGCTTCGCCACGTCCGCGAGGGCGGGCGGCGTGGATCCGAGTCAAGTTCCAATTTTCCCGGAACGTCGCTACCAGAATTGGCGAGTGCTGCCTCGTTGACAATATCGGCTCTTTCCTTGCTCCGGCCAGGACAACGGGTAGCGAGAGTCCCTGACCGGGGCAGGCGTGCCGCAGGCACGCTGGGCGAAGCCGAGGCGCGAATTCATTCGCGCTTACTCCGATAGCTATTCTGTCGGCTCGACTGCCCCCCGTTCGCCGTTTCCCGTTTCACGTTGAGCTGCGGGCGCGGAGCCTGCCCTGAGCGTAGCGAATGGGCGTCCTCGCTCTCCTCCGCGCCTTCGGCGCTCCGGATCCCCGTTCCCCGTTCCCCGTTCCCTGTTCACCGTTCACCGTTCACTGTTCACTCTGTTCCCTCTCACCTCTCACCTCTCACCAAGTATCTTCCCTCCCCATGCACCTCTACCTCCACGTCCCCTTCTGCGCCCGCCGGTGCAGTTACTGCGATTTTGCCATCGCGGTCCGGCGTGAGGTGCCCTCGGCGCGCTATGCCGAAGCGCTGCTCAGGGAGTGGGAGCTGGTGCAGGGCGAGGAGATCTGGTCCCTCTCGCCGACCGTCGATACGATCTACCTCGGCGGCGGCACCCCCTCGCTGCTCGAACCCGCGGAACTGGGCCGCATCCTGGCCCGGATCCATTCGGACCGGCAGGTTTCCGCCGGGGCGGAAATCACCCTCGAGGCCAATCCAGACGACGTTTCGCCCGCGCGGGCCGAGTCGTGGCGCGGAATGGGGATCAACCGGGTGTCGCTCGGGGTCCAGAGCTTCGATCCGGCGGTGCTGAGCTGGATGCACCGCACCCACACCGCGGACCAGGTGCCGGCCGCGGTCGCCACGCTCCGGGCGGCCGGGATCACTGATCTCTCGCTCGATCTGATCTTTGCCCTGCCCGAGGCGCAACAGCGGGATTGGAAGCACGACCTCGAGCGCGCGCTGGAGCTCAGCCCGCAGCACCTCTCGCTCTACGGCCTGACCGTGGAGCCGCATACTCCCCTGGGCCGGTGGGTCGAGCGCGGCACGGCGCTGGCCGGCACGGACGAGCGGTACGCCGAGGAGTTCCTGGAGGCGGATCAGGCGCTTCGCGGGGCGGGCTTCGAGCATTACGAGGTGTCCAACTACGCCCGCAGCGGTCATCGCGCCCGGCACAACAGCGCCTACTGGGACCGGTCTCCCTTCCTCGGCCTGGGCCCATCGGCGCACAGCGGCTGGGAGCGGCGGCGGCGCTGGAACCTGCGGGAGTGGTCAGCTTGGGACACCGCACTGCGGGAAGGCCGGAACCCGGTGGCGGGCGAAGAGACACTGGATGACGAGGCACTCGACCTCGAGCGCCTCTACCTGGGACTCCGAACCACTGGCGGAGTGCCGGCCAGCTGGATCCCGGAGGCCGACAGACGGGACTGGAGTGCCGCCGGCTGGCTCGCCGCTGAACGTGATGGGCGCTTGTCACTCACCGCTGACGGCTGGCTCCGGCTCGACAGCCTCGTCAGCCACCTCAACCTCCGGATGAGTCCTTCATGAGTCCGAAGAAGAAGAACGGGGCAGGGGCGGCGCCCCCGGAAGGTGGCGCGCGCCCGCCCATGCCGGGCCTGCGTCCGCTCGGTGGAGCGGCGCTGGCCACCCTGATCTGGTGCGGGTGCATGCTGATGAAGTTGCCGGACCTGTTCGGCGTCGTCGGGTGGGACGGCCTGCTTCCGGCCGCCATCGCCGGGCTGATCATCGGCTTTACGCCATGGCGGCGGCTGCTCTGGGTCGGCGCCGGTCTGACCATGGTGGCCATTCTCGTGATCGGCTACACCCCGCTCCTCGACGCTGCGATCAAGGATTGGCCGCGGCGGGATCCCGAGCCCACCCAGGCCCCGGACGCGGTGCTGGTGCTTGCGGGTTCCGTGTCCCTCGACGGGCACATCGGCCACGAATCGGTGGACCCCCTGCTCAACGGGCTGGGCCTGGCCCAGCGCTGGCGGCGGCCCCTGGTGGTGGCCACAGTGCGGCTCAAAGGCCATCCGGGTGTCAGTTCCGCCCTGGACCAGAACCGGATCATCGCACTCGCCGGCGATTCGCTCGAACTGTACCGCACCGATTCGGTGAACAGCACCTACGACGAGGCCCGGGCGCTCGGCCGGCTGGCCCAGGAGCACAAATGGCACTCCATTGCCGTGGTCTCCACCCTCCTCCACAGCCGCCGGGCCTGTGCCACGGTCACCCACGCCGGGTTCACGGTCATCTGCCTCCCGGCAGAATCCCGCAGCTATTCACTGGCCACGCTCCATGACCCCGGCGACCGGCTTCCCGCCTTCGGAGACTGGGTCTACGAGCGGCTGGGATGGATCAAGTACGCCTGGAAAGGGTGGCTCTAGCCCCCGGGTAGAGTAGATTTCACGCCTATGGGCCTCCCCGACCAGCTGACTGAACGCGAGTTCCGCGTCCTCGAGGCGGTCATCCAGACTTACATCGAGACCGCCGAGCCGGCCGGCAGCCAGACCATCGCGCGCCGGTTCGGGCTCGGCGTGTCCTCTGCCACCATCCGCAACACCATGGGGGACCTGGAAGAGCGCGGCTTCCTCTTCCATCCCCACACGTCGGCGGGACGGATTCCCACCGACCGCGCCTACCGCTGGTACGTCGACAACCTCATGCGCTCGGCACCGCCGAGCCGGGCCCAGCAGCAGGCGCTGCTCACCGAACTTCCCGCCTCACGCGGGGCGCTGGAGGAAATCGTGCAACGGGCCGCCCAGGTGCTCGGCGTGCTGACGCAGGAGCTCGGGGTGGCGGTGGCGCCCGCTCTTGATGAAACGGTGCTCGAAAAGCTGGAACTGGTGCCGGTCAGCAGCGACCGGCTGCTGCTGGTCTTCAATCTTCGCAGCGGCGCCATCCGCACCATCTTCGTCGAGGCGCCGGTGGCGGTGCCGCCGGAAGTCCTGACCCGGTTCACCCAGACGCTCAACGAGCGGCTGGCCGGGCACTCCCTGCGGGAAATCCGGGCCACCCTGTCCGATCGTCTGCGCGACGCGGTCGATACCCGCGAAGGGCGGGAGCTGCTCAACATCTTCATCGCCGAGGGAGACGACATCCTGACCCGGGCGGCCGGCGGTGAGGAGGTGGTGCTGGGGAGTGCCACGCTGCTCGCCGAGCAGCCCGAGTTTGCTTCCAACGACCGGATGCGCCACCTGCTGGCGCTGACCGACCGGCGCGACCTGCTGCGCGAGGCGCTGGCCGCGCGGCGGCGGGTCGGCATCTCGATCACGATTGGCGGGGAAAACGTCGATCCCCGGCTGACCGGATTCACCCTGGTGACCTCTTCTTATCGCGTGGGCGACCTGCGCGGCGTCATCGGCGTCCTGGGCCCGACCCGGATGCCCTACGAAAAAATCATCGGGCTGGTGGAGCACACCAGCCGCCTGGTGGAAGGACTGATGGAGTGAGCGAGTACTACAAGCTGCTGGGTGTGGAGCGCGATGCGTCGGAGGCCGACATCAAGAAGGCCTACCGCAAGATGGCCATGGAGTACCACCCCGACCGCAACAACAGCCCGGGCGCCGAAGCGCAGTTCAAGGAGATCACCGAGGCCTACGAAGTCCTCAAGGATCCCCAGAAGCGCGCCGCCTACGATCGCTACGGCAAGGCGGGCCTCGGCGGTTCGCGGGGCGGCGGATACGCCCACGTCGACCTGGCCGAGGCGCTCAACATCTTCATGCGGGACTTCGGCGGCTTCGACTCGATGTTCGGCGCCGGGATGCGGGCCCAGGCCGAAACGCGCCGGGGGCAGGATATCCGGGTCACCGTCAAGGTGACGCTCGCCGAGGTGGCCGCGGGTGCCCGCCGCACCATCAAGCTCAAGACGCTCGAGCGGTGCAACGTCTGTGAGGGCAGCGGGGCCAGGAAGGGCACCAAGCCCAAGCCCTGCGGCACCTGCGGTGGCAGCGGCGAAGTGCGCCGTGCCGCCAAGAGCCTCTTCGGCCAGTTCGTGTCGGTGAGCCCGTGCCCCACCTGCAATGGCGAAGGCAGCGTCATCGCCCACCTGTGCGAGGAATGCCGCGGCGATGGCCGGGTGCGCACCGAGCGCAGCGTCGCGGTCGACATTCCCGCCGGCGTTTCCGAGCAGAACTACCTGACGCTGCGCGGCCAGGGCGCCGCCGGTCCGCGCAACGGGCCCGCCGGCGATCTCCTGGTCATGCTCGAGGTCAAGGAGGACGAGCGCTTCGAGCGGGATGGCGACAACCTGATCCACGACCTGGCGCTCTCCTTCAGCCAGGCCGCGCTCGGGATGACGGCGACGGTGCCGACGCCCTACGGCGACGAACGGCTGACCGTGCCCCCCGGCACCCAGACGGGAACGGTGTTCCGCCTCAAGGGGAAGGGACTCCCCCGCCTGGGCCAGACCGGCAAAGGCGACTTGAACGTGCGCGCCCATGTGTGGACTCCCGAGTCGCTGACGGACGAGCAGGCCCGCCTGCTCAAGGAACTGGCGCAGCACGAAGGCGATCCGCCCAAGCGCGAAGACGGCTTCTGGGCCAGGATCCGCGAGGCACTGGGCGCGTGACCTGGTGGGCCGTCGAAGTCCGGGTCGGTGAACAGGAGCGGCCCAGGCTGGCGGCCTGGCTGGTCAACGAAACGGGTCAGGCGGTCGAGGAGCGGGACGATGGCTGGGTCGTTTCCTTCGCCGAAGACAGCTCGGCTGCCGAATCGATGCGGGCGCGCGTCGCCAAGGCTTTTCCCCCTACCACAGAGATTGCCCTCCGTTCCCTCGATGCGGTCGACTGGTCGACCAAGTGGCGCGATGGCCTGGGCCCTCGGCGCGTCGGCCGGCTGACCGTGGTGCCCTCCTGGGTGAGTTACCGGCGCGAGCTCGATGAAGCCGTCGTCGTCATGGATCCCGAGACCGCTTTCGGCAGCGGTGAGCACGGCTCGACCCGGGCCGCGCTCCGGCTGCTGAGCGAATCCCTGGTGCCTGGACAGCTGGTCCTCGACCTCGGCAGTGGCAGCGGCATTCTGGCCATTGCGGCGGCGCGGCTCGGCGCCCGCCGGGCTATCGGCATCGAGGTGGACGAGGAGGCGGTTCCGGTTGCGGTGCGGAACGCCGCCATCAACGGCGTGGCGGATCGGGCTCAGTTCATGGCCGGTGACGCCGCCGAATTGGCCCAGTTGCTCGGACCCGCCGACCTGCTCCTGTCAAACATCCTGCGCACCGTGAACGTCACCCTCCTTCCCGCGATCCGGGCGGCACTCCGTCCCGGTGGGATCGCCATCTTCAGCGGCATGGAAGAAGCCGAGGCGGGCGAGTTCCGGGCGGCACTGAGCGTAGCCGAGTTTACGATCCGCGATGAAGTGACCGACAGCGGCTGGTGGGCGGTGGCGGCCTCCCGCCCGTGATCGCGGTCCTGGCGGAGCCCGGGGCACTCTCGGCGGGGAGCGCGCTCACCCTTTCCGACGAAGAGGCGCACCATCTCAAGGTGCGTCGTGCGGAGGATGGCGAGATTGTCCGGGTGCAGGACGGTGAGGGAACCATCGCGACTGGCATGCTGGCCTGGGCGAACAAGCGGGCCACGGTGCACATCGGGTCAGTCGAGCTCGTCGACGCTCCCCCACCCCTTTCGCTCGCTGTCGGGGCCGGAGATCGCGACCGCTTCGGCTGGCTGGTCGAGAAGGCAGCCGAATTGGGTGTCACCGAGCTGATCCCGCTCGAGACCGAGCGGACGACCGCCGTGGCGTCCCGGATCCGCGAGACGCACCTGGCCAAGCTCAGCGCGCGGGCCCGCGAGGCGATCAAGCAGAGCGGGGCGGCCTGGGCGCCGCGCATCTCCCAGACACTGAGCGTCACCGATCTCTGCGCCCGCCCGGGACCGGGAAAGCGCTGGGTGGCGGAGAAGGGTGGGGCCGCGCCGCCTGTGCGCATCGGGCCCGAAGCGATCACCGTGGCGATCGGGCCTGAAGGAGGCTGGACCGAGTTGGAACTCGCCCACCTCGAGGCCGGCGGCTTCCGCGTGACCGCGCTGGCGCCGCAGATTCTCCGGTTCGAGACTGCGGCCATCGCCGCTGCCGCCCTGATCAACGTCGCCCGCCTGAGGGGGAACCGTGACTGATTGCATCTTCTGCCGCATCGTGTCCGGCGAAATTCCCGCCAAAATCGCGAAGCGCACCCCGGACGCGGTGGCGTTCTACGACCTCAATCCCCAGGCGCCGGTGCACGTCCTCGTCATTCCCACCACCCATCTCGCCGCCGGCCGCGACGCCCGCGGGGAAGACGGTACCCGGCTGCTCGGCAGGACACTGGCGTTCACGTTCGAGGTGGCAACGGAGCTGGGGCTCGATGCCGCCGGGTATCGCGTGGTCACCAATACCGGCAGCGACGGCGGCCAGAGTGTCTTCCACCTCCATTTCCATCTCCTCGGCGGGCGCCGCATGGGGTGGCCGCCGGGTTGACCGCTCGCTTGTCCGGGGTCGGGCCGGGGCCTATCTTTAATCTCTGTCTTGAGTTGGCGCATTTTACCCCGGGGGCGCGGCGCGGTTGTCTTCTACCTCTGAACTGGCGGGCCGGCTGACGGCGGATCTCAATGCGGCACGCCGGGCGCAGGACAAGCCTCGCACCCTCCTGTTCGGGACGGTCATCGCGGCGGTCAAGAACCGGGAGCTCGAGGTGAACCGGGCGCTGACCGATGACGATGTTGTCGAGGTCATTCGCAAGGGGATCAAGACCCGGCGCGAATCCGTGGAACAGTACCGCGCCGCCGGCCGCACCGATCTGGCGGACCGCGAACTCGCCGAAATTGCCGTGCTCGAGCCCTTTCTGCCCGCGGCGGCCGATCCCGAGGAGATTCGCCGCGCCGTGCGCGAAGTGGTCGCCGGCGGGACGCGGGAACTGGGCAAGGTGATGGGCCAGGTCATGCCCCGGTTCAAGGGGAAGGCGGACGGCAAGGTGATCAACCAGATTGTCCGCGAGGAGCTGCAGGCGGGTTGATGCGATCGAGCGAGGAAGAATCCGGCCACGGGGTGCCTGCGTCGCGGGACGCTGGCACCCCGTTCGCTTTGCCGGGGGAGGCATTGGCCGACGCGCTGGCCGAGCTCGAGTTCGATGCCGTGCTGGGTCAGGTTGCGCAGCTCGCTGCCGGGCCGGCGGGGGCGGCACGTATCCGCAGCCGCCGGCCCTCGGGAGCCCTCGCCTGGATTCGCGAGGAACTGGCCGACGTCGAGGAACTGCGCCGCCTGGTGCTCGACCGACGCGCGCCTTCCCCGGGCGCCGTGCCGGATCTCGCCACGACGCTGGCCCGCCTCCGGATCGAGGGCAGTGTGCTCGAGGGATCGGCCCTGGTCGAAGTCCGGCGCCTGCTCGGTACCGCTCGGAGCCTCGTCACCGAACTCACTGCGCTCGCGGAAGAGGCGCCGCGTGCCGCGGGCCTGCGGCGCCCGTTGCCCGACAAGGCACTGGAGCGCCGCCTGGAACTGTCGCTGGACGACGCCGGCGAACTGCTGGACAGTGCCAGCCCGGCGCTGGCGTCCGCCCGCCATGATGTGCGCGCCACCCGCAGCCGTCTCATCCAGCGGCTCGAGGGGATTCTCCGGAACATCGAGGGCCAGGGAGAAGGCACCGTCACGGTGCGCAACGGGCGCTATGTCATTCCCGTCCCTCGCGATTCGCGCAGCCGCCCCGCCGGCATCATCCACGACGAATCGGCCAGCGGCGCGACGCTCTACCTTGAGCCATCCGCCACCCTCGAGCTCGGCAACGCACTCCGTGAAGCGGAAGCGCGGGCCGAGCGCGCCGCCCTGGCTGTCTGCCGCGAGCTCACCGACCTGCTGCGGCCGGTGCACGGGATGCTGGCCGATCTGCTCGAGATGTGCATCCAGGCGGACGACCTCGCGGCCCGGGCGCGCTATGCGGCCCAGGTCGGGGGGCAGGCACCGACGGTCGACGTCTCGGGCGGTCCACTGGTGCTCCGAGGGGCGCGCCACCCCCTGCTGCTCGCCCGCCTGCCGGCGGACGAGGTGGTGCCGTTCGATCTCGACATGACCGACGGCCGCCGCACCCTGCTGCTGAGTGGGCCGAACACGGGGGGCAAGACGGTGCTGCTCAAGGCCGTCGGCGTGATTGCCGCGCTCGTTCAGTCGGGCATCGTCCCGCCGACGGGCGCTGGCAGTGCCTTGCCGGTGTTCGACGGCTTCTTCGCCGATATCGGCGATCGCCAGTCGATCGCAGCCTCGCTGTCGACCTTCAGCGCACACGTCACGGTGGTCCGCCGGATTCTCGAATCCGCAGGCAGCGGGGCGCTGATCCTGCTCGATGAGATCGGCAGCGGCACCGATCCCGCCGAGGGCGCGGCACTGGCCTCGGCGGTGCTGCTCTCGCTGACGCGGCGCGGAGCAATGACGCTGGCCACGACGCACCTGGGCGCGCTCAAGGAGCTGGCCACCCGGTCAACGGGCGTCGCCAACGCCTCGCTGCAGTTCGACGGTGCGGCGCTCACGCCGACCTTCCGGCTCATGCAGGGAATTCCGGGGCGATCGTACGGCCTTGCCATCGCCCGGCGGCTGGGAGTGCCGGAGGCGGTCCTGGCCGATGCCGAATCGCAGGTGTCCGATGCGGACCGGGCCCTCGACCGGCTGCTGGCGGCGGTCGAGCAGCGGCAGAACGAACAGGAAGCGCGCGCCGAGGAGCTCGAGGCGAGGTCGGTCGAGCTCGAAGCGCTGAATGCCCGGCTGGAAGTGCAGCGCGAGGGCCAGGAGGTGCGCGAGCGCGATCTCAAGACCCGCGCCCGTGACGCCGAGCGCGACGCGCGATCGCAGGCCCGGGCCTTCCTCCTCGAGGCGCGGCAGAAGGTGGAGGCGGCCATCCAGCAGGCCCGCGGTGCCACGGACGAGGCCGCGGCGCGAGAGGCCCGGCGGGCGATCGAAGAGGCGGCACGGTTGGAGGCGGAGGCCTTGAAGAGTGGGCAGGCGGGCAGGCGGGCGGGCGGGCAGGAACAGGTGCTCGAGGTCGGATCACGCGTGCGCCTTGAGTCTGGGACATCGGGAAATGTTCTGGAGGTGCGGGGCGATGGAAAAGTGTTGGTCGGGATCGGCTCGATGAAGCTCCTGATGCCGGCTGACGGTCTTGTCCCGCTCACGAATGACTCTCAACCGGGTGCCGGTACCGCCCGCCTGCCCGCCCGCCCAACTGCCACCTCCTCAGCGGCCCCGATTGAAATAGATCTTAGAGGATTTACAGCTGAGGAGGCGGAAGCCGCCGTCCTCCACGCGATCGACGAGGCGGTCCTCGCCGAGAACCCGTATCTCCGGATCATCCACGGCAAAGGCACCGGCGTGCTGCGGGAGCGGGTCCGCCAGATCGTGGAATCGGATACACGCGTGGCCCGGAGCGTTACCGCACCCGCCAACCAGGGCGGCTCGGGCGTGACGATCGCGGAGTTCGTCGCGTGAGCCTCATTCCCGACGAAATCATCGACCAGATCCGCGACGCGGTGGATCTCATCGGGCTCATCGGCGAGTCGGTGGAGCTCAAGCGCACCGGCTCCGACTGGCGGGGCCCCTGTCCCTTCCACGGCGGGACCAATCGCAACTTCGCGGTGATCCCGAAGAAGGGGCGCTACTACTGCTTCGTCTGCAAGGAATCGGGCGACGCCTTTTCCTGGCTCATGAAGCGCACGGGTATGGACTACCCCACCGCGGTGCGCGAACTGGCCCGCCGCGCCGGCATCACGGTGCCTGAGCGGACCGAGCGCGCGGGGCCGGATCCCCGGGAACCGCTGTTCAGTGCCCTCGCGGCGGCGCAGGACTGGTTCCATCGCCAGCTGCTGGAGCGGCTCGAGGCGCAGCCGGCGCGGGACTACCTGGCCAGTCGCGGCCTCGACCTGGAAACGGTGGCGCCGTTCGGCCTCGGCTTTGCCCCGCGGGATGGCAGCTTCCAGGCGGCGATGACGGCACTCGGTGTCAAGCCGGCGGTGCTGCTCGAAGCGGGCCTTCTGGTGCAGCGGGAAGACCAGAGCATCGCCCCGCGCTTCCGCGGTCGCCTGCTGTTCCCGATCAACGACACCCGCGGCCGGGTAGTGGCCTTTGGCGGCCGGCTCCTCGGCCCCGGCGAACCCAAGTATCTCAACAGCCCTGAAACGCCCGTCTTCCACAAGGGAAGCACGCTCTACAACCTGCACGCGGCGCGGATGGCCATCCGCAAAGAGGGGCTGGTCATCATCGTCGAGGGGTATTTCGATGTTCTGCGCCTGGTGCTCGCCGGCGTGGATCATGTGGTGGCGCCCCTGGGCACGGCGCTGACCTCGGACCAGGCGGCCCTGCTCAAGCACTACACCGGCCAGGTCACCCTACTGCTCGACAGCGACACGGCCGGACTCAAGGCCACCTTTCGTTCGGGAGATGTGCTGCTGCGCCAGGGACTCCGGGTCCGGGTGGCCACGATGCCGGAAGGCGAAGATCCGGACACGCTGGTGCGCCAGGGCGGGGCCGCCGCCTTGGAGCCGATTCTGCGGGATGCGGTCGATGTCATGGACCGGAAGATCCAGCTGCTGGAGCGCAAAGGCTGGTTCAACGGACTCGAGCACCGGAGGGACGCCCTCGACCGCCTGCTCCCCACGATCCGCGCGGCACAGGATCCGATTACCAGGGAGCTGTATCTCACTCGCGTGGCCGAGCGGACGGGCATCGGCCGTCCGGTGCTGGAGCAGGAGGCGGTGGAACGGGCGCCCAGGGAGCCGGTCCCGGCCGACGAGCGCGCCACCGCGCGGAGCAGGGAAGAGCGGGTGGCTCCGCCCCGCCGCGAGAGTAACCGGGCGGAGTGGCAGTTCCTGGCGATCCTGCTGAGTGATCCTTCGTGGCGTACCCGCGGCATCGAAGCGGCGCGGGTGGAATGGTTCGAGACCCCCGAATTCGCCGAGATCTTCACCGCGCTCCGGAGCCGCCCCGAGGCTGCCCCGGGGGAACTGGCCGAGTCGCTCTCCGAACCGGCTCAGCGGGCCTGGATGGCGCTGCAGCAGAAGGCCGAAGCGCTCAAGGGGCAACGTCTCGACGGGGACTTCGTAATTCTCTGCGAGAGGCTCGACTCCCGGCCGCTGCTCCGGGACATCCGGAAGCTGGAGGAGAAGATCACCCTGGCGAGCGAGGCGGAGAGTGCCGAGCTCGACCGGGAAAAGCAGCAGCTGATCGAAGAGCTCAAGAAGCGGTTTCCGACAGTCAACCCGACCCGCCACTGGAGTCGCGATCGCGCGCTCCGGGGCGATTCCAGGCAACGCGCCAGGTAGGCGGCTGCCACCCCCATGACGGAGAACCCGATGCACGACGACCTGGTTCGATTGCTGGACCTGCAGGAGAAGGACATGGCACTGGTCGAGGTCGACACCCGGCTGCTGGGTGTCGTCGAGGAGCTCGAGGCGCTCGATCAGGCCATTCGCGGCGTACAGCATGAGGCCGATGCCGCCGGCCGCACCGCGGAGGATGCCGCGCGGCGCCGCGACGAGATGGAGCAGAAGATCGAGAGCTACCGGCGGCTGCAGGAGCAGCGGCGCAAGCGGCTCGAGTTCACCCGCGCGGCCAAGGAGGCTGCGACGATGACGGCCGAACTCGACCTGGCCCGCACCGTCCTGGCCAAGGAGGAGAGCGACTGGGTCCGGGTGGCCGACCAGGTCACCGCGCAGCAGGCGGCGGCAGCCGCGGCGCAGGCCAGGGTGGCCGAGGCACGGGCGGCGCAACAGCCTCAGCGCGATGAGGTCAACGGGCGCCGCGAAGCGATTGAGGCCGAGCGCGCGGTGGCGCTGGCCGAGCGGGAGAAGGTGGCTTCCGGCATCGAGCGGCGGCTGCGCACCCGCTATGACAAGCTGCGGGCGCAGCGGAACCGGAATGTCGTGGTGCCGATGAAGGGCGCGGCCTGTGGTGCGTGCTTCACCTCCATTCCGCTGCACCGCCGGAGTCAGCTCCGCGATTCCGCCGGCTACGACTGGTGCGAGGCCT
>DATEHG010000265.1:0-4658 GCA_035279705.1 Gemmatimonadales bacterium
GGAGCGGGTGGTGGAGCTGCTGGCGCCGACGAAGTACACGGCACGCCTGAGCGAAGAGATCTTCCCCGCCGATCCCACCACGAATCAGACGAAGGAGCAGCTCCCGACCTTCAACGCGTACTCCATCGACGGCGACGTGACAGCGCCGCTGGTGTACGTGAACTACGGCATGCCGGCCGACTATGAGCGGCTGGACCGGCTGGGCATCTCGGTCAAGGGAGCCATTGTCCTGGCCAAGTACGGTGCCGGGTGGCGGGGACTCAAGCCCAAGCTCGCCGCGGACCATGGCGCGGTCGGATGCATCATTTATTCCGACCCGCGGGACGACGGCTACGGCGAGGGTGAGGTCTACCCCAACGGCCCCTACCGCCCGCGCTGGGGCGTGCAGCGCGGCAGCGTCGCCGAAATGCCGGTGGAAGCGGGAGACCCCTTCACGCCGAACGTCGGCGCCCGAATCGGTACCAAGCCGCTCCCCTTCGACAAGGTCACGGCGCTAACCAAGATTCCGGTGCTGCCCATCTCCTATGGCGACGCGGAGCCGCTGCTCACGGCGCTCGGCGGCCGGGTGGCGCCCGAAAGCTGGCGCGGCGGCCTGCCGATCACCTACCACGTCGGCCCCGGCCCCGCGAAAGTGCACCTCCGCGCCCAGTTCAACTGGAAGCCGACACGGATCTACAATGTCGTCGCCAGGCTCAAGGGCTCGGATTCGCCCGACCAGTGGATTCTCCGCGGCAATCACCACGACGGATGGGTCAATGGTGCCGACGATCCGCTGGCGGGAATGGTGGCCGAGCTGGAGGAGGCTCGCGCCCTCGGCATTCTGTACCACCAGGGATGGAAGCCGAAGCGGACCATCGTCTACCTGGCATGGGACGCGGAGGAACCGGGCCTCGTGGGTTCGACCGAATGGGTCGAAGCGCATGCGGACGAGCTCCGCCAGCATGCCGTGGTCTATATCAACTCCGATGGCAACGGCCGCGGCTACCTCGGCATGGGGGGCTCGCACTCGCTCGAGGCGATGATCAACGAGGTGGCCCGGGATGTGACCGACCCGGAGACCAATCTCAGCGTCGCGGAACGGCTGCGCCGGAGCGAGCTGGCGGAAGCCACGTCGGCGGACGAGCGGACCCGGCTCCGCTCGGGCGGTGACCTCCGCATCGACGCCCTGGGTTCCGGCTCCGACTTCACGCCCTTCCTGCAGCACCTCGGCATCGCGTCGCTGGGCCTCGGGTTCGGAGGAGAGGGAGCGAACTCGGGCGGGGTGTATCACTCCATCTACGACAGCTTCCACTGGTACACCACGTACGCCGACACCGGCTTTGTCTATGGCCGTGCCCTGGCGCACGTGGCCGGGCTCACGGTGCTGCGGCTCGCCAACGCCGAGGTGCTGCCGTTCAAGTTCGGCAATTCGGCGGCGACCGTGGGGCGGTATCTCACCGAGCTCAAGACGCTGGCCGGCAACCGGCGCGACGAGATCACGGAACGCAACAAGCAGATCGAGGAGGGCGTCTACGCCGCGACCATCGACCCCCGCGAGCCCGACGTCGCCCCGAAGAGTGAAGCGGTGCCGCCGTTCCTGAACTTTGCCCCGATGGAAAACGCGGTGAGCCGCTATGCCGCGAGCGCCGGCAGGTATGATTCGCTGCTGGCGGCCATGGCCGACGGCCCATTCGACGCCGCCAAGGCCAGGGCGCTCAATGATCGGCTCCGGCAGGTGGAGCAGACGCTGGCGCCGGCGGCGGGACTCCCCGGCCGGCCGTGGTTCAAGCACCAGATCTATGCCCCCGGACTGTTCACCGGCTATGGCGTCAAGACCGTGCCCGCGGTGCGGGAGGCCATCGAGCAGAGCCACTGGGGCCAGGCCGACAGCTCCATTGCCGTCGTGGCCGAAACCCTGGACAGCGCCGCCGCGTCGGTGGATGCCGCGACTGCCCTCATTCCCGGAAAGAATTGATGCGCGCCCTCTTTTTCCTTGCCGCCCTCGGCGCCGTGGCGCCGACCCTGGCCGCCCAGCAGAAGCCGGACAGCCTGGTATCGCTGGAACGGATCTTCAACTCGGACGACTTCGACGAGGATGGCGCCGGCGCCTTCCGCTGGCTGGCGGATGGGACGGGCTACACCGTTTTTGCGCCGGCCGCAGACAATCAGCCGGGGCGCGACTTGGTCCGGGTCGACGCCAAGACCGGCGAAAAGACCGTTCTGTACCACGCCGCGCAGTTCAAACCTGAAGGGGCGGAGCACCCGCTGGGGCTCCGCGGGTACACGCTGTCCGCGGACCTCAACCGGATGCTGATCTTCACCAACACTCAGCGGGTCTGGCGCGCCAACACGCGCGGGGACTACTGGGTGCTCGACCGGTTGAGCGGCAAGCTCCGGCAGCTCGGCGGCAACGCCAAGCCGTCGACGCTGATGTTCGCCAAGTTCTCGCCCGATGGGGGGCGGGTGGCGTACGTGCGGGAGAACAACCTGTACGTGGAAGACCTGGCCAGCGGCGCCATTACGCAGCTGACCCACGACGGGTCACGGACCATCATCAACGGCACCTTCGACTGGGTGTACGAGGAGGAGTTCGGCGACCGGGACGGCTTCCGCTGGAGCCCGGATGGCCAGCGGATCGCCTACTGGCAGCTCGATGCGTCGGGGGTGAGGGACTTTGCGCTGATCAACAACACCGATTCGCTCTACTCGTACATCACGCCGATCCAGTATCCCAAGGCCGGGACCACCAACTCGGCCGTAAAGATCGGGATGGTGGCCGCGTCGGGCGGCGATACCAGGTGGCTGACCGTGGAGGGCGATCCCCGCAACATCTATCTCCCCCGGATGGAGTGGGCCGCCAACAGCGACCAGGTGGTGGTGCAGCGGCTCAACCGGCTGCAGAACACCCTCGACCTGCTCATGGGTGATGTGAACACCGGCAAGGTGACCACGATACTCACCGAGAAGGACAGCGCCTGGGTGGATGTGGTGGACGACTTCGAGTGGATGGACGACGGGAAGCGCTTTACCTGGGTGAGTGACGCCGACGGATGGAATCACGTCTACGTGATCGACCGGGACGGGAGCCACCGCAAGCTCGTCACCAACGGCGCCTTCGACGTGGCGTCGGTCACCCAGATCGACACCAAGGGCGGCTGGGTCTACTACTCGGCGAGTCCGGACAATCCGACCCAGCGCTATCTCTATCGCAGCAAGCTCAACGGCAAGGGGAAGCCGGAGCGGCTCTCGCCGATGGACCAGGCGGGTACGCACTTCTATTCCCTGGCGCCGGGCGCCAGATACGGGATGCACTGGTACTCGAAGTTCGGAGTGCCGACGACCATCGATCTCGTCTCGCTGCCCAAGCACGAGACGGTGCGGAGCATCGCGGACAACGCCAAGGTGAAGGCCACGATCGCGGCGCTGGCCAAGGGGCCGGCCAACTTCGTACGTGTCGACGCGGGTGACGGCGTGGCGCTCGACGGTTACATCATGCGCCCGCCGGGGTTCGACTCGACCAAGAAGTATCCGGTGCTGTTCTACGTTTACGGCGAGCCGGCGGGACAGACCGCCACCGATTCCTGGGGCGGCAGCGACTACCTCTGGTTCCTGATGCTCACCCAGCAGGGGTACGTGGTGGCGAGCTTCGACAATCGCGGGACGCCGACCCTGCGCGGCCGGGCCTGGCGGAAGTCGATCTACCGCAAGATCGGCGTGTATGCCAGCCAGGATCAGGCGGGCGTCGCGAAGGCGATAGGCAAGTGGAGCTGGGTGGATCCGAGCCGCATCGGGGTCTGGGGCTGGAGCGGCGGCGGCTCGATGACCCTCAACCTCATGTTCCGCGATCCCGATGTGTATTCCACCGGCATGTCGGTGGCGCCGGTGCCTGATGTGCGCTACTACGACACGATCTACCAGGAGCGGTACATGGGCCTGCCGCAGGACAACGCGGAGGACTACAAGCAGAGCTCACCGATCACCTTTGCGGGCCAGCTGCAGGGCAACCTGCTGGTCGTCCACGGTACGGGTGATGACAACGTGCACTATCAGGGCACCGAGGCGCTGATCAACAAGCTGGTGGCCGCCAACAAGCAGTTCAGCATGATGGCGTACCCCAACCGCAGCCACGGCATCTACGAGGGCGAGGGGACGACGAAGCATCTGTACGAATTGCTGACCAGGTATCTCGAGAAGCATCTTGAGGCAGGAGGACGGTAGAACTGCGGAGAGAGAAGAGAGGAGAGAGGAGAGGCACCTCATCCTGAGCGCAGCGAAGGATCGAGTCGCATTCGCAGAGATCCTTCGGTCACCGCGCGATGCGCCGTTCCCTCAGGATGAGGCGCGGCGCTTTTCCCATCTCCTATCTACTCTCTCCGCTGTTCTACTCTGCTCTGAGCGCGACGATCGGATCCACCCGGCTGGCCCTCAGCGCCGGCACAAGGCACGCCAGCGCCGCGGTGACAAGAAGAACCGTGGCCACGACGGCCATCACCGACGGATCGCGTGGTGAGGTCTGATACAGCAGCGGTCCGATGGCCGGCGCGGCGGCCATGGCGACAACCAGTCCGAGTCCGATCCCGAACGCGACGAGCAGGACCCCCTCCCCGACCACCAGGTGCACCAGGTCGCCCCACTCCGCGCCAAGCGCGCACCGCACTCCCATCTCATGCCTTCGCTGC
>DATEHG010000266.1:0-20752 GCA_035279705.1 Gemmatimonadales bacterium
GTCGAAGCGGCTGGTCGAGCACGGCCGGGATGTGGTCATCCTGCTGGATTCGATCACCCGCCTGGCCCGCGCCCACAACGTCGTGGTGCCCCACTCCGGCAAGATCCTCTCCGGCGGTGTGGACGCCAACGCCCTGCAGAAGCCCAAGCGCTTCTTCGGCGCCGCCCGCAACATCGATGGCGGCGGCAGTCTCACCATCATCGCCACGGCGCTGATCGACACCGGCAGCCGCATGGACGAGGTGATCTTCGAGGAGTTCAAGGGCACCGGCAACATGGAACTGGTGCTGGACCGCCGCCTGGCCGACCGCCGCATCTACCCGGCCATCGACATCCAGCGCACGTCGACCCGCAAGGAAGAGCTCCTCATGGACAAGGACGAGCTCAACCGCGTCTACCTGCTGCGCAACTTCCTGGCGGACATGCCGCCGGTCGAAGCGCTCGAATTCCTCCTGGAGCGGATGAAGCGCACCAAGAACAACAAGGAATTCTTCGCCACGATGGCGCAATAGCCCGCCGGTGAGAGGTCAGAGGTGAGAGGGACGAACGTGCGCCGTTAGGCCGCGCTGCGCTCGGAAATCCCTCTCACTTCTCACCTCTTACCTCTTACCTTCCTTCGCATGCCCACCCCCGCCACCGGCCGCCTCCTCGCCCTCGACTGGGGCGAACGCCGGATCGGCCTCGCCCGCTCCGACGAAAGCCAGACGCTCGCCTCCCCCATCGAGACCCTGGTCCGCCGCGAAGGCAAGCGGTTTCCGATGCCCCGCTTCCTCGAGCTCGTTGCC
This sequence comes from Gemmatimonadales bacterium, assembly GCA_035279705.1. Taxonomy (GTDB): domain Bacteria; phylum Gemmatimonadota; class Gemmatimonadetes; order Gemmatimonadales; family GWC2-71-9; genus DATEHG01. Next base: position 785 of record DATEHG010000266.1, read on the forward strand.
GAATACCAGCCGGTCGGACTCGTGGTCGGCCTGCCGCTCGGTCTCGAAGGGGAGGAAACACCGTCGAGCACGGCCGCCCGCGGGCTGGCGGAACTGGTGGCCCGCCGCACTGCCCTTCCCACCGATCTCTGGGATGAACGCCTGTCGACGGCTCGCGCCCTCGGCGCCATCCGCGAACAGGGGGGCTCGACGCAAGGCCGCCGCGAAGATGTGGATGCGCTCGCGGCGAGCGTGCTCCTGCAGCACTACCTCGATGCGCGGAAAGGGGGCACGACATGAGGCAGGGGGCGGCCCTGCTGGCGCTGCTGCTCACCGCCGCCTGCGCCACGGGACCGGTCGAGCGCTTCACCATTCCGCCCGGCGCGTCGCTGACCCGGGTGGCCGATACGCTCTCGGCCCATGGCATCATCGGCTGCCGCATCTGCTTCAAGGTGACCGCCCGGATCCGAGGCGCCGAGCGGAGCGTTCAGGCCGGAGTCTATGAGCTTCCGCGTGGCGCCGGCACCTGGCGCGCGCTGACCGCGCTCAAGGAAGGGCACACCCTCGCGATCCATTTCACCGTGCCGGAGGGGCTGACGCTCTGGGATCTGGCCGACCTGGCCCAGTCGGAGCTGGGCATTCCCACGGACTCCCTGCTCATTGCCGCCACCGATTCCGCCGCGGCGACGAGTCTGCTGCACGAACCTGGCTTCGAAGGATTCCTGCTCCCCGAGACGTACGACGTTCCCTCGGGGACCCGGGCGCCGGATCTCGTGCGCCTCATGGCCGAGGAGTTCCTCCGCCGCTGGGAACCTGGCTGGACGGCCCGACTCGACACGCTCCAACTCACCCGCCGCCAGGTCATGGCACTGGCGGCGATCGTGGAGGGCGAGGCGCGCCACGACGAGGAGCGCCCGGTCATCGCCGGGGTCTACTGGAACCGGTTCAAGGCGGGCATCGCGCTGCAGGCGGATCCGACGGTGCAGTACGCCATCGAGGCCCGGACCGGGGAACGGAAGCCGCGGCTGTTCTTCAAGGACCTCGATATCCAGTCACCCTACAACACCTATCTCCACCCCGGCCTGCCGCCCGGGCCGATCAACAGTCCGGGGCTCGCCAGCATTCGTGCGGCGCTCTACCCGGAGGCGGTGCCGTATCTCTATTTCGTCGCCATTCCCGATGGCCACCATCTCTTCAGCCGCACCCTTGCGGAGCACGAGAAGGCCATTGCGACCGCCCGCCGTCTGCGCAAGGCACAGGAAGATTCCCTGAAGCGACGCTGACACTCCCGCTCAAGCGAACGCTTCGGCGTACCGCCGTGCGGCTGCAGTCACATCCGCAGCGCCAAGAATCCCGGAAACGACCGCCACGCCAGTCCCCCCTGCCGCCAGCACGAGCCTCACGTCTTCGGGACGCACACCGCCGATCGCCACCCTCGGCCGGGGACCCGCCAGCGTCGCGACTGCCCGGAAGCCCGACTCGCCCAGCGCCGCCCCCGCATCGGACTTGGTTCCCGTTTCGCGCCACGGGCCGATTCCCCAGTAATCCGCCGCTGCGCCCCGCTCCGCTTCCGCAGCACTGCCGACGGAAGCTCCGATGACGTGACCGGGCCCCAGCACGAGTCGGGCAAGTCGCGGCGCCATGTCCGCGGGACCAAGATGCACACCGACGCCTGCGGCGGCCGCCACATCGGGCCGGTCGTTGACCAGGACCGGCACCGGCAACGAGTCACGGAGTTTCCGCGCCAGCTCGGCCAGTCGGCGCGCGCCAATCTCTTTGAGGCGGAGCTGCACCGCCGTCACCCCCCCGTCGACCGCCGCGCGGGCTACCGAGACCGGGTCCCGCCCCTGCATCAGGCGATCGTCAGTCACCAGCACGAGGCGAAGGGCCTGGGTTAGATTGTCGGGCATGGCCTCCGAATCTCCGATCCGGGTGCAGGGTTTCCGCGGCGCGACCACGGTGGAGCACGATACCGCCGAGGACATCCTCGATGCTACGGAGGAGCTGCTGCACGCCCTGGTGGATGCCAACGGGATCGGGCCGGATGATATCGTGTCCGCCATTTTCACGGTGACCACCGACCTGGTGGCCACCTTCCCCGCCCGCGCCTCGCGCCGCATGGGGTGGGACGGGGTGGCCATCCTCCACACCACCGAGATTCCGGTGCCCGGCTCCCTGCCCCGGTGCATCCGGGTACTGGTCCACGCCTACAGCGCCCGCCCGCGGGACCAGGTGCGCCACGCCTACCTGCGGGCCGCAACCGTCCTCCGGCCCGACCGCTCGCGGTGACCGCCTCGGTGCGGGTGAGCGCCCGGGGCGCCGCCCGCTGGGTCCAGGGCCATCCCTGGATCTATCGGAGTGACGTCGTGGACGGTCCCGAACACCCGGGCCTGGTTCGCGTCGTCGACTCGCGGCACCGGCTGCTGGGCCAGGCCCTCTATTCCCCCCGCTCCGAAATCCGGCTCCGTCTCCTCGAGAAGAATGAGGTGCCGGTGGACGCGTCCTGGTGGAACCGCCAGGTATCCGCGGCCGTGGACCGCCGCCGCCGGGCCGTGATCGATGCCACCGCCTACCGGCTGATCCATGGTGAAGGCGACGGACTTCCGTCGCTCGTCGTCGACCGCTACGACCGCTGGCTCGTGGTACAACTCCTGTCGGCGGGGCTGGAGACGATGCGTCCCCTGATCCTGGGAGCCCTCGTCGAGCAGTGCCGGCCGGAGGGAATCCTGCTGCGGAACGACGTGGCCGTGCGCCGCCACGAAGGGCTCCCCGAGTCGGTCGAACTGGTGCACGGCACCGTGCCGGATACGATCGAAATGTGGGAGGGCAAGGTCCGGATGCTGGCGGCGCCGCGAACCGGCCAGAAGACCGGCGCGTTCCTCGACCAGCGGCCCAATCGCTTCGTGGCGGGAGAACTGGCGCGGGGAGGAGAGGCTCTCGACTGTTTCAGTTATCACGGCAGCTTTGCCCTGCACCTCGCCCGCGGAGCCGCCCGGGTCACCGCCGTGGACAGCAGCGCCGAGGCGCTGGCGCGCGCCGCGGACAACGCGGCCCTGAACCAGTTGGAGAATATCGAGTGGCTGGAGGGAGACGCCTTCGAGGTCCTGCGCCAATTCGAACGGACCGGCAGGCGGTTCGCCACTGTGGTCCTGGATCCCCCGGCATTCGCCAAGAACAAGAGTGCCTTGCCGGAAGCGATCCGCGGTTACAAGGAGATCAACCTGAGGGCCATGCGCCTGCTGGAACCGGGCGGCGCGCTGCTCACCGCTTCCTGCAGCTTCCACCTCCGGCGTCCAGAGTTCCTCGCCATGCTGTCGGCCGCGGCGGCCGATAGCGGCCGCCGCCTGCGGCTCGAGCAGTTGCTGGGCCAGGGGCCCGATCATCCGGAGATAATGACGATCCCCGAGACCGGCTACCTCAAGGGCGCGGTGCTCCGGGCGGATTGATCCAGCCGGCAATGTCGCTGATGACCTGCTCGTCCACATGCCCCGGACGCGCATACTCGGCGGGCGTACTGGGCCCGGTACCCGCGATGAACAGATGGTTGAGTGCCGGATACTGCCTGATGGTTACGCCCTTCCGCCCCGCAATCTGCTGCCACCGCGCCAGGTCCGCCTGCGTCACCTGGTAGTCTCTCCCGCCCTGCAGGATCAGCAATGGCGTGGACTGTGACCGCGCCACCGCCACCGGGTCATAGTTCCGGAGATCGAGCCAGTAGTTGGGCGGGGCGCCGATCAGGATCACCTTCTTGCTGCTGTCCGCCGTGCCGAGCGCCTTGATCTGCTGCGCCTGGGTCCGGAGCATTTCGCGCTGTGCCGCCCCTGACTTGTCGTCCCCTCCATCCTGCGATGCCAGATAGTCCAGCTGCTCGATCACCATGTCTTCCAGGTGACGGGTGCTGCCCGCCAACGCGATGGCGCCGGCCAGCCGCTGGTCCCCGGCCACGATTCTCGGAACCAGATATCCGCCGAGGCTGTGACCGGCCACATAGATCCGGGCCGGATCGATGCGATCAAGGTGCCGCGCGCTGTCCGCCGCTGCCAGCGCATCCGCGATCGTTTCCTCTTCAACCGTGAACCCCGCCATCAGTTCCGTCGCGATCCGCTGGCCGTAGGCCAGGGTGCGCTTCTCGTACCGCAGCACGGCGACTCCGCGTTCTGCCAGCCCGTACGCCAGGTCCTTGAAGGGCGTGTTCGGTCCGATCGTTTCGTCGCGATCGTGAGGGCCGCTGCCGTGCACCAGGATGACCAGCGGGAAGCGCCCGCCCCCCTTGGGCAGGGTGAGCGTCCCCTTGAGCGGCCACCCCCGCGCTCCCACGGTCACTTCCCGCTCGGACAGCCCCTCGGGCAACGGACCGGCAGCAGCGGGTGGAGGTGCAGCGGGCAGGAAGTAGAGACCGCTCACCCGGCGGGCCGAATCGATCACCACCTTGATGTCGAGGGCACTGGTGGCAAAGGTCGTGCTGACCAGGGCCACCTCGTAGCCGCCGGCATGGGACAGGCGAATCGCCCCGCGCCTCTGGTACGCGCCGACCTGGGTGGTCAGCGACTGCCAGATCTCGCGCAGCTTCGGTTCCGGAACGGCGGCCAGCATTGTCCCGTCCATCATGGCGGCCGCATCGGCGAACGCCTCACGGGCCATGAGGTCCACGAAGTGGCCCGCGGTCGAGTCTGCGGCAGGAGTCTGGGCGGTAGCCGACGAGGCGAGGGTCATGATTCCACCAGCCGCGAGGAGAAGTCTGCGGACAGAATTCATTTGGCGCTCCCCGGCTCCTGCACGACGGACCGGCGCCAGAGCAGCCAGGAATAGACGACGGGCACCAGGACACAGCAGCCGACGAGGGCCACGATCAGCACGAATCCGATGCCCCGGGCCACGAATCCACCCGCCACGAGGAGCAGCCCCGCCAGCACCATCATTCCTCCGCCGAGGCGGTGGGTCCGCCGCCAGACTTCATCGCTGCTCAGTGTCCAGGGAGTCCGGATGCCCATGAACCAGTTGGGCTGGAGCCGGGGCAGGAGGTTGCCGATGAGCACGAGCAGGCCGCCAACCACCATCGGGATCACTCGCGCGACGGGAAGTCCCCACCCGAGGCCTTCGCCGATGACCAGGAGGTGAATGACGAGGAAGAAGCAGAGGACCAGGTTGATCACCCGCCAGTAGGTACGGCCATGCAACTGCCAGCTTTCGCGGCGGGGATCGATCAAGGGAGCCGCCAGCATGACACCGGCCAGCACGATGGTCGCGACGGGCACGATCAGTACCGCCACCAGTGGAGTGGACCACCCGTCGGCCTGTCCCTCGATGCCCCAGTGCGTGGCCACCTGGGGAGGCAGCCGGGGATAGGCCCAGATCGACAGTGCCACCGCGAGACCGAACGCGATGAACGAGGGCCAGAGCCTACGCATTGGAACTCTCCTGCCTGGTGGGAGGACCGAAAAGATCGAGCAGATGCTGCAGGGTATCCTGGAATACGGTCGTATTGAGCGAATAGCGGATGTGCTGGCCATCCCGCCGCGCGATGACAAGTTCCGCTTCTTTGAGCACGTTGAGATGGTGCGACACCGAGGCCCACGCCATCGGAAAACGGGACGCGATTTCACCGGCGGGCAATTCGGACTCCCTGAGGAGAGCCAGAATCTGCCGCCGGGTCGGGTCCGCCAGCGCTCGAAATGCACTGTCCATGATTAATTAGATAATGGTATTAATATCTCCGCGCAAGTTCTGCCGGTAGTTGGCCTTCAACCTGTTGTGGCAATAGGGGTTGGGGCCGAGGGTTCGAGTACTTACTCGTTGACTTCTCGACCTCTCGTACCCACTTTATGCTACTGACAGGCCGGCGCTCGCCGGCCAACCCACGCTGACCATTCCGATTCCCCGAGGGCGCTGTAAGGCAGGCGCCTGGTGGAGGCGCCGATGCTCACAATGCTGCAAGCCGAGCAACTGCGCCGCCATCGTTCCCCTCCGTCACTCAAGCAGCAGTACCAGGCCTTCATTCTCCAGCGCATCGAGGCATACAAGAACAGCCTCGGGCGCGGCGATCTGCTCGGCATCGGCCAGGAAGCGGTGAGCGAGCTGGAGGCCACGGTCGAGGGCCAGTTCCTCCTCACGGAAGTGCTCATGCAGGACACGGTGGATCGGCTGATTCAGCGCCGCCTGCGCCTGCCGTCCTATCGTCGCTGGTCAACCCAGTTCCGCGCCTTGCGGGTGGCCCAGCGCCAGCCGACGCACTGGGGCATCGACGACCACTGCCCCATCGTCAGGCTGCTCCCCCTCATCGAACCGGGCGACAGTGCGCTCGTCATCGGCGCCGGCGGCGAAGCGTTCGCCTGCCTGCTCGTGGCCAACGACATGGACGTCACCTTCCTGGCCGACGAACTGGCGTGCGTGGAGCGGGTCGAGCAGCGGGTGGCCGGCGAGGCGCTCAATTCGGATTTCCTGGCGCTGGTGGCCGATCTTCCTCGCTGGATTCCTCCCTTCACCCGGCCTCATGCGCTGGTAGTGGTGGATGTGGCCGTGCTCGACCGGCTGTCGCAGGCCGATCGCCTGCTGGTCATCGGACAACTGCAGCAGTGCACCGATCACTCGGGAATCCACCTCCTCCTCCCCAGCCCCCACGCCCTGGCGCCGGAGGCGTTCCTCGGTGCCTACCCTGACTGGCGGCGGGAAGAGTCGCGGCCACAGCGGAGCCGCGGCAACCGGCGATCGGGTGGGCTCATCCTCGCCAGGCAGCTGTGCTCGAACGACACTGGTGCGATCGTGTCAGACAGCGACACTCGTCGAATCGCCAGAGGTTAAGTAGTTGTAAAATAATCAGATAAAGTGCTGGTCCCGGCGGCACGATCGCTGCCCTTTCAACGGCGACCGAGGGTGGGTGGTCCACCCTGAGTTCGCCGGAGCGCATCGTGACCAGTCTGCCAGTCGTCGTTGCCGAGAGCCCGCTTGGAATCGTGATCCAGAATGGGCGGGGAAACCCGCGCGGAACCGCCATCTGGGCCTACATGTGGGCCGCTGACGAAGAGGAGCTGCCGCACTGGCACGACGTCGTTCCGCGGGAGCGCGCGGCCTGAACCACGGCCACGCCAGCTGACACGCCGCCCCCCAATGGGCGGCGTTTTTTTTGTCGGCTCCAGAACAGTCGGACCCCTCTGCCCCTCGCTCACCGCCAGCCCCATATTTCCGCCCCTATGCCCATCCCAACTACCATGCGGGCCCTGGTCAAGACCAGACCGGGACCCGGAATGTCGCTCGAGCAGGTCCCTGTTCCCCCCGTCGGTGCCAATGAGGTGCTCATCCGCGTGCATCACGCGGGGGTCTGCGGCACCGATCTCCACATCTGGGAGTGGGATGCGTGGGCGAGCGGCCGACTCAAGCCGCCGGTCGTCATCGGCCACGAATTCGCCGGTGTCGTGGCCAGTCTCGGGCCCGAAGCGGCGGCCGCGGGCCTCCTGGCCGAGGGCGATCCGGTGACCGCCGAGGGCCACATTGTCTGCGGCGACTGCCTTCCCTGCCGGACGGGTGACGCGCACGTCTGCCGGCGGACCAAGATCATCGGAGTCGACCGCGACGGCGCCTTTGCCGACTACATCGTGATGCCGGCCTCGAACGTGATGAAGCTGGACGGGATTGCGACCGAGATCGGCGCCGTCATGGATCCCGTGGGCAATGCGGTCCATACGGTGCTCGCCGGACAGATCCCCGGCAGCGCCGTCCTGGTCCTTGGCTGCGGTCCGATCGGCTGCTTCGCGGTGGGGATCGCCCGGGCGGCAGGGGCCTCGATGGTCGTGGCGAGCGACTTCAACCCGCGCCGCCGCGAACTGGCCACCGCCATGGGTGCGCACCTCACCCTCGATCCGGCCAAGGACGACGTGGTGGCCCGGGTGCGGGAACTCACCGGCGGCAATGGCGCCGATGTCGTCTGCGAAATGAGCGGCCACCCGAGCGGGCACCAGCAGGCGCTCGAAGCGGCCCGCCTGGGGGGACAAGTCAATTTCCTCGGCACCCCGAGCCGCAGCACGGAGGTGAACTTCGCCCGGGACGTGATTTTCAAGGGGCTCACGCTCTATGGCGTCACCGGGCGGCGGATGTATGACACCTGGCAGCAGATGTTCCGCTTCCTCCGGGCCGGCCAGTTTGATCCCCGCCCGGTGATTACTCACCGTTTTCCGCTCGACCGGATCGGCGATGCCATCCAGGTCATCAAGGACGGCCAGGCGGGCAAGGTGATCCTGGAGGTGGCGCGGTGAGCGAGTCGCTGAATACCCGGATCGAGGCCGAGCTCGCGAAATTCCGGGCGGACGGGGTCTACAAGCAACTCAACTATCTGGACAGCCCCATGGCACCGCGCGTCCGGATGGAAGGCCGCGGCGAAATCCTGGTCCTTTCCTCGAATAACTACCTGGGCCTGAGTAACCAGCCCGAGGTTGTGACTGCGGGCCGGGCTGCCCTCGACCGGTTCGGCGCGGGCACGGCTTCCGTCCGGTTCATCTGCGGCACATTCACCATCCACCGCGAGCTCGAGACGGCGCTGGCCGGCCTCGTCGGCACCGCCGCGAGCCTGAGCTTCGTGAGCTGCTGGAATGCCAACGAAGCGGTCCCCGGCACCCTCCTCGGCGAGCAGGACCTGGTGCTCTCGGACCAGCTCAATCATGCCTCGATCATCGACGGCGTGCGCCTCGCCAAGGCGATCACCAAGTGCCAGACCGGGGTGTACAAGCACGGCGACCTGTCCGACCTCGACGCCAAGCTCGCGGCTGCCGGCGATCGGCGGCACAAGCTGGTGATCACCGATGGGATCTTCTCGATGGAAGGGTCGATCGCGAACCTGCCGGACATCGCCGATATCTGCCGGCGCCGCGGCGCCACCCTGATGGTCGACGACTCGCACGCCACCGGCGTCCTCGGTGCCACCGGTCGCGGCACCGCCGAACATTTCGGCATGCTGGGGCAGGTGGACATCATCACGTCGACACTCGGCAAGGCGCTGGGCGGTGCCGCTGGCGGTTTCGTCGCCGCCTCGGCGGCGGTCTGCGACTATCTGACGCAGCGGGCCCGGCCGCAACTCTTCTCCAATGCTCTGCCGGCCACGGTCGCCGCCAGCGCGCTGGCCAGTGTGCAGTACCTGGTGGCGCACCCGGAGCGGGTCGCCGCTCTCCAATCCAACGCCCGCTATTTCCGGGAGCAGCTGCTGGCCCGGGGCTTCAAGCCGTTGCCCGGGGACACCCCGATCATTCCGGTCATCCTCGGCGAAACCGCCAAGGCCATCGCGATGAGCGAGATGCTGCTGAAGGAAGGGGTCTTCGTCACGGGGTTTGGCTACCCCGTCGTGCCCCAGGGGGAGGCACGGATTCGCTGCCAGATCTCCGCCGCCCACACCCGGGACGACCTGGATCAGGCACTAAACGCGATAACTCGCATAGGGCAACGACTTGGCCTTGTGTAGAGAGCCGGTTTCGGCATCCGTTCGGTTTCACCCCATCGCCCCCTGCACGGACCTCAAGTAGTTTCGTAGTTCCGCCCCCCAAGGCACGGCAGCCAAAGGGGCTAGGGCACTCTGACCCTTTGAAATTGGGGCTCGCATTTTTGCCCCGTTTTTCCTATCTTGAGGGTGTACGGCCGGGGCGTTCCGGGCCACGGAACCACCTCGGCCCCTCCTTTGCACAGCACACTGCACGATTCCGCTTCACCGAATGTCGGGCCTGGGTCCTGGAGCCCGGTGCCAACCTACGACGGAGGAAGTCCGATGCGCCTGCTCAGCCGTTCCCTGCTTGCGCCCCTGGCCATTCTGGTCGCGACCACCGGTCCGGCGCAAGCGCAGAAGGGAACTGACTCGTTCAAGTGGTACATCGGGCCCCAGGCCGGTGTGATGTTTTACAAGACTCAGAACCAGACCACCGCGACGGCCTTCACCGCCGGCGGTCACATCCTGGTGACGGCCAAGCGGACCGGCCTGCTCATTTCCTACGATCAGGCCTTCCGCAACAACAACGTCTCTTCCATGGCCGATGCCAGCGCGCCCAGTGGCGTGCGCAGCGTGACGTTCAACAACGTCGGCCGCCTCTCATTCATGCTGCTGGCCATGCCGGTCCAGACCCACTTCCAGCCGTTCATCGGGGTCGGATTCGGAATCATGCGGACCGTGAAGAACTATCCGGACAATACTGGCCTCACCACCGCCGATGAGGTGCAGGCGGCCAAGGACCTCGCCAGCCATGCCGGGAGCTACGGCTTCGGGTCTGCCACCCTTGGCTTCCAGGTCAGGGCAGGCCCTGTCGCGGTTTTCGGGCAATACCAGATTGCTACCGGCCCCGACAACAACAAGCTGCTCGTCGGTGCCAATCACACCGTCATGGGCGGTGTCCGGATCAGCCTGGGCTCGGCCCGGGAAGATGTGGGTGGGCTGGATCGCTGAACGGCAGGCGGGACACGCAGTCAGCGGGGTCGGAACAGCGATGTTCCGGCCCCGTCGGCTTTTCAGGGACGTGACAGCCAGGGGCTGCCGACTTCGGAGAAGCGGAGCGGCCAGTCGGCTGCCTTGGTGATGCCGATGCGGATGCCGGTTGCGATCGCCGGAGGATTGGCCGCCCGTTCAAGGATGACCGCCGAGGAGGCCATGGCCTTGCCGTCGAGCGCGCGAGTGATCCCCAGCGCCTGACAGAGCTTCCCAGGACCGTTGCAGAGCAGCCGCTCCGCAACTCCCTTGCGCCGTCGCCGCATCAATCCTTGGCCCTCGAGGGGTTCGAGAGCCCGGAGCAGCACCGCCGAACCGTGTCCTCGCGGTCCGCACACCAGGTTGGCGCACCAGTGGATCCCGTAGGACAGGTAGACGTACCAGTCGCCGGGGTTTCCGTACAGCGCTTCATTGCCGGCGTGCCGCCGGAGTCGATACCCGTGCGAGGCCGGGTCGTGTTCGCCAAGGTAGGCTTCGGCTTCCACGATGCGGCCACTGGTGCGCACGCCACCCAGTATGGAAACGACGATGGCGCCCAGCAACGCGGGCGCCACCTGATCGGCTGGGCGTTCGAAGAATGCGCGGCCCAGCCGCCGAACCGCCATCGACAACTACTCGGCGGGCTTCTCGGCCTTCTTGCGCCCGCGCGGCCGGGCGGGACGCCTCGGGGCCGCAGCCTCGCCCTCTGACGCAGGCGGACGTGTCCGCTTGCGGGGCGGCTTTACCTGGGCCTCTGGCGACGGCTCCTCATCCATGCTCACCACCCCGACCAGTGGGATCGTGCCGGGACCCGACGCGGCCTTGGTCCCGCGGCGGAATCGAACTCCCGCGCGAGCGCCGGTATCGATCCTGGCGGTCGGCGCCGCGACCGGTTCCGGTTCCGGTTCCGGCGCAACGACAACCGGTTCAGGCTCGGGGGCGAGAAACGTCGGCGTGGCCGGCTCACTACGATGCGGCCGGGACTGGAGCAGCACGTCGGAGGCGCGGGGCTCGATTTCGTAGGAGTCCTCGCCCAGCTGGCGTACATCGGCCAGTTCGGCGTCATGTACCTGGCGGAGCAGCCTGAAGAAGCGGGTGGGCTCCAGCAGCGGGTCTGGCCGCCCGTGCAGGGCGAACATCCGGTTGCGCAGCGACTCGTGCGGCACCGGGCTGGGAAGCTCCGCGAGCGCCCGGCGGAGCAGGTCGAAGGCCGCCGCCAGGGTGAGGCCCGTCGGCATTCGTGCCGGCGCCGCCTCTTCGGCTGGCTCGCGCTTGGCAGGCGCCTCGGCCGGAGCACTGGCGGCTGCCCGACCGCGCCCCCTCCCCCTTCCCCGTCCACGGCCACCACGCTCGGCCTCGCGGGCGGGTTCAGCTGCCGCGGCAACCGGCGCATCGAGCGGCGCCACCTCGAACTGGCCGTTGTCCATCTTGACGACGCGGAGCAACCCCTTGTTCCCGGCCTCGACGACGAACTTGCTGAACCGGTTGAAGCCGGCGTTGCGCTCGTCGAAGTTGGCATCGATCTGCTGCATCACCTGCTTCAGCCGGTCGGACCGCATGACGTCACGGTTGCGGGCCATCTGGCCTACCGCCTCACGGGCCAGCTCCCAGGGATCGCGCTGAACCGAGGGAGTGTCCGTTTCCTTGGTGAGGCCGGCCAGTTCGCTGTAGGAGAAGTACTCGTCGCAGTTCTGGATCAGCAGGTCACTGGCCGACTCGCGGATCCCGACGCCGATCACGTATTTGCCGTATTCCTTGAGCTTCATCACGAGCGTCGAGAAATCGCTGTCGCCCGAGAGCAGGATGAAGGTCCCGATGTCCGGGCGGGTGAAGACGAGTTCGACCGCGTCGACCGCGAGCCGGATGTCGGTCGCGTTCTTCTTGTTGGTGCCGATCGCGGGCGCGGAAATCATCTCGATCGACGCTTCGGTCAGCGGCGTGGAGTACTGCGGATAGCGGCGCCAGTCGGCGTAAGCCCGGCGGACCGTGAGCCGGCCCTTGATGATGTCACTGCCCAGAAGCGTCTTGAGCTCCTTGGTGAGATCCGAGCGGATCCCGAGAGTGACGTTATCGAAGTCGATCAGGAGGGCGACGTGGGAGGTGTGCGGCGGCAGTTCGGGCGTACGCGCCTGAACCAGATGGGCCTTCGGCATGCAGAAAGGACTCCGGTCGCGCGGCGGCCGGCCTTGGCGCGGCGGTTCCGGACCCGGCCGGAACTGCAAGCGCACCTCGGCGGGCCGTGCGGGACCCGTGGGGGCAGGAGAATCGATCGGTTCCGTCCCCCGGGGGCGTTCGGCTCGCGCGGCCCATGGCCGCTCCGATGCCTGACTCGCCCGCACCTGCCCGAATGTGGCGGCAGACGGAACTCGGGTGAACTGGGGTCCGGCGTTGGCGCCGATCGGCCGGACCTGCCCCACAACGGGGCTCCTTCACCTTTCAACTCCGGGTCAGCGGCCCGAACCGGGTCACCGGGCCCTGCACTCACACCGGGGTTGAAGGTCGACGCGCGCCGAACAGTAGTGGACTGACCCGCCCCCGGCTAGGGCGCGAGCGGCCCGAAGTTCTGCATCGAGGCGGGGGGAAGATGCAGCGAGAAAGAGAACCGGGTGCCCTGTTCCGGACCGGTGTCCACCTGCATCGAAGCCCCCATCGCCTCGACCAGCTTGCGGCAGATCGACAGCCCCAGGCCGGATCCCGAGAAGGCGTAGTCGGACTGGCCCCTCCGGCGCCGGAACGGTTCGAACATCAGGATCAGGGATTCGGACGGAATGCCCCGTCCCGTGTCCCGCACCGAGAAGTGCACCTCGTCTCCTTCTCCGGCCTCGACGAGAACTTCGACGTATCCCTCGGAAGTGAACTTGAGCGCGTTGGTGGTCAGGTTGAGCAGCACCCGGCTCAGAGCCACCGGATGCCCGATCCGGAAATCGATCGGGGGCCAGGTCAGCCGGACCTCGAGCCCCTTCTCTTCGGCGATCGGCTGCACGATGTCCCGGACCGATTCGAGAATGTCGAGAATCGAGAATGGCGTGGGGTCGAGGTCCACCAGGCGATCGCCGCCGCGGGCCAGCTCGATCACGTCGCTGGCCATCGAGCTCAGGCCGAACGCGGCGCTGTAGATCAAGCCGAGCTGGCGCTCCTGGATCTGGTTGATGGGACCACTGCGGGCCCGCTGCAGCGTCTCGGCCAGGAAGAGGATGGAGGTCAGCGGCGAACGGAGGTCGTGAGCAACCTCGACCACCAGTTCCATGCCGTCGGGGCCGGACAGCCGGTCGGCGAAATGGCCGGCCCAGTCCGGTTCGACGAACTCGTGCACCCGTTCCACCGCGCCGAGGAGGTTCAGGGCGTCGGAAACCGGCGTGGCCTCGAGCTCGGCCAGCAGCCGCCGGCGGATGAGCTCCACCAGCCGGCGAGCGAGTACGCCGCGCGGCAGTCCTTCCGGCGTCCGTCCTTCGGCGACCTCGGCCACGGCTGCGCAAAGGCGAGCCAGCTGGCCGAGGGCTTCTTCACGGCTGGGGGCGTCGGGGAGGATCAGGTTCCAGTCCCGCTCGACCTGGAGGCGGGCGCGCTCCAGAGCGTCGAGCAGGACCTGATGCACTGGCCGGGCGGGAGCGGTGGCCCGATCGGAGGGAGGAGAGGCGTGCACGCGCCGGGATCAGTTCAGCTGGCGGCTTCGGTTTCGTCGCGCTGGAAGCTGTGCTTGTCCATCAGCCGGTACAGCGTGGTGCGGTCGATGTTGGCCAGCCGGGCCGCCTTCGACATGTTGCCGCCGGCCCGGTTGACCAGCCGGCCCACGTACTCCTTCTCGAACTGGGTGATCAGCCTGTCCTTGGCCACGTGGAAAGGCTCTTCCATGATGCCGGCGGGCAGGCCGCCGTCGGCTACCTGCTCCACCGGATCCTCGTACAGCGGGATGTCGTCCGGCGCGATCACCTGATCCGGCTCGGCGAGGACCGCCACATGTTCGATGACGTTCTGCAGTTCGCGCACATTTCCCTTCCAAGGCCTGGAGCGCAGGAACGCGATGCTCGCCTCGGACAGCTTGGGCACCCGGTCTCCCATCTGGCGGTGGCGCTGCCAGTAGTAGGTCAGGAAGTGGTTGGCGAGCAGCGGAATGTCCTCCAGCCGCTTGCGCAGCGGCGGGAGCTTGATGGGCACGACCCGTAGACGATAGAAGAGGTCGCCTCGCAGAATGCCCGAGTTCACCGCTTCCTGGGGGTCCCGGTTGGTCGCGGAAATGAACCGCACATCGACGACGGCATCCTGCGTTTCACTACCCACACGGCGGACGACACCGTCCTGAACGACCCGGAGCAGCTTGGCCTGCAGCGGGAGCGTCATCTCGGTGAGTTCATCGAGGAAGAGCGTGCTGCCATTGGCGGTTTCCAGCAGGCCCGGCTTGTCCCGGTCGGCCCCGGTGAAGGCGCCTTTGCGATGCCCGAACATCTCGGACTCGAGCAAGGGCTCCGGCAGCGCGGCGCAGTTGATCGGTACCAGCGTCTTGTTGGACCGCCGGCTGTGCTGATGGATGAACTGGGCAATGACTTCCTTGCCGGTCCCGCTCTCGCCGCTGATGAACACCGAGGCGTCCGTCGCGGCCACCTTGCGCGCCAGGTCCACCGCGTGGCGGAACAACGGGGAAATCCCGATCAGGGCCAGTGTGTCGCTGTGCCCGTTCTGCTGCATGAGCTGGAGGCGCAGATCATTGGTTTCCCGCGCCACCATCACGGCGTGGGAGGCCCGGCCGATCAGGACCTGGAGGTGGGTGGCGCTGAAGGGCTTGGGGAGGTAATCCCAGGCGCCGGCCCGGAGCGCCTCGATGCTGCTGCTCACGCTCGGGTTACCCGTCATGACGACGACGATCGTGTCCCGGTTGAGTCCGATCGCAGCCCGGAGGATCTCGAGTCCCGAGGTGTGGGACATGTAGAGATCGACCAGGATGATATCGAACTTGCGGCGGCGGACCGCCTCGAGCGCCTCTTCGCCCCGGCCGATGAGGGTTACGTTGTACCCGTCCATCTGGAGGACGCTCGCGCAACTTTCCCGCAGGGTGCGCTCGTCGTCCACTATCAGGATGCGGATGCTGGATTTGACTTCGGCCGGGATCGAAAGCGGGTCCCGGCCCCCGGAATCAGAACC
The DNA here is from genome assembly GCA_035279705.1 of Gemmatimonadales bacterium. GTDB lineage: Bacteria > Gemmatimonadota > Gemmatimonadetes > Gemmatimonadales > GWC2-71-9 > DATEHG01. The sequence continues at coordinate 16,329 of DATEHG010000266.1, forward strand.
GGAGCCGTCGGGTCGGCGGGAATTGTTCATCAATGAACTTGCCATGACCGTCTCTCGGAGGTGGAGCAGCGTCGCTCCCACAGGAGCATCTTTGATACCACACCCTGTGGCTTGGATGAACCGACGACCTGTTGCGTCCAACATGGGGAACTTGATGCACGAACGCAACAGGCAGGTGGGATGGCGAAGCAGCGAAAGGCCTTGGTGAGGCGCCAAAACCGCAAGAATCCGGCGGTTGGGGTCATTATTTGGGCGGCGGGTGCGGTATCCTCCTTGCACTTGGCCTCCCGTCGCCCGTTTGGCGGCCCTATCCTTTATCGCAACGAGGAAGTGAGCCCGGAATGTCGCAAGGCCTAGTACCCCATCTGCAGAGTGAGCCGTCCCTCGAGCTCAGCCGGTATCAGGGCGGCGGCCTCGGGCCCGCGGCGCCGGATCCGGAGGCGGGGGGGGTGCCGTGGGCCCGCTACCTCATGGCGGTGCGCCGTTACCGCTGGCTCATTATCGCGCTCACGATCGTCGGAACAGGCCTCGGAGTGCTTTCCACCCGCCTGGTCCACCCCGTCTATACCGCCAACGCCACCATCTTCATCGAGCGGGCCCCAGACGCCAACGGCCCTATCCGGCCCGATGGCCTGCTCGAAACCAACGCCTGGGTGGATCTGCTGCGTTCCTGGGTGGTGCTGGACTCGACCGCGCTCCGTCTCCGCCTCTACCTGCAGAATGACCCGGCCGACTCCCTGGTCTTTGCCAACTTCGGGCTGGGCGATCGCTTCGTACCGGGGCAGTACGTGCTGCAAATCAGCGATGACGGCAAGCGCTACGAGCTGCGCAATCAGCAGGGAGCGATGATCGAGGGCGGCCCCACGGGTGGCCCCATGGGCATGGCACTTGGCGTGGTGTGGAATCCGCCGGCCGAGGCCCTGGGACGCCAGCGGAAGATCCGGTTCGGCCTGATCACCCCGCGCGAGGCATCGGCGGCCATCAACAACAACCTCGTGGCCCTGCTGCCCGAGGATGGCAATTTCATGAACCTCTCGATAACCGGCGAGAGTCCTCAGCGTATCGCCGCTATCCTGAATACCATCACCGAGCAGTTCGTCGGCGTGGCCGCCGACCTCAAGAAGCGCAAGCTCACCATCCTGGCCCGGACGCTCGAGGACCAGACCCAGACCACCCGGGTGGAGCTGGAGCGGGCGGAGAATGCGCTGGAGAGTTTCCGGACCAGCACCATCACGCTGCCCAATGAAGGGGTGCCGGTGGCCGCCGGCCTGCAGCAGACCCAACCCACGGTGATCACCAACTTCTTCAAGCAGAAGATGGAGCTCGAGGCCCTGCGGAACGACCGGAAGGGCCTGGAGGATGTCCTGGCCAAGACCCAGGCCGGCGAGCTCGCGGTGGATGCGTTCCAGACAATTCCCGCCGTCCGGACGGCGCCGGACCTGAGCAAGGCGCTCACCGAACTGTCGGACGCCGAGGCCGAGTTGCGGGCGCTGCAGAACCGGTACACGGACGAGTACAAGCCGGTGCAGGACCTGAAGGCCCGGATTCAGCGGCTGCGCCAGGAAATCATCCCCGCCTATGCCGGCGCGCTGATCGCGCAGCTGAGAAACCAGGAGCAGACGCTCGAGTCGCAGATCACGACCGAGGCGGGAGATATCCAGAAGATCCCGGTCCGGACCATCACCGAGCAGCGGCTCACCCGTGATGCGGCCAGCGCCGCCACGCTGTTCACCACGCTGCAGAACCGGTACGAAGAGACCAAGCTGGCACTGGCCAGTTCCATCCCGGACGTGAAGGTCCTGGTCCCTGCCATGGTCCCGAGCCAGCCGGAACGGAACCGGGCGCCGATCTTCATCCTGCTTGGCTTCCTCGCCGGCCTGGCGGCCGGTGTGGGTCTGGCCATCCTGCTCGACCAGCTCGACAAGCGGTTCCGCTACCCGGAGCAGGTCACCGACGAGCTGGGGCTCAGCATCCTCGGCGCCGTGCCGGCCATCAAGAAGAACGCCCAGAACACGATGAGCGAGGAAGACGCCTCGCAGGTGGTCGAGGCGTTCCGGACCATCCGGATGAATCTGGCCCATTCCTACGGCAGCGCCGGACCGGTCCTGCTGACGATCACCAGCCCCGGCCCCGGCGAGGGCAAATCGTTCGTCTCGTCGAATCTGGCGCTGTCGTTTGCGGAGGCGGGCTACCAGACGGTGCTCATCGATGGCGACATCCGGCGTGGTGAACTGCACCGCATGTTCAACATCGACCGGCGCCCGGGGCTGATGGATCATCTCGCCGGCGCCTGCGCGCTGCAGGACGTGGTGCGCCCCTCCGGCCACACTGGCCTGTCGGTCGTGGCCTGCGGCACCCGCCGTCACCAGGGTCCCGAACTGCTCGGCTCCAGTGCCATGAACCTGTTCATGGCGGAAATGAAGTCACGCTACAACGTGATCATCGTCGACAGCCCGCCGCTGGGCGCCGGCATCGATCCGTTCGTGCTCTCCACTTCGACGGGGCACATGATGCTGGTGTTGCGCTCGGGCGAGACCGACCGCGCCCTGGCCGAGGCCAAGCTCAAGCTGCTCGAACGGCTGCCGATCCGGCTGCTGGGTGCGGTACTGAACGACATCAAGGCGGCGGAGGGGGCGTACAAGTACTACGGCTACGTCTACGGCTACAGCGCGGAGGAGGATGGCGCGCCGGCCCAGATTTCGAGCCGGTCAGGCCAGATCAGTTGAGGTCGGTCGCGGGAATCCGGTCGAAGGCCTGCACGGCCCCGCGATCCGGATGGGAGCGAGCGTGGCGCAGTGCCGTGGTTGCCCGCAGCAACATTTCAATCGCGTCAATTTGAGACTGGGAGTAATCGGGCACGGCACAGTAGCCGGCCCGGAGGCGGAGCCGCTGCTGACCGCCGTTGTGCTCGATCGGCGGCGATGATTCGACCGAGGCACCGAGCCGGGCCACCAGACGTTCCGCCCCTTCCGCCGAGGTGGCCGGCGCAATGACGGCGAACTCCACGGGGCCGACCCGGCCGGTGGCATCCGAAACCCGCCCGTGCCCCCGTACCACCTCCCCGATCCGCTCCACCAGCCGCCGCGCCATTTCCTGAGCCACAGGGTCGTTCTCGGCGCCGGCTTCCACTTCCGGCGCGAAGACCACACAGGCGAGGGGGTGATGGCGCCGGAACGCATCCGAGCCGATTTCACGGGCGCGCTTGGAGAGTCCCCGCATGTTGTAGAGGCCGGTCGAATGGTCCAGCAGATTCTCGTCGAGAATCCGGTCGACTTCCTGTTTCGGCTTGAGGAAACTCTGCAATTTGAGCAGCAGAGCCTCGCCATCGAGCGGCTGGCCGAGGAATTCCCAGGCGCCGGCGCGGTAAGCCTCGAGACGCTGCGCCCGGCCGGAGGGACCCGCGGTCGTAATGATGATGGGAATGGCGCTGCTCAGCCGGGGATCTTCGCGCAACTGGCGGCAGACCTCCGTGCCGTGCAAATCCGGCATCTGGGCGTCGAGGATTATCAGGTCGGGGGAGGCGGTGCGGGCCCGCTGCAGCGCCTGCTGACCGGTGTAGGCCCGGAGGACCGTGTACCCATTGGGGGCCAGGATGCTCTCCAAGGACCGAGCCGACCACTCCTGATCGTTGGCGATCAGGACCAGCGGGGGGCGACCGGTCTTCGGTTCAGTCATCGACAGGGCTCCATGAAGGACTGCCGCCGCGGGAGCTGCACCCGGGGGCAGAATCAGCACCAATAGCCACTGCAGGTACCATGCGGCCCGGCCACCACCCACTAACTTGTGATTCTACTTCGCCTTAGCCTCCGGCGCAATTGGTCCCCCGAGGGCCGCTAGTCGCGTCGGCTCAACGAATTCATCCTACAGAACCCCTTGACGTGGTGGAACTTGAGGGGCAACCTGTTGGCCCCGGGCCCAACTGTTGCGTAGCAACGACAGCCCGCGGGCCGATGCGGGATCGTGACCTTGCGGTATCACATTTTCAACTACATATGATTCAACTATTTAGCGGGCCAAATCGTCAACCCGAAGGTGGTCTTGCGACGGCCTCCGGCGCGGCGTCACTCTTGATATACCGCTGGGTCGTGCAGAACCAAGGTGGAGCCTCAAGGGGTGGGGTCGGGTCCGGGCGATTGGCCCGGCTGGTGCGCGGGATCATGGCCGCTCTCCTCATCGTCATGCTGGGGCTGGCTGCGCGGCCGGCGGCGATGGTGGCGCAGGGGAAAGACACGGAGCACAGGCCCCTCGCAACCCGGGCCGATCTCGAAGCCCTGTGGGCCAAGCTCTCGCCGGAACAGCGGACCTATGCGGAGGCGGTGGCGCTCCGCAACCGGCTCGACCAGGGCGATTTCCAGGTGGGAGACCGGGTCGTCATCCATGTGCGTGGCGATACGGCACTGAGTGACACCTTTACGGTCACGCCG
>DATEHG010000267.1:0-13191 GCA_035279705.1 Gemmatimonadales bacterium
CGCGAGCTGGGACGCGGCGGGATGGGCATCGTCTTCCTGGCGCGTGACCTCGCCCTCGAACGGCCGGTGGCCGTCAAGCTACTCCCGCCACTGCTGGCGGAGAATCCGGAGCTCCGCGGCCGCTTTCTCCAGGAGGCGCGCACCGCGGCCCGCCTGAGCCACCCGCACATCGTCGCCATCCATGCGGTCGAAGAGCTTGGCTCGATGGTCTGCTTCATGATGGCCTACATCCCTGGCCCGACGCTGGCCGAGCGCGTCCGCGCCGAGGGCCCGCTGCCGGCGCTGGAGGTGGCGCGGATCGTCCGGGAAATAGCCTGGGCGCTGGCCTACGCCCACCAGCAGGGTGTCGTGCACCGCGACGTCAAAGCCGAAAACATCCTGCTCGAACGCGGCAGCGGGCGGGCGATGATCACCGATTTCGGCATCGCCCAGATCGAATCGACCGGCGGAATTCGGACGCCGGCAGGCTCGCTCCGCGGCACGGTGCGCTACATGAGTCCGGAGCAGTCGCGCGGCGATCCGCTCGACGGCCGCAGCGATCTCTATTCGCTGGGGCTCACCGCCTTCTTGGCGCTCACGGGACGGCTGCCGTTCGAATCGGAGCAGGGCGCTGCCCTGCTGCTCCTCAAATCCACGGAAGCGCCGCCGCCGGTCGCCCTCCTCCGCCGCGACGCTCCTTCCCCGCTGGCGGCGGCCATCGATCGCTGCCTGGCGCTGGCACCCGCCGACCGTTTCCCGACCGCCGAGGCACTGGCCGAGGCGATCGGGCAGGTCCATGCCCTGGAAGCCACGCCTGCCGTTCTGCAGAAGCTGGTCCGCGAAATCACCGGGATCGGCGTCGACATCGGCGGCTTTGCGAGTCTCGCGCTCGTCGCGATCCTGGTGCAGTCCGTCACCCGCGATTTCCTGGGATTCGGCTTCTTCTACACGCTCGGGCTGTGCTCGCTCATGCTGGGCCTGACATCCATCCGCGGTCTCGGGGCCTTCCGGCTGATCCGCGAAGCCGCGCGCGATGGCTGGGAGCTCGGCGATGTCGAAGCCGCGGCCCGGCGGGAAATTCCCCGGCTCGCCGGTCCGACATCCTCGATCACGCCGGCGGCGAGAACCGGCCTCTGGGCGCTGATGATCGCGGCCGCCGTCGGACTCTGGCTCGGGCCGAGGGAGTGGATCCAGCTCGACAGCCACTGGATCCTGACCGCCATCGCCGAAATGCTCTGCCTGGCCGCACCGCTCGCGGCAGGCCGCTGGCTCGCGGCGGGGCTCGAGCAGCGCAAGGACGGCAAGCTGGGGCCGTTCACCCGATTCTTCTTCCGCTTCAAGGGGGGCTGGCTTTTCCGCCTGGCCGGCCTGGGCAAGGGCTCAGCGGAGCGGCCCACGGCGCTACCCGATCAGCCGACCGAACTGCTGCTGGCCGATCAGGCGCGGGAGCTGCTTAGGGCGCTGCCGGCCGCGAGCCGTGAGCGAGTCAAGGATGCGGCCACGCTCGTGGAGAAACTGTTCAACGATGCCGCCGGACAACGCCGGCGGCTCGAAGAAATCGATCAGGCGCTGGCGGCGGTGGGACCGGCGGGTCCGGCGGACCGGGAGGCGGCGCGGGAAGAGATCGCGAAGGCACGGGGTGCGGCGGTCGGCAGGCTGGGGCTTACCATCCAGGCGCTGGAACAGCTGCGACTCGAACTGCTGCGGGCCAGCGCTGCCGCCGGAGGAGAAGGACTGACCGAGGACCTGGCGCTCCTGGCCAGGCTCTCGGAGCGGCTCGATTCGGGAGAGTAGATCAGCCGCGCAGAACCGGCAGCGACGGGCCCCGCGTCACCTTCTGCTCCACGGTGCTGGCCAGCGCGCGCAGCACTTCGCCGGCGGGGCTGTTCGGCTGCGCGGCCAGGATAGGCTGGCCAGCATCCGCCAGCGTCGCGAGCCCCGGCTGCAGCGGAATCTGCGACAGGAGCGGAACGCCCAGTTCCTCGGCCAGGCGCCGCCCGCCCCCCGAGCCGAAGAAGTCAATCCGCACGCCGTCCGGGCCGGTGAAGCCGCTCATGTTCTCCACCACGCCGAGCACCGGGACTCCCACCTTCTCGAACATCCTGGCGCCACGGAGCGCATCGCCCACGGCCACGTCCTGCGGCGTCGTCACGATGATGGCGGCGCTCAGGTTGCACGACTGGGCCAGGGAGAGCTGCGCGTCGCCCGTTCCCGGCGGCAGATCGATGATGAAGAAGTCCAGCGGGCCCCAGACGACATCCCGCAGGAACTGCTGCACGATCTTCATGATGATGGGGCCGCGCCAGATGGCCGGCGCATCCCGGTCGATCAGGAATCCGAGCGACATCAGCTTCACGCCGTGCGCCTCGAGTGGCACCATCTTGCCGCCGGTGATCGCCGGCTTCTCGAAGACGCCGAACATCCGCGGAATGTTGGGCCCGTAGATGTCGGCATCCATCAGCCCGACCCGGTGGCCCGCCTTGGCGAGTGCCACGGCGAGATTGGCCGAGACGGTCGACTTGCCCACGCCGCCCTTGCCCGAGGAAACGGCAACGATGCGACCGAGGTCGGGATACTCGACCGGCTGAGGCGGCGGCGGGACCATCCCCGCCTGCCCGTGCGTCTGCCCCTGCGGCGGGGCCCCCGGCGGCTGGTGCGTCGTCCTCGGCGGTCCACCGGGGTCCTGCACGCTGATCTTGAGCTGGTCGGGCTGCACCCCTTCGACCGCGCGCACGGCGGCGCGGGCTTCCCGGACCAGGGTCGCGGGATCTTCGCGCGAGAGCAGGAACGTGAAGGCCACACCGCCGGATTCGGTGACGACGAGGTCGCGCACCATGCCGGAGGAGATCACGTCGTTTTCGAGGCGGGGATTCTGGATCCGGGCGAGTGCGGCCGTCACCCGGGCAAGGAGTGCTTCAGTCATTGGATTGTATCAGACCGCCTGGACGAGCTTGACCTCGGGAACCATCTGCTTGAGTCGGACCTCGATGCCCTGCTTCAGCGTGATTGTGGACGCGGCACACCCGTGGCAGGTGCCGCCGAGCCGGAGCACGAGCAGCCCATCGGCCTCGTCGAAGTCCACCACCTCGACCTGGCCCTTGTGGGAGGCGATGTAGGGACGAAGCGTATCTAGCGTAGCTTCAATGCGTTGCAGCGTGTCCATCGGTACCGGATGTAATCCCGAGTGTGATACTCCGCAATGTACTCCGGCAGGGCGGCGCCCTCAACCTCCGTTGCGCCGCTGATGGAGGTAGGCCCGGGCCGCGGTGAGCACCTGCGACTGCACCTCGGCGAGCGAACCTTCGATCGAAAGTCCCGCCGCCTTGGTATGTCCGCCCCCGCCGAACGGCCGGGCAAACTCGGCCACGTCCACCGCGCCAACCGAGCGGAGCGAAATCTTCACCCGGCCCGAGGAGATTTCGCGGAACAGCAGGGCCATCTGGATGCCCGAAATGCTCCGGGGAAATTCCACGATGCCATCGAGGTCATCGGCGGAAACGCCGAGGCGCTCGAGGGCACCGGGCGGCACGGTGACCCAGGCCAGGCCGTGCTCCGGCTCCACCACCAGCGTCTGGAGCGCCTCGGCGTAGAGACGGGCGCGGCCGGCGGGAGCGTTGGCGTAGACATCGAGGTAGATCTGCTCGGGGTCAAGGCCGGTCTCGAGGAGATCGGCGGCGACGCGGAGCACGTGCGGGCGGGTGTTGCTGAAGCGGAAGGCGCCGGTGTCGGTGAGGATCGCGACATACAGCGCCCTGGCCGCCTCGCGGGTCACCCGCCACTCGCTGGCGCGGGCGATTTCGTAGACCAGTTCGCCCGTGGCCGACGCTTCGGGGTCGACGTAGCGTGGCCCGGCAGGCAGGTGGCCCGCGCTGACGTGGTGATCCACGCAGGCCACCGGCACGCCGGCTTCGCGCACGGTCTGGCTCAGCATGCCGAGGCGGCCCACGTCGGCGATATCGAGCACCAGGATGAGATCGGCGCGGCGGAGTTCTTTCACCGCCTCCTGCGTGCGATCGGCGCCGGGGATGTCGCTGAACAGGAACTGGTAGCGGTCCGGCGTGGGCGACGGATTGGTGATGACCGCATTCACGCCACGTGAGCGGAGGAAATGCAGGAAGGCGACTTCGCTGCCCAGGCCGTCCCCGTCAGGATTGACGTGGGTGGTGAGGCAGACCCGCTGGCCGGGCTTGAACGCCTCCATGAAGGCGCGGGCCTCGGCTTCGCGAGCGGTGGTTGGAGCCAGTGTCATTGCGGCGAAGATAGACTGGGGTGCGGGCCCGCGCGAGGGGGAAGTGCGGGGCGGACAGCGCGAGCCGCTGTCCGCCCCACCCCCGAGATCAGGTCAGGCGGCCTTCTTGCCGAGCTTCGAATTCTTGTAGCCGAAGATGGCGTAGACCACGAGGCCGATGACGAACCAGATCACCAGCCGCTCCCAGGTCTTGGGCGGCAGGTGGATCATGAGATACAGCGCCGAAGCCGCGCCCATGAAGGCGGTGAACCAGACGAAGGGCGCCTTGAAGGGCCGCTCGAGATTCGGCTCGCGGATCCGCAGCACCAGGATGCCGACGGAAACGATGACGAAGGCGAGCAGCGTGCCGATCGACACCAGGCTTCCCGCTTCGCGCACCGTGAACCAGCCGGCGGGAACTGCAACCGCCACACCGGTCACGATCGACGTGATCCACGGCGTCTGGAACTTGGGATGCACATTGTTGACCCACTGCGGGAGCAGCCCGTCACGCGCCATGCTGTAGAACACCCGCGACTGGCCGAGGAGCATGACCAGCACCACGGACGAGAGGCCGGCGATGGCGCCCAGCTTGATGAACGTCGAGATCCAGCCCAGCCCCGCCTTGTCCGCCACGACGGCGATCGGATCGGGCACATTGAGCTCGGTGTAGGACACCACGCCGGTCGCGATGCCGGACACCAGGATGTAGAGCAGGGTGCAGACCAGCAGCGACCCGATGATACCGATCGGCATGTCCTTCTGCGGATTGCGGGCTTCCTGGGCCGCCGTGCTCACGGCGTCGAAGCCGATATAGGCGAAGAACACCACCCCGGCACCGGCCACGATGCCGTCCCAGCCGAACGAGCCACGCACCGGAGCCCCGTCCGGGCCGATGGTCTGGGGCGGAATGAACGGGTGCCAGTTGGCGGCGTTAATGGCATGCGCCGCGCCCACGATGAAGATCAGGACCACGGCGACCTTGAGGAACACGATCACGTTGTTGACGTTGGCCGATTCCTTGATGCCGACGACCAGCAGCGTGGTCACGACGGCGATGATGATGACCGCCGGCAGATTGAACACGGCGGTGACGACGGTGCCGTCGCCCAGCGGGATCTGGGTGCCGTGGGCCGCACTGAACTGCGCCGGCACGGTGATCCCGATGTCCTTGAGGAACGACACCACGTAGCCCGACCAGCCGATGGCCACGGTCACGGCGCCCAGGGCGTACTCGAGGATCAGGTCCCAGCCGATGATCCAGGCGATGAATTCGCCGAGGGTGGCGTAGCCGTAGGTGTAGGCGCTGCCGGCCATCGGCACGAGCGAGGCGAACTCGGCGTAGCAGAGCGCGGCGAAAATCGACGCCACGCCCGCCAGCACGAAGGAGAGCACCACGGCCGGACCGGAGTTCTGGGCGGCCACCGTTCCGGTCAGCACGAAGATGCCGGTCCCGATGATGGCGCCGATTCCGAGGAAGGTCAGGTTCCAGGGACCCAGTACCCGTTTCAGGCTGTGATCCGACTCGGCCTCGGCCTGCAGTTCGGTGATGCTCTTCCGTCGGAACAGTTGCATGAGAGCCTCAGATGTTGGCGTGAGCCATGGAGTGAACGAGACAAAACGAAGGGGCGCCGACCTGCGGGCGCCCCGGGGTACAGCCGGTCAGACGCTGTAGTTCGGCGCTTCCCGGGTAATCGTCACATCATGCGGGTGGGACTCGCGGAGACCCGCGGCCGTGATCCGGACCATCTCGACCTCGCGCTGCAGCGCCGGGACATCGGCGACGCCGCAGTAGCCCATGCCGCTGCGGAGGCCGCCGACCATCTGGAAAAGCACGTCGGCGACGGCACCCTTGTAAGGCACCCGGCCCTCGATCCCTTCGGGTACCATCTTGGTCGAGGCCAGCTCCCCTTCCTGGAAGTAGCGATCGGCCGAGCCGTCCTGCATGGCGGACAGGCTGCCCATGCCGCGGATGTGCTTGAACCGCCGCCCCTCGGCCAGAATCGACTCGCCGGGGCTTTCCTCGGTGCCCGCCAGCAGCGAACCCATCATCACCGACGCGGCCCCGGCGGCGATGGCCTTGACCACCTCACCCGAGTACTTGACGCCGCCGTCGGCAATGACCGGCACATCACCCGCCCCGCGCACGGCATCGGTGATGGCGGTGATCTGGGGGACGCCCACGCCCGTCACGACGCGGGTGGTGCAGATGCTGCCCGGCCCCACGCCGACCTTGATGGCATCGGCGCCCCGCTTGGCGAGCTCCCGTGCCCCTGACTCGGTGGCAATGTTGCCGGCGACGAGCTGCACGTCGGGGAACGCCTGGCGCAGCAGGTCCAGCGTTTCCAGAACCCCCTCGCTGTGACCGTGCGCCGAGTCGATCACGATGACGTCGGCGCCGGCATCGACCAGGGCCTTGGCGCGTGCCTTGGCTTCCGGCGTTCCGCCTACGGCTGCAGCCACCCGGAGGCGGCCATGCTGGTCCTTGTTGGCGTCGGGGTGATCGCGGCGCTTGAAGATGTCCTTGACCGTGATGAGCCCCTTGAGCACGCCCTGGGCGTCCACCACCGGCAGTTTCTCGATCCGGTGCCGGGCCAGGATGCGTTCCGCCTCGTCGAGCCCGGTGCCGACCGGCGCCGTGACCAGGTGCTCGCGGGTCATGGCCTCTTTGACCGGCTGGTCGAAATTGCGCTCGAACTGGAGATCACGGTTGGTGATGATACCGACGAGCTTGCCGCCGGCGTCGACGATCGGCACCCCGGAAATCCGGAACCGGCGCATCAGCTCGAGCGCCTCCTTGAGCGGCCGGTCGGGGGAGAGGGTGATCGGATTCAGGATCATCCCGCTTTCGCTGCGCTTGACCCGGTCCACCTCGGCCGCCTGCCGGTCCACCGACATGTTCTTGTGGAGCACGCCGATGCCGCCGGCCCGGGCCATGGCGATGGCCATATCCGCCTCGGTGACGGTGTCCATCGCGGCGGAGACCAGCGGGATATTGAGGGGAATCGATCGGGTGAAGCGGCTGCGGACGGAAACCAGGCGGGGATGGACGGTCGAATGCCTGGGGACCAGAAGCACGTCGTCGAAGGTCAGCGCGACCTCGGGACGAAGCAGACTCATGTGCGCGGGAACTCCGGATACACGAAGGCCCATCGGGCGCCGGGAATGGCGTGCGACAGGCCGGAATGACACAGGGCTTCCATCCTTGAAGATAGACCCCCGCCCCCATGCCTGCAAGTCGGAACCACGGAGCGGGAAGAGGCGAGAGGGGGCGCCCCGAGCAGTGCCAAAATCCGTCACACTCTGCCGCTCTCCCCTCTGCTCTCCCCGCAACTCAGGTCTTCTTCCTCCAGAAGACATAGACCGGTATGCCCAGCGCCACGATCAGCAGGCCGAACGCGGAGTACTTCCGCTGCACCGGGTCGGTCAGCAGGACGAGGAGCAGAAAGGTGACCAGCGCCATGTACAGCGCGGGAAGCCACGGATAGCCGAAGGCCTTGACCGGGCGCGGCAGCTCGGGGCGCTTGGCGCGGAGGCGGAAAAGTGCCAGCGTGGTCACCAGGTAGAACAGCAGTGACGCGAAGATGACGTAGGTCAGCAGCTCGTTATAGGTGCCGCTCAGGCAGAGCAGCATGGCCCACACTGCCTGGGTGTAGAGGCCGAAGGTGGGCGTCTTCCACTCCGGGTGGAGCGTGGCGGCCTTGCTGAAGAAGAGACCGTCCTTCGCCATCGCGTAGTAGACGCGCGGGCCCGCCAGCACCAGGCCATTCACGCAGCCGAACGTCGAGAACATCACCGCCACGGCCATGAGCACGGCGCCGATCGGGCCGAACATCACCTCGGCGGCGGCGACGCCGACCCGGTCCTGGGCGGCGTACTGGATGCCGCGCGCCATGACGTCGACGCCATCGGGCGTGCCATGGAACGGGAGCAGGTTGAGGTAGGCGACGTTAGCGAGCACGTACAGCGTTGTCACGATGCCGGTCCCGGCCGCGAGTGCGAGCGGCAGGTTCTTCTTCGGGTCCCGCACCTCGGCGGCGGCGAAGGTCACGTTGTTCCAGGCGTCCGCCGAAAAGAGCGAGCCCACCATGGCGGCGCCGAGCACGGGAAGGACCGCGAGCGACCAGGTCCCGGTGCCCCAGAAGTTGGAGAAGTTGGCGGCCGCCACGTCCGCGTGACGGAAGATGGTGAGGCCCAGAATCACCAGCAGGCCAAGCGCCCCGACCTTGGCCACCGCGAAGATGGTCTGCACCGTGGCGCCGAGCTTCACGCCGCGGGCGTTGAGCAGGGTGAGGAAGAGCACGACGAGCAGCGCCACGATGCGCTGGGCGGAAAGCCCCAGTTCCACCGGCCCGCCCACCATGGGCAGGTGGCCGAGGGAAAGAAAGACGTCGGGAGTGACCGAAGGGGCGAGGACCGAGAGGAACTTGCCGAACGCGACCGCCACCGCGGCGATGGTGCCGGTCTGGATCACGGTGAAGAGTGTCCAGCCGAAGAGGAATCCGGCCAGCGGATTGAGTCCTTCGCGGAGGAAGATGTATTGCCCTCCCGCCGTCGGCATCATCGCGGCGAGCTCGGCGTAGGCCAGCGCGCCGGTCACCGTCATGAGGCCGGTCACGATCCAGACGATCAGCAGAGCGCCGGGGCCCCACGCACCGACCTGGCGGCCGATATCGGCGGAGACGATGAAGATGCCGGAGCCGATCATGATGCCGACCACCATCGAAATGGCGGCCAGCGGCCCGATGCCGCGGATGAACTGCTCGCCGGTGGAGGACGTATCCGGAGTATCGGCGTTCGAGGCCATGAAGATCCCGGGCTGTATGAGGAACGGGCGCGGCCGGCGGGCGCCGGCGCGAACTGCTGGCTACTTGGTGCTCGGGCCGGACGCCGGCGGGGCCGGCGGAGTCGGCGGCGTGGTGCCGCCGGTCGCCGGCATGGAGCCGGTGACCTTGATCGCTTCATCCACCGCCGCCTTGCCCGCCGCGGCGATGCCCTTCATGACCTTGGAGGCGCCATCCACGGCGCTCATCGCGCCCCCGACCGCCTTCATCGGCAGCTTGCCGGCGCGCAGCGTGTCCTCGACGGTTTCGGTGATCCTGGCGAGGATGCCGGACGGCGCCTGGCGAGCGGCGTAGCGGCTCTCGAGGAACTCGACGAAGTCGAGTACCTGGTAGCCGCGCTCGTCGGGGAGTTCCTCCAGCTTCCGCTGGATCCGCTGCTTGAGATGTTCGTTCATGGCCTTACGGGAATTCTAGCGCCCGGGCGGGGGGCCGGGAAGTTACGGCCTCTGATCGGCTTGAAACGCCTGAAACGAGCCGCGACCACTCGGGCCGGGCTACCGGCCGGCGCCCTTCTCCACACTCACCAGCTCCACCACCGGGTTGGCGAGATACTTGGTCGATGGCGCCCGGATGATGACGCGGAGCGTCAGCTCCTGCAGCGCAGGCAGGGTGGCAAACTGGGCGATGCGGTCCGCCGGGACGATGACGTACACGAAGCCCGGCTCCGGCAGCGGGCCCCGGGTCAGGAGGTAGTTCGAGCCCACCGGCATTTCGGGACGCAGCTCGTCGGCCTTCTGCAGCGCCAGGAACTGGACCCGCCACTCCACGGTCTGTCCGATGTATTTCGCGGGGTCGGCCCTGAGCTCGGTCAGGCTCACTCCCGTCATCACATTGCTGTCGTTCTGCCTGATCGACGTGTCCCGCACCCAGCCGTCGATCACGACGTGCAGCCAGTCTCCCGAGCGGGAGAGCACCCGGCCACGAGCGCCCGGTGCGACGGTGGCCACCAGCGGTCCTTCGGCCGACTGCAACAGCCGGCCGCCCCTGGGCATTTCGACCCGGTGGCCGGTCAGCATGGTCGTATCCTCAACAGGCTGCTGGGCAGCGAGCGAGTCTGCGGCATCGCCGAGGGCCTTGGCCTGGATCCAGGCCTGGCGCTGCACGTGCGTCCAGCCGCCCTTCGTCTCGATCTTCTTGAGCAGCACGCCGTTCTGCAGGCGCGCGAGGAGCGGGCCCTTGGCCACGGTCCGGAGGTTTTCGCCCGGCCGCTTCGTGGTGATGAGGTCGTACCCCTCGCGGTTCGTGCCGGAAATGCTGGAGGTGAAGATCCAGCCGTCGAGGGTGATGGAAACCCAGTCGCCGTTGCGCTGGCCTATGGGGATGTCCACCCCCTTGGCGAGCGTGCCAAGCGGCTGATCGCCGGGGGACTTGGTGAGGGGCGATTCGGCAGTGGTCCGGGCGCGATCCTGAGCTGCGACGGGGCCCTGAAGGAGGCCGAGCGCCGCGACGATGGCGACTGGTAGCCACCGCAGGGCGGGGCTAGATTGGGGCGCGTAAGTCACGGTGCCGCATTGTAGAAACCACGGAGAGCCATGTCAAACGCCGTGCGCCGCGCCGGCCCGGTCGTGCTGGTCGTCCTCGACGGCTGGGGGTACCGGGCGGAGCGGGAAGGCAACGCCATCGAGCTGGCGCGCACGCCGGTCTGGCACGGACTCTGGGAGCGGGGCCCACGCACCCTGCTCGAGGCCAGTGGCCTGGCCGTGGGGCTCCCCGAGGGACAGATGGGCAACAGCGAGGTCGGGCACCTCAACCTCGGTGCCGGCCGGGTGGTGCCGCAGGACCTGGTGCGGATCTCCCAGAGTGTCCGGAGCGGCGAGTTCTACCAGATCCCGGTGCTGGCCGATCTCTGCCGCGGCGTGAAACAGCGCGGCGCGACGCTGCACCTGATCGGGCTGCTGGGCCCGGGCGGGGTCCACGCCATCGACGAGCACCTGCTCGGCGCCATCGAGCTGGGGGTGCGGTTCGAGGTGCCCCGCATCGCGATTCACGGCTTTCTCGACGGTCGCGACACGCTGCCGCAGATCGCGGCCGACGTGGTGCAGCGGCTGCAGCAGGATATCGCGCGCCTCGCGCCCGGGCGGGCGGTGCTCGCGTCACTCACCGGCCGCTACTACGCGATGGACCGCGACCGCCGCTGGGAGCGGACGAAGTTCGCCTATGACGCGATGGTCCTCGGGGAGGGGCGGCCCGAGACCGATCCGGTGGCCGCTGTCCGGGCCGCGTACGGGCGCGGGGAAACGGACGAGTTCATCAAGCCGCTGGTGCTGCAGCAGGACGGGAAGCCGGTGGCCACGATGGCCGACGGCGACGGGGTGTTCTGCTTCAACTACCGCAGCGACCGGATGCGGCAGATCGTCCGGGCGCTCATGGTGGAGGGGTTCGACGGGTTCGAGGTGCGGAACCGACCCCGGCTGACCATGGTCACCATGACGCAGTACGACCGCACCTTTCCCATCCCGCAGGCCTTTCCCCCGTTTTCACTCGCCAACATCGTCGCCCAGGTCCTGTCGGACCGGGGCCGGACCCAGCTGCGCACCGCGGAAACGGAGAAGTACCCGCACGTGACCTATTTCTTCAACGGAGGCTACGAGCCGCCCTACCGGGGCGAGGAGCGGATGCTCGTGGCTTCGCAGAAGGTGGCCACGTACGACCAGGCGCCGGAGATGAGCGCCACGGGGATCACCGATGTACTCTGCGGGGCGCTCGACAAGGCGGGGCATGACTTCTACCTCTGCAACTTCGCCAACGCCGACATGGTCGGCCACACCGGCGTGCTGCCGGCGGTGATCCAGGCGGTGGAAACCGTCGACCGCTGCCTGGCCCGGATCCTGGCGAGTGCGGAAAAGGCCGGCGCCAGCGTCCTCGTCACCGCGGATCACGGCAACTGCGAGCTCATGATCGATCCGGCCACCGGCGGGGCCCACACCGCCCATACCACCAACCCGGTGCCACTGGTCGCCCTGGCGCCCGGGGTCACCGCGCTTCGCGACGGCGGCGCCCTCTGCGACGTCGGTCCCACCGTGCTCGGCCTGCTCGGACTCGAGCCTCCTCCTGAAATGACCGGCCGAGACCTGCGCCGGCCCTGATGCCATGAATCGCAGCCCACGTGGCGCCGCACTGGCGCTCCTGACCACGCTCGTCCTCGGCCTCATCGCCGCTCCGCTCGCCGCCCAGGTGGGGCGGCCTCCGAGCACGTCGCCGTTCCGCGACATTTCGTCGGATCTGACCCTCACGCCTTTCGGCGGCTACACGTGGGGGAGCGGTGGCACGCTCGGCCTGGGTCCGCAGAACGGGCCGGTGGCCGGCGTGCGAATGGATATCCGGGTGAGCGCGCCGCTCACGCTCGGCGTCCAGCTGTCCTACGGCGACTACAAGCGCAACTACATCGACCTCAAGGACACCACCGGCTCGGCGCTGCGGGGGCCGACGAACACGCACCTCATCCAGGTCGAGTTCGGCGCCCAGGTCAATCTGACGGGGAAGAAGGCGTGGCACGGCATCGCGCCGTTCATCGGCGTGATGGGCGGACTCGGCTTTGCCAGCGGATCGAGCGTCGACAGTTCGGGCTACAAGTTCGGCACCAAGTTCGTCTTTGCGCCGATGTTCGGGACCCGGGTGGTAATCGCCAACGGCTTCATGTTCCGGGCCGAGATGCGCTGGAATTTCTGGCAGCTCAAGTACCCCACCACCTACACCGTCTCGACTCCCAGCGGCGAAGTGCTGCTGGGGCAGAACCTGAGCGAGTGGACCGGAACCCCGAGCCTGACCGCGGGCTTCTCGTTCGGCCTGTGAGGCACCTTCGGCCGTGCGGACCCGGCTGATCCGGAGCTGCCGGTTCCGGGCCGCGCACCGCTACTGGCGGCCGGAGTGGAGCGTCGAACAAAACCGCAAGGTGTTCGGCGCCTGCGCCGAGGCCCCGGGCCATTTTCATGACTATCACTGCGCGGTCACCGTCGAGGGAGCATTCGATCCCATGACCGGCATGATCCTCGATCTCACCGTGCTCGATCGGCTCCTCGCCGAGGAGATCACCGGGCCGCTCGAGGGGCAACTGATCAACGACGCTCTCCCCGCCTTTGCGCCCGGCCGGACTCCTCCCACCTGCGAAGCACTGGCGACCTGGTTCCTCGATCGCCTCGA
>DATEHG010000268.1:0-2419 GCA_035279705.1 Gemmatimonadales bacterium
CACCACCAGCAGATCCACTTCCGACATCACCCGCGCCATTTCCGTGGCCACCTTGCGGCGCAGCCGGTCGGCCTGGACGAAGTCCACAGCGGAAAGGAAGCGCGCCTCCCGGAAGAGATTGGGCCAGGCGTCGGGCACCTGCACCTTGAGCTGGTCCGCCTGGCCGCTCAGCGTCAGCTCCTCGAACGCCGCCGCCCCCTCGGCGAAGAGCACGAGGTTGAGCGAGTCGTACGGCCAGTCGGGTAGCGACACCTCTGTCGGAATCATGCCCAGCTTGCTGAATTGCTCGATGGAGGCGCGGTCGACGTCGGTGGCCGGGCTCTCTTTCATCCACGCCGGGATGTAGCCCACCTTCAGTCCCTTCACGGAGCGCGTCGCATCGAAGTCAAGCTTGCTCGGCACGCTGGCCACGTCCCCGGCGTCGGGGCCGGAAATAGCCTGCAGCACGAGCAGGGTGTCTTCCACCGAGCGTGTCATCGGTCCCAGTTTGTCGAGCGACCAGCACAGCGTCATTGCCCCGGTGCGGGCGACGCGACCATAGGTGGGCCGCAGCCCCGTGACGCCGCAGCGCATGCTGGGGCTCACGATGCTGCCGCCGGTCTCACTCCCGATCGAGAAGCCGACGAGGCCCGCGGCCGTCGCGGCGCCCGGGCCACAGCTCGAACCGCTGGCGCCTTCCTCGAGTACCCATGGATTCATCGTCTGCCCGCCGAACCAGATGTCGTTCAGCGCCAAAGCACCAAGCGCCAGCTTGGCGAGAAGGACGCCCCCCGCCGCGTTGAGCCGGGCCACCACCGCCGAGTCGGTGGTCGGCACCCGGTTCCGGAACGGCTCGGCGCCCCAGGTCGTGGCGATACCCGCGCTATCGAGCAAGTCCTTCACGCCATACGGGATGCCGTGCAGCGGACCGCGGTATTTTCCGGCCGCAATCTCCTTGTCCGCCGCGCGCGCGGCGGCAAGGGCCCCGTCCTTGTTCAGCGTGATGATGCAGCGGAGCTTGGGATCGAACTTCTCGATCCGCGCCAGGTAGATCGAAGTCAGGCGCTCCGATGTGAGCTGCCTGAACTGAATCCACCGCGAGAGCGCCGTGACCGGTGCAAAGGCGATCGCGTCGTCGCTCGACGGCAACGGACCCGGATCCGCGGAACTGCGGGCAAACCGGCTGGCCGCGGGGCCGATCGCGATACCCGGGAGCGCGGGATCCCACCGCGTCGCGGGCGCCAGCGTGCCCTCGAGCGCGATCTTCCGCGGGCCCGTGCGCCGCTCGAGGTTCGCCGCCATCGACCGCCGCCAGCTGGTGGCCGCCATCTGCCGCTGCGCCGGCGTCAGCGTCACCTGCATCAGCTTCTCGGCTTCGGCAAAGGTGGCCGGACTTACGGCGGGTCCCGTCTCCGGCGCCGTGCCGAAGGTGGGCGGGGCGCCGGGCGTCGTCGGATTCGCCGCGGGCGCGGCGGGCGTCTGGTCACTCGGCTTGCATCCGGCAATGGCGCCGAGGATGACGGGGGCCTGGATCAGGAACTGGCGGCGGGTGTTCACGGGCGGCGGCTCGCTGGCAGAGGACGGCGATAACCTAGGGTTTCAGTGCGCTTGCGCCAGTACGGGACAGAGGGAGCAGGGAGCAGGGAGCAGGGAGCGGGGAGCGGGAACAGCACCCCCTTTCGCCCTTCGCCTTTCGCCTTTCGCTTTTCGCCTTCCCCCTATTTCGGCACGACCCCGTACTTCGCGAGCTCCGCGGACGTCAGGTAGATGACGTCAACCTTGAGTCCGATCGGCGTATCCGGCTTGTTGGTCGAGTCCTGCGGTTGCAGCACCATCTTCTCTGCCACATCCATTCCCTTGATGACCTTGCCGTAGATCGTGTACTTGTCGTCCAGCCGGTGTTCCCCGGCCTTGTTGATCACGATGTAGAACTGGCAGCCGGCCGAGAGCATCTGGGGATTGTTGTCGCGGCCGGCGGCGAAGACGCCGTAGTCGTGGCGCAGCTCGGGCCTGAACTCCGGGGCGAGGTTGTACGGGCTGTCCTTGAACCCCGCGGGCGTGTCCGGGCAGCCGCCCTGCACCACGAAATTCCTGACCACGCGATTGAACGTCAGCGAATCCCAGTAATGCGCCTTGGCCAGCTTGATGAAGCTGTCCCGGTGGTGCGGCGTCTGGGGGTAGAGGTAGACCAGAATCTCGCCGAGGGGCGTCTCGATCCGGCCGACGGGGGAGCTGGATTCGGATTGAGCCTGGAGTAGCGGAGGGGCGGACAGGGCGGGTAAGAGAGACAAGACGGATAAGACGGATAAGACGGGCAGAAGGCGACGAAAAACCATCGGAATCCTCGGGGCCGGGGAATGACGGAGTTGGATCTTACCCTCTCGCGAGATCAATGATACAGTAGTCGCTCACTGCCCCGCTGCCCCCCTGCCCCCCTGCC